>JAJEEA010000337.1 GCA_022821235.1 Vicinamibacteria bacterium
CCAGAACGAGAAGATGTAGAGAAAGGTCGCGGGCCAGACGTCCGATGCGCCGCGAAGCGCACCCATGAGCACGCCCTGCACCCCATCGGGAATGGCCGCGATGGCGGCGACGACGATGGTCGGTCCGGCGATCGCGAGCACCGCCGCATCGGCCGTGTACAGGGTGGCGAGCCCTTCCGGCACGAGGCCGAACACCGCCGCGACCGCACCGAGGTAGACCGCCGCCACTCCGATCGCGACCCAGCCGGCCCCGCGCACGCCGACCGCTTCGAACTCCGCCATCCTGGCGTCCAGGTCTGGGAACGAGAACCCGATGTGGTTGATGCCCGTTCCCAGGCTGCCGCCGCTCGTCGGCTGGGGCACGAACACGAGCTCCACGCCCCCGCAGGTCGCGGCGTCGTCGCGGTCGGCCACCGGCTCGCACCCCATGTACTCCGAGTACCAGTCCACGCCCATGGCCGGGCTGGGCGCCGTGATATGGACATGATGGTAGTCGGCGGCCAAGGCGGCGGTGGGCGCCAGCGCCAGCGCGGCGGCGACGATGGTTGCGAGAGCGGTCTGCTTGCGTTCCATGGCGCCCGTGCTCCTCTCCGCGTGTTGGGGGCTGATCCGGCGGCGGCGTTCGCCCCCCGGTATCGGTGGCAGGGTAGCACAGTACCGATCGTGTAGGATGCGGAGTTGTCGATCGCTACGTGGGCTGCTTTTCGGCGCGCAACTCCCCGCGCGGCGCTGGTGCTGCTCCTGCTGCCACTTTCCCCGACCGGGGGCGTTCTTGCGCAGGCGCAGGATGATCGCTCGCAGGCCTCTCCCGCGGCGGAAGGGCCCCGACCGGGCCAGGTTGCGCCGGGCGCCCTGACTGCCACCGCAATCGATCCCGCGCTCGCCGCGGCCATCGACGGGCCCCCGCCGCCGGTCGGGCCGGCGGTGATGAACCGGGACGCGGACGGGCGGACGACGGTCCGCGCCATCCGGCTCGCGACTGGCATCCGGCTGGACGGGGTGCTCGACGAGGAGGTGTACGGCGCGGTCCCGCCGATCACGGACTTCCTGCAACAGGTGCCGGTGGAGGGCGCGCCCGCGACCGAGCGGACCGAAGCCTGGATCATGTTCGACGGGGAGAACGTGTACGTGTCGGCGCGCGTGCACGACTCGGCGCCCGAGAGCGAATGGGTCGCCAACGAGATGCGGCGCGATACCAACCAGTTGCGGCAGAACGACACGTTCACGGTCTTCTTCGACACGTTCTACGACCGCCGCAACGGCTTCAACTTCTACACGAACCCGCTCGGCGCGCGAGCGGACCAGCAGTTCACGAACGAAGGCAATCCCAACGGCGACTGGAACCCCGTGTGGGACGTGCGCACGGGACGTTTCGACGGCGGCTGGACGGCGGAGATGGAGATACCGTTCAAGACGCTCCGCTACCGCGGCGGGGGCGCCCAGCTCTGGGGCGTGCAGTTGCGCCGCGGCGTGCGCCGCAAGAACGAGTGGACGTACCTGACGCGGATCCCGATCTCGGCCGGCGGCGGGCGCGGAGCGGCCGGCATCTTCCGCGTCTCGGCGGGTGCGACGCTGGTGGGCATCGAGCCTCCGGAAGCCAGCCGGCTGGTCGAGATCAAGCCGTACGCCATCGGCGGCGTGACGACCGACCGGCACTCCATTCCCATCCAGGAGAACGACGGCAGCGGCGCATTCGGCGCCGACGTGAAGATGGGCATCACGGAGAACCTGACGGCAGACTTCACCTACAACACGGACTTCGCCCAGGTCGAGGTGGACGAGCAGCAGGTCAACCTGACCCGCTTCAGCCTCTTCTTTCCGGAGAAGCGGGAGTTCTTCCTCGAGGGCCGGGGCATCTTCGGGTTCGCGCGCGGCGGGGTGGGCGCCGGCAGCCCCGGCGAGCCGAGCGACGCGCCGACGCTGTTCTACAGCCGGCGGATTGGCCTGGAGGGCGACCCCAACAACGTGCAGGTGGTGGTGCCGATCCACGGCGGCGCGCGGATGACGGGCAAGGCGGGCGCCTTCGACGTCGGCGCGCTCAGCATCCAGACGGAAGAATCGCCCGAGGCAGGTACGGCGTCGACGAACTTCACGGTGCTGCGTCTGCGGCGGGACATCCTGCGGCGCAGCAGCGTGGGGGGCATCTTCACCAACCGGTCCGTATCGCAGGTCGGGCCGGGCTCCAGCCAGGCGTACGGCGTGGACGGCACGTTCTCCTTCTTCGAGAACCTCGACTTCGTGACCTACTACGCGCGCACCCGGACGCCGCTGGCCGACGGCCGGGACGCCAGCTACCAGGGCCGCTTCGACTACGGCGGCGACCGCTACGGCCTGACCGTCAACCACATCGCGGTCGAGGAGAACTTCCTGCCGGAGATCGGCTTCATGACGCGCGACAACTACCGCCGCACCAACGTGTCCGGCCGTTTCAGCCCGCGACCGCAGGGCAGCGCGCTGGTGCGCCGCTATGCGCTCGAAGCCGGCGTCGACTACTTCACCACCGCCGACCGGGGTTTCGTCGAGACGCGCGAGCGGACCGTGGACTTCTCGACGGAGTTCCACAACAGCGACCAGTTCGAGGTGAGCCTGACCAACTCGTACGAGCTGCTGCAGGAGCCGTTCCGGATCTCGAAGGACGTGGTGCTGCCGGTCGGCGGCTACGGCTTCACGGCGGGCACGGTCTCCTACACGCTGGGCGGGCAGCACCGCGCCAGCGGCGGGCTGGCGTTCACGGCCGGCACCTTCTGGAGCGGCGACATCCGCACGCTGGAGTACCGCCAGGGCCGCATCAACGTGTCGAACCAGTTTTCCGTGGAGCCGACCATCTCGTTCAACGACATCGACCTGCCGGAGGGCGACTTCAATACCACGCTGGTCAGCACCCGCTTCAACTTCGCGTTCAACCCGCGCATGTTCTTCAGCGGACTGGTGCAGTACAACTCGAGCAACGACCGCTGGAGCAACAATCTCCGGCTGCGGTGGGAATACAGCCCGGGCAGCGAGCTGTTCGTGGTATACACCGAGGAGCGCGACGTCGGCGGGCTGAGGCCGATCCGTGTCGACGGCCTGCGCAACCGCGGCTTCGTCGTCAAGCTGAACCGCCTGTTCCGCTTATAGCGGGGGAAGAAGATGCTGACAAGCACGACATGGTTTCGTCTCGGTTTACTGGTGGGTCTGCCGGCCGTGTTGCTCACCGTCGCAACGCGCGCGCAGCGGGGCGACGTCGACTGGGATGCGGTGGAGATCGCCGCGCACCACGTGCGCGGGACCGTGCACTACGTGTCGGGACGCGGCGGCCACGTCGGCCTCTCCGTGGGCGACGACGGCGTCATCATGGTCGACGACCAGTTCGCCCCGCTGACCGATCGCATCCTGGCGGCGATCCGCGGCATCTCGAACGGCGACATCCGCTTCCTCATCAACATCCACGTCCACGGCGACCACGTGGGCGGCAACGAGAACCTCGGCCGCATGGGCATTCTCATCCTGGCCCAGGACCGCGTGCGCCTGCGGCTGGCGGAGACCATGCCGGAGGTGGCGCTGCCGGCCTTCACCTACAGCGAGGACGTGACGATCCACCTGAACGGCGAGGAGGTGCACATCTTCCCCGTGCCCGCCTCGCACACGGACGGCGACAGCGTCATCCACTTCCGGGGCTCCGACGTGATGGTGGTCGGCGACGTGTTCCGCACGGTCGCGTTCCCGGTGATCGACCGCAACAACGGCGGGAGCCTGCCCGGCACCATCGAGACGCTGGGCATCATCGCCGGCCGCGCCGGCCCAGATACGCTCATCCTGCCCGGCCACGGCGAGGTCTCGACGCGCGAGGACGTCATGGAGTTTCGCGACATGGTTATCGACGTCTCCGGCCGCGTGGCGGAGCTGGTGGAGCAGGGGATGACCTACGAGCAGGTAGCGGCCGCCGGGACCACCGCGTCGTACGAGGGCAAGTGGGGCGACCCCACCCGCTTCCTGACCGCGGTGTACGCGGAGCTGAGCGGGGCGGACTAAGCATCGTCGGCGCGATTCGAGTCCATGGGGCGCGCAAGCACAGCCGCGGCGGGCTGCGTCGCCGTGGCGCTCGTGGCAACGGCCCCTGCGGCGCGGCCGCGGGCGCAAGAGGCAGAGCCGGCGCCCACCTTCGAGCGCGACGTTTCCTGGCCGAAGCCGCTGCCCGACAACTGGCGCCTCGGCATCGTCTGGGCCGTTGCGGTCGACAGCCGCGACCACGTCTGGGTGCTGCACGCGGCCGACCGCTATCTCGAAGAAATTGCCGACGCCGGCAAGCTTCCGGCGCCGCCGGTGGTCGAATTCGACCCCGAAGGCAATCTGGTGCAGGCCTGGGGCGGCCGCGATCAGGGCCGGCCGTGGGTGTACAGCATGGAGCCCCACCCCTCCGTCGGCGAGCACGGCCTGCACGTCGACCACCGCGACAACGTCTGGGTAACCGGCGGCGGGCACCTGGCGCTCAAGTTCACGCGCGCCGGCGAGTTCCTGCTCCAGATCGGCCGCCTGAACCGCACCGCAGGGAGCAACCACACGCAATACCTGGGGAATCCGTCCGGCGTGGACGTCGATCCGGAGACCAACGAGGTCTACATTGCGGACGGCTACCTCAACAAGCGCGTGATCGTGTTCGACGGCGATACCGGTGAGTACGTGCGGCACTGGGGCCGCTACGGCGCGCCGCCGGACGATGCATTCGAAGCCGGGGAGCGGTTTCCGCGCTTCGGTCATGCCGCGCAGCTATCCGCCGACGGCCTGGTCTACGTCTCCGACCGTGAGCACGGCAGCATCCACGTGCACCGGCGCGACGGCAGCTTCGTGACCGAGGTCGAGGTGCCGGTGAAGGTGAATTCCGTGGCGTTCTCCGCCGATCCCGGCCAACGCTATCTCTACGCGGGCGGCATGCGCACAGGCGCCAACGGCCGCTACGACCTGGAGGTGGACGGACGGATCGTGATCCTCCGCCGCAGCGACCTGCAGGTGCTGGGTTCCTTCGAAAGTGCCGGCCAGCACTTCTTCGACGTCGATTCCCGGGGCAACATCTACACCTGCGGCCGCTTCATGCCCGAGAAGTTCGTCCCGGTCGTGCCGCCGCCCCGCTAGGCGGGGGCAACGCGCCAGAGTGTGTGCTACGATTGCGTACACCATCGTATCCACTACAGAAGGCGGTCCAGATGCGATTCGTGAGCGTTCGCGAGCTGCGGGCTCGTTCGGCGGCCGTGTGGAAGACCCTGGCGCAGGAGAAGGAGCTTGTCGTCACGTCCAACGGCAAGCCGATCGCACTGCTGTCCGCGACGTCGGAAGAGCGGCTCGAAGAATCGCTGGACGCTGTGCGCCGCGCCCGCGCCCAGGCGGCCGTCGCGGCGATTCAGGACGCTTCCCTGCAGTCCGGGACTCACCGGATAACGCTGGACAGGATCAACGCTGAAATCGACGCCGTCCGCCGAGACCGCGCCAGATGAACGTCGTGCTCGACACGAACGTCCTGGTGTCTGGTCTCATCACTCCGTTCGGTCCGGCGGCGGATATCATGCGCTTGCTGGCGGCCGGCGCCATTCGGGCCTGCTACGACGCCCGCATACTGGGGGAGTACCGCGAGGTGCTCGCGCGCCTAGCGTTCGGATTCGCCGCTGAACGGATAGAGGCGCTGCTCGACCAAATCAGGGCCGACGGCCTGCTCGTCACGGCGCGGCCCCTGGCCACGCACCTGCCCGACCCGGACGATGAGATGTTCCTGGCAGTCGCGCTCGCGGCAGGCGCAACCTGCCTCGTGACAGGCAATCTCCGCCATTTTCCCGAGGAGAGCCGGCAAGGCCTGTCCGTTGTATCCCCGCGGCGCTTTCTCGATGTGTACGGCGACGAGTTGGCGTCTTCCGGCGCGTGAGCGTTGCCATACGACGCGGAAACGACCGGAACGAAGCGCGACCTCCGAACGTAGCTGCGACCTGCAGCACTTGTGGGAGTGCTGCTGTTAACGAGAGTGCTTGCGTCGGTTGCTCGTTGGTGTGTGATGCGGGGTGTGTAGTGACGATCGGCCGGCGCCGCCGAAATTCCGGGCTGCACGATGCGATTCGACGCGCCGTAGCTGAGTGGCATCAGCTCGGGTAAGGTTCCAGCGGTTCATCTTGCCCCAAAGAGCGTCAACGCGACACGACCACCTCGGCGCACTGTGCTTCAACCCGTTTGTTCCCGCACACGTCGGTGAAGAACGTTGAGCCGTTCCCCAATCCGTCTGTAGCGATCAACGGATTCTCGGTAGGACTCCATGTCCGCTCGGTAACGCCGATACGGATAATGCCCTTCGCTGCGGCTCTTGAGGCACATCTCAGATGACCCCGCCCGCTGGACGTGACGGTGCCGTCGTCGCGCAACCAGCCGAGCAAGGCCGAACTCAATGAGGACGTGAACATGCGCGTAGCACTCGCCGCCGTGGTCGTCCTTATCCTCAGCGTTCCCACAGCTGCCCAGGACGAACGATGCGACGCCCGACCGCGGTGGCTGGTCGTGACGGTTGTGAGCGTAGCCTACTGTTGACACTCGGGACGATACCGATGACCTTGACCTGGGCTTTCGACGCGAACGCCACGAGTTCATCGACCGGTGTCTGATCGTCACCATATGATCGTCACCATAGTCGAGAACGACGATCAGGAAGGTGCTCGATCCAGAATCACGTTGCCAGATGTGCTCGTGAACAACATAAGAAATTACTACGTGAAGGAGTCCGTGCAGGAAATCTGCGCGGCCGTCAACGACTGCGCCGACGCTACCGACCAGGGCGGTCGGTAGCGTTTCTACCCGGAGACTTCAAACTGTACCACCACCCCCAACGGGAGTGGGAGAAATCGCTGGCTGTGCCGGCGTCGTCATCGGGCGGTGCACGAGTAGGGGTTCCGCGTCACGCTGGACGTGGCGGGCGGCGTGGAGTTCGTGCGGCCGGCCGGCCGTTTCCGGCGGCTCCGCCGCAGCCGCCGTGGAGAGGTGCTCCGCCAGCACCCGTGACGAATCGGATCGAACAGGAACGGGTCGAGATCGACGCGCAGACGGCCGCGCTGGCTTGGCGGGGTGAGCGGGTAGACATCGGCTGGACGGTCGGCCTGCTGTGGCGGCCGCGGTTGGATGCACCGCCAGATTGATGGCAAGGCGCGCGGATCCGACCCGGAACGCGAACACGCCGAAACCATCCGGAAGGAACCGACCTCAACTCGGATACCCCGACGACCCGCACGAATTCCCGAAGCGGCATATCATTGGAAGCGAGGCTGCGATGCACAACGAATTCACAGCGGTACTTGAGCGGGACGGCGATTGGTACAT
Source organism: Vicinamibacteria bacterium (assembly GCA_022821235.1). GTDB lineage: Bacteria > Acidobacteriota > Vicinamibacteria > Vicinamibacterales > UBA8438 > JAJEEA01. The sequence continues at coordinate 7,324 of JAJEEA010000337.1, forward strand.
CGCGTACTCCCCCGAGATCCCTGGCGCCAACGGGCAAGGCAGGACGAAGGAGGAGGCCCGCCGAAGTCTCAGTGACGCCATCGCCATGATCCTCGCGGATCGCAGGGAAGACGGGCTGCGGGGCGTACCCGCCGGTGCGGAACGCGCGACGGTAACCGTGACGTGAAGCGCGGCGGCTTGCTGCGCCGTCTGCGCAGGTACGGCTGCACCCTGAAGCGTGAGGGTCGCGCTCATTCTCTCTGGACCAATCCCACCACCGGCGTCGTAGAGTCCATACCTCGTCACGAGGAGATCCCCAATCTTCTTGTTCGCAAGATCTGTCGCAGGCTGTCTGTTCCGGAGCCCGGTCGAAGCTAACGGACGTCATTCCACGTGCATGGCGCGTACGGCGCGGTTTGATGCCGTAGCCCGTGTTTCTCACCGCCGCCGCACGGTTACCGGGATGCCGTTGAAGGAGGCGTTGCCGCTCAGCGTGTCCAGGAAGCGCTCGCTGGTGACGTCGTTGGCGCTCTCGCCGGCATGGTTGCTGGCGACGCGCAGTCGGACGCCGTCGCGGCCGTGGCCCCAGCCGTGGGGCAGGCTGACAACGCCGGCCCGAACGCTGTCGGTTACCTCGACGGGCACGGTGACCGCGCCGGCCTTCGAGCGGAGCTCGGCCATGTCGCCGGTCGACAGTTGGCGCGCGGCGGCGTCTTCCGGGTGCAAGAGCAGCGTGCAGCGATGATCGCCGCGCAACAGCCGGGCGCTGTTGTGCAGCCAGGAGTTGTTGCTGCGCAACTGGCGTCTGCCAATCAGCGCCAGACGGCCGTTCGTTTCGCCGTCAGCCTCGGCCGGCAGGTGCTCGCGCGCTTCACGCACGAATTCCGCGGGGGCGGCGTCGATCTTGCCATCGCGTGTCGCAATGCGCTCGGCGATGCGGTCCGGCTGCAGCGGCCCCAGGTCGAGGCCGTGCGGGGCCTCCCGCAGCCGCGCGAGCGACAGCTTGTGCGGGCCCAGCCGCAGCAGCGGGTCGAGGATGCGTTCCGGCGTGAGCGCCTGGACGGCGCGGGAAACCGCGCGCCGCAGCGGGCGCGGCGCGAGGACGCGCCCCGCCAGCGCGCCCAGGATCTCCCAGTCGTGCCGCTGCTCCGGCGTCCGGGGCACGGCGGGCTCGACATACTTGGCCACGTTGCGGACCGCGAACACGTTCAGCGCCAGGTCGTAGTGCCCGCGCGCCAGCGGCGGCGCGGGCGGCAGGACCACGTGCGCGTGGCGCGTCGTCTCGTTCAGGTACGGATCGATCGCGACCACGTGCTCGAGGTTGCCGAGCGCGCGATCGAGACGCGCCCCGTTCGGGGCCGACAGCACGGGATTCCCGGCGACGGTGATCATCGCGCGCGGGGATCGCGGGCCGCCGGACTCGATCTCGTCCGCGAGCGCCGCGACCGGCAGCTCGCCGGTGAACTCCGGCAGCCGGCGGGCGCCGCCGCGCCAGCGGCCGAACGTGCCGCGCAGGCCGATCCGGGACAGGACGTCGATGGCGTCGACGGCAGGCGTCGTCAGCAGCAGTCCGCCTTCCGCGTCCATGCGGCCCGTCACCAGGTTGAGCGCCTGCAGCAGCCACACCGCCAGCGTGCCGTGGCGCTGCGTGCACAGTCCGACCCGGCCGTAGCCGGCCGCCCGTTCGGCGGCCGCGAAGTCCAGCGCCAGCCGGCGAATCGTCGGCGCCGCGACCCCGGTGCGCTGCGCGACCCGCTCGGGTGGCAGATCGCGGACCAGATCGGCAAGCGCGTCAAGGCCCTTGACACGTCGTGCCAGCCGGCCGAGGCGCATCCGCTGCTCCTCGAAGATCACCTGCAGCCTCGCCGCGAGCAGCAGGGCGTCGGCGCCCGGCCGGATGGCGAGATGCTCGCCGGCCGCGGCGGCGGTCTCCGTGCGCCGCGGGTCGACGACGACCACGCGTCCACCTCGCGTCCGGAGGTCGGCCAGCCGCCGCCGCATGTCCGGCGCGCTCATCAGGCTGCCGTTCGACGCCAGCGGATTCGCGCCGAAGACCAGGAAGAAGTCGGTCCGGTCGAGGTCGGGCACCGGAATCAGCGCGAAGTGCCCGAACATGCGCAGCGCGACCAGCATCTGCGGCAACTGGTCGGCGGAGCTGGCGGAGTAGATGTTTCGCGTCCGCAGTGCGCGCGTGAAGGGGAGCAGGTGCGTGATCAGCCCCAGGTTGTGGGCAACCGGATTGCCGTAGTAGACGCCGACGGCGTTGCGGCCGTGGCGCCGCCGCACGCGGACCAGTCCTTCCGCCGCGCGGTCGAGGGCCACCTCCCAGCCAACCCCGCGCCATGTGCGGCCATCGCGGATCAGCGGCGCGCGGATGCGGTCCGGGTCGTGATGCAGGTCGGCAAGCGCGGCCGCCTTCGGGCAGACGTAGCCGCGGCTGAACGGATCCTCCGGGTCTCCCCGGACCGCGTCGATGCGCTGTCCGTCGACCTCGACGAGGATGCCGCACATGGCCTCGCACAGCGGGCAGGTCGAGATGCGGGTCGTGCGTTGCGCGCTCACTTGGAGATCCGCCGCCGGGAACGGTATCGTAGCCGTAGCCGGATTCCAATCGCGGCACGGGGGGGAACGTATGCGAAGCAGCGCGTGGACGGTGAGTTGGCGGGTCCTGGCGCCCGGGATCCTGCTGGCGGCGCTGGGAGTGGGCGGATGTGCGGGCGCGGACGCGCCAGCGCCGGCGCCCGCGACCGAGTCGGAAGCCGTGGCTGCGCCGGAAGGCAATGCCGTGCTCGGAGCCCACGAAATCGTGCCCGATCCCGGGGCGACGTTCACCGACGAGCGCGGGTTGACCGTCGAGGGCATGGGGATCGACTTTGCGGCGCGCCGCTATCCGGCGTCCACGGACTTCCCGACCGGACCGGCGCTGGGCGAGCGGCTGCCGGAGTTCACCCTGCCGAACCAGCACGGCGAGCCGGTCGACTTCCATGCCGACCGGGGCGGCCAGGGGGCCGTAGTCGTCTTCTACCGCTCGGCCGTATGGTGACCGTACTGCCAGACGCAGCTGGTCGAGCTGCAGGGGCAACTGGAAGACTTCGAGGCGGCGGGGTTCAGGATCTACGGCGTCAGCTACGACTCGGTTGAGGGGCTGGCGGCGTTCGCCGACCAGCACGGCATCGAGTACGACCTGCTGGCCGACGACGACTCGGCGGTGATCACGCAATTCGGCATCCTCAACACCCTGATCGAGCCGGACGGGCCGCTGGCCGAGCAGTTCTACGGGCTCCCGTTTCCCGGCACGTACGTCGTGGACGGAAACGGCGTGGTGACCGAGAAGTTCTTCAACAAGCACTACGCCACGCGGACGTCGGCGGGCACGATTCTCGACTCGGCCCTGGGGCGCGCGCTGCGCCACGAGGAGGCCCCCGCGGCGGCCCATGGCGCCCCGCAGGTCGGTTTCACCGCCTTCCTGTCGGATCCGCAGCTCACGCTCGAGGTGGCGAGCACGCTCAACGTGCGCATCGAGATGGAGGAGGGCTACCACGTCTACGCGGAGCCGTTGCCCGACGACTACTACCCGACCACGGTGCGGCTGGAGCCCGTCAGCGGCCTGGAGATCGGTGAGGCCGTCTATCCGCCGACGACGCCGATGCGCTTCGATGCTCTGGACGTGACGTTGAACGTCTACGAAGGGTCTGCCGACATCGCGATTCCGGTCACGGCGCTGGCCGAGCTCGTCCAGGCGGGCGGTGAGACGGTCGATCTGGACGTCGTCGTGGACTACCAGGTGTGCAGCGACACGGTGTGCTATCTGCCGGAGGAGGCCCGGCTCTCGCTCTCCGCGCCCATCTCGGGTTTGCTGGGCCGCTAGTCACGAGGAGTCGGCGCCTGTCTACGAGGCCGACTCCCGCGCGCCGCGGGCGCGCCGCAGGAGCCACGGCAGGACGAGCGCCGCGGCGGCGAGCAGCAGCAGCGCGCCCGACAGCGGCCGCGTGAACAGCACCGTCACGTCGCCTTCCGCGATGGCCAGCGCCCGCCGCAATTGCTGCTCGGCGAGCGGGCCGAGAATCAGCCCAATCACGGCCGGCGCCACCGGCACGTCGAGCCGCCGCATGGCGAAGCCGACGAGGCCGATGCCGTACATCAGCCCGACGTCGAACAGCGACCCGTTGAGGCTGTAGGTGCCGACGGTGGCGAACAGCACGATGCCGGCCGCGAGCAGCGGCCGCGGGATGGCCAGCAGCCGCGCCCACAGCGGCGCCAGCGGCAGATTCAGGACGAGCAGCATCACGTTGCCGGCGTAGAGGCTCGCGATCAACCCCCACACGAGCTCGGGCTGCGAGGTGAAGAGCAGCGGCCCCGGCTGCAGGTTGTGCTGCTGGAACGCCGCGAGCATGATGGCGGCCGTCGCCGACGTCGGCAGGCCGAGCGTGAGCAGCGGCACGAGCACGCCGGCCGCCGCCGCGTTGTTGGCCGCCTCGGGTCCGGCCACGCCTTCGATCGCGCCGCGTCCGAACTCCTCCGGGTGGCGCGAGAGCTTCTTCTCCATCCAGTAGGAGAGGAAGGTCGGGATCTCCGCGCCGCCGATGGGCAGCGCCCCCAGAGGAAAACCCACGCCCGCGCCGCGCAGCCAGGGCTTCCAGGATCGCCGCAGGTCGGTGCGCGTCATCCACGTCCAGCCGCCGACGCGCGCCGCCGAGGCGCCGTCCGCCCGAGGTGCCGCCGCCAGCAGCAGCACCTCGCCGACGGCGAACAGCCCGATCACGACGACCACGACGTCGATGCCGTCGAGCAGATGGGGGATGCCGAACGTGTAGCGCGCCTGACCGGTCTGCAGGTCGATGCCGACCAGCCCCAGCGCGAGGCCGAGGAACAGGCTGAGCAGGCCGCGCAGCGGGGAGGCGCCCAGCACCGAGGAGATCGTCGCGAAGGCGACCAGGATCAGCGCGAAGTACTCGGCCGGGCCGAAGCGCAGGGCAACCTCGGCCAGCGCGGGCGCGGCGACGGTCAGCCCCACGACGCCGAGCGTGCCGGCCACGAACGAACCGATCGCGGCCGTCGCCAGCGCGGCGGATGCGCGTCCGGCGCGCGCCATCCGATGCCCGTCGATGGCGGTGATCATGGCGCCGCTCTCGCCGGGCGTGTTCATGAGGATCGACGTGGTGGAGCCGCCGTACATGGCGCCGGCGTAGACACCCGCGAACATGATGAATGCACCGACCGGTCCGAGCTGGAACGTCACCGGCAGCAACAGGGCGACGGTCAGTGCCGGACCGATGCCGGGCAGGATGCCGACAATGGTCCCCAGCACAACGCCGACGAACGCCCACAGCAGGTTGCCGTCCTGCAGGACGACCGCGAATCCCTGGAGCAAGGCCGAGGTCGGTTCCATCAGCGGGAGGTGTCGCAGCCAACTGTAATGTAGTCTGGTGCAGGGGGGTGCGATGCGGGCCTACATGCACATCCGGGCGCTGGCGGCCGCGGGATTGCCGGCGTTGCTGCTCGTCGCCGCGACGGGGCCTGCGCCGGGCGCACAGGATGGCGCCGCGCCGCGCGAGACCATCGTCTACAGCACCATCCAGCCGTCCAACTGGGACCTGTTCCTCTTTGACGGACCTGGGGCGAAGCCGCGGAGGCTGACGACCGATCCGGGGCTCGACTACAACGGCGCCTTCTCGCCGGACGGGCGCTGGGTGGTGTTCACGTCCGAGCGCAGCGGCAGCCCGGACCTTTACGTGCTCGACCTGCGCGGCAGCGCGCCACCGCGACCGTTGATCACCGGTCCGGCGATGGAGGACGCGGCGGACATATCGCCGGACGGCGAGCAGTTGGTGTTCGTCAGCACGCGCGATGGCAACGCGGACGTCTTCGTGATGGCGTTCCGACCCGAGGACCCGGACGCGGCAGGCGAGGCGAAGAACCTGACGCGCCACGCCGCGGGCGACTACAACCCGGCATTCTCGCCGGACGGAACGCGGATTCTGTTCTCCAGCAGCCGCGACACGGCAGTATCGACGAGCACCGGACCGGGCCCCCCGCCGACCTACCTGGCCAGCGAGGTTTACGTGATGCAGGCGGACGGGAGCGATGTGCGGCGCCTGACGCGGCACGAGAGCTGGGACGGGGCGCCGGCGTGGACGCCCGACGGACAGGCGGCCGTGTTCTATTCGCAGCGCGACGGCGAGCCGCGCATCTACCGCACCGGCATCGACGGCTCGGCGGCCGAGCCGATCTCGGCCGGGGACGAGGCCGCGCTGTCCCCGACCTTCGGCCCCGACGGGCGGCTGGCGTTCACGGTGCGGCGCGACGAACGCTGGACGCTCGTGACCGCACTACCGGATGGCGCTGATCTGCAGATCGCCGGTGACGCCGAGCGCGACTACTGGGCGCCGGAGTACGACCCCGCGTCCGGACGCCTGCTGGCGCACGGGCCGGGACCGCTGGAGCCGGCTTCCCGCTTCGAGAGCGACTCGCCGGGCGCGTTTCCCGTGCATTCGCCAGTGCCGGTCCACCTGCCGGACCGCCAGGTTTCCCTCATCGGCATCCGCGGCTACATCCCGGCCATCGACCGCACCTCGGGCGAGGTGGCCACCAGCGAGGCGTTCGCGCGGCTGGTGGCGTCCAGGGCGGACGGCAGCCGCAAGCGCGTGGTGGTCGACCGGGCCGGGGCGGATCGGTATCGCGGTCCCGATTCGGCGTGGGGGCCGTCGTGGTCGTACGACGGCGATTGGCTGGCGTTCGCCGTGGGCCCGCCGTTCGCGTCCGCCGCACGTGATGTGGACATCTGGAAGATCCGCAGCGACGGCAGCGGCGCGGTGAACCTGACGCCGGATTCCGACACCAACGAAGCGTTCCCGGACTTCGCGCCGGACGGCCGGCGCATCGTCTTCCGCAGCCTGCGCGACGGCAATTCCGACATCTACGTGATGAATGCCGACGGCACGGATGCGCGCCGCCTCACCCGCCACGAGGCGACCGACACCATGCCGGCGTTCTCGTCCGGCGGCGACCGCGTCGCGTTCACGTCGTTTCGCGACGGGAACTTCGAGATCTACACCATCGCGTTCGACGAGAACGGAGACCCCGGCCCGCCCGAGCGCCTGACCCGGAACTCGGGCAACGACATGCACCCGAAGTTCTCGCCCGACGACGAGTGGGTGCTCTTCACGTCCCAGCGCAGCGAGTTCAGCGACGAGCTGCCGCTGCTGCGCGTCATCTTTCAGCCCCAGCCGTACGGCGAGCTCCACGCCATCCGCCTGGCGGACCGAACGGTGGTGCGCTTGACGCACAACAAGTGGGAGGACGGCCCGACGGCCTGGGTGCGGGACGTCCCGGGCCTGGACTGATGTTGCAGCGAGCGCTCGCGCTGGCGACGGGCGCCGGGTCGCTGGCGCTTGCGGCGGCGCTGCTGGCGCAGCCCGGGCCGGCCCCTGCCGGCGCCGTCGTCCTGATCGGCGGCCGAGTCATCGACGGCGGGGGAGGCCCGCCGCTCGAGCGGGCCGTGCTGCTCGTTCTCGACGGGCGGATTCGCGCGGTCGGCCAGGTGGGCGACGTCCCGATCCCGGACGGGGTCGCCCGCGTCGACGTCAGCGGCAAGACCATCATCCCCGGTCTCATCACGGCGCACGCGCATCTCAACGACGGCGACCCGGCGCAGCCGCTGCGCGACCAGTTGCTGGCGCAACTGCGCACTTATGCCGCGTTCGGCGTCACGACCGTGCACACCCTCGGCGACGGCCGCTCGGCCGCCCACCGGGCGCACGCGCCGCGGCTGCCGTACCCCTGGCAGGTGGCTGAGGAGAGCGTAAGGGTGCGCGATGAGCAGGCGGACGGCGACCTGGTCGACCGCGCGCGGCTGTTCCCATCAGGTCCGAACGTGGTCGGCGCCACCGCGGCCGAGGCGCGCGAGGGCGTCGATCAGATCGCGGAGCTGGGGGTCGACGTCATCAAGACGCGGCTCGACGACCGGCCGGAAGACATGACGCCGGCGGTCTACCGCGCGCTGATCGACCAGGCGCACCGGCGCGGACTGCGGGTGGCGGCGCACGCCGTCACCCTGGAAGACGCCAGTGGGCTGGCCGAGGCCGGCGTGGACGCCGTCGTGCACAGCGTGCGTGACCGCGACGTCGACGCGGCGCTGATCGCCGCGCTGGCGAGCCGCGACGTCGGCTACGTGCCGACGCTGACGCGGACGCTGTCACTGTTCCTGTACGCGACGACCCCGGCGTTCTTCGGCGACCCCTTCTTTCTGCGCGGCGGCGACGCCTACCGGGCGGAGATGGAACGGATTCGGGATCCGGAGCTCCAGGCGCGGGTGCGCGGCGGCGACCAGGCCGCGGCTGCGCGGAAGGTGCTGGCGCAGGCCCAACGCAACCTGAAGCTGCTGGCCGGCGGTGGTGTGACCATCGGCATGGGCACCGACAGCGGCACGCAGTTGGGCCGTTGGCAGGGGTATTTCGAGCACGTTGAGCTGGAGCTGATGGTCGAGGCCGGCCTGACGCCGCTGCAGGCGCTCGTGGCGGCAACGGGCAACGCCGCGCGCGTCATGGGGCTCCGCGAGCTGGGCACGCTGGAGCCCGGCAACCACGCCGACTTCGTCGTGCTGGACGCCAATCCGCTGGTCGACATCCGCAACACCCGGCGGATCGACTCCGTCTGGATCGCCGGCCGCAGGCTCGCGGAGTAGGCCGCGCACGGCGCGGCCCGCCGGCCACCGAGTGGGGCGATGGGGTCCCCGCGAGTGGCTGGCGGGGGTTTGGGGCGCAGCCCCATCTAAGAAAGCCTTCGCGCGAGCCACTCGTTCTGGTCGCGCATGTAGCGCTGCGCCACGTCGGTGTCCGCGAAGAGCATGACGCCGTGCGGCGCGCCGGGGTAGACGTGCAGCTCGCACTCCACGCCGGCGCCGTTCAGGCGCAGCGCGTAGTCGATGTCCTCGTCGCGGAAACCGTCGGCCCCGCCCACGCACACGTACGCCCGCGGCAGACCCGACAGGTCTTCCGCGCGCGCCGGAGCCGCGTGATACGGCACGTCGTCGGCGCCGTAGAGATCGCCCAGGTACGACTTCCAGCCGAAGGCGTTCGACGTTCGGCTCCAGACGATCAGGTCGTCCGCCTGGCTCGAAGGCGTGCGCAAGCGGTCGTCGAGCATCGGGCAATCGAGCAGTTGCCAATCCAGCGTGTACTCGCCTCGATCGCGGACGAGCAGCGCCAGCGCCGCCGAGAGGCCGCCGCCCGCGCTCACGCCGGTGACGCCGACACGCGCCGGATCGACGCCGAGCTGCGCGGCATTGCGGAAAACCCAGGCCAGACCGGCGTAGCAATCCTCCAGCGGGCCGGGGTACGGCGTCTCCGGCGCGAGCCGGTACTCGACCGAAACCCCGACGCAGTCGAGCGCGGGGCAGAGCTGGTCGAACTTGAGGTCGTCCATCTCGTACGAGCCGATGACGTAGCCCCCGCCGTGGATCGAGTAGACGCACGGCCGCGGCCCGCTCGCCGCCGCCTTCGGCGTGTGCACGCGGACAACGACGCGCGGCGCCTCGCTGACCACGTGGTCCACGCGCTCGACGGCATCCGAGAGCTCTCCCGGCAGCATGAGCGGCGTGGCGCGTATTTCCGCGAGCGTCGCGTTCGTGAGATCCCCGAACGGGACCTGGTCCGCGAGCGGAACGATGGACGGATCGAGTGCGGTCGAGGACATTGCGTGCTCCCTGGATTGCGGGTGGAGGCCGGTAGAGCGAGACAGCTCGATTGGCGCGAGCGCCCCGCGGGACAATGCCCGCGGGACGCTCACATCGAATCGTGACGTGTCCGAGCGGCGGAGCTATGCCAGGGCGCGCTCGAACAGGACGAGCAGACGGCTCCACGCCCGCTCCGCCTGCGGCTCGTTATACACCTGCGTGTCGGGCGGGCACCAGCCGTGCAGCGCGCCGTCGTAAACCTCGATCTCCGCCGGCAGGCCGGCCTTGTCGAACACCTCGCGCAGCACGTTCTTCGCTTCCGGTTCGTTCTCGTCGTCGTTCTCGGCGATCGCGAACAGGTAGTGCGCCTGCATCTGCGGCACCAGCAGGTGCGGGCTGTCCGGCTGGTCGGTCACGAGGCCGCCGCCGTGGAACGACGCGCCGGCCTTGACGCGGTCGGGCACCGCCGCCGCGGTGCGCATGGTGATGGGGCCGCCCATGCAGTAGCCCATCGTGCCCATCTTGCGGTTGCTGTCGACCGACGCCTGGCTGTCGAGGAAGCTCACGAACGCCCGCGCGTCCGACACGTGGGTCTCGGGGCTCAGCGTGGCCATCAGCGGCCTCACGATGGGGGCCACCTCGGCGAAGTTCGTGCTGTCCACGATGGGCACCCGCTGCGAGCGGTAGTACTGGTTGACCACGAGCACCGAGTAGCCCGACTCGGCGAGCCGCTTCGCCATCTGCCGCTTCGCGGGCCGCAGGCCGAACGCGTCGGGCCAGATGAGGACGCCGGGGTGGGCGCCGCTCGCGGGATGCACGAAGTAGCTGTCGCACACGCCGTCGGGGGTCGTGACGTCGATCTCGGACTCGGTGACGGCCTGGGCGTTCGCGGCCCGGGGCAGCAGCATCGCCAGTCCCGCTCCCGCCGAAACCGCGCCGAACTGCCGCCGGGTCATCTCCCGCGCGCGCAGGTACTTGGTGGTGTCGGCATCGGTTCTCTCATCACACATGTCGATCTCCTTGGTGGATTGCTCGTCGGGGCGCCGGATCCCTTTCGCGCCGAGCCTGATTCTACGCGAAACCGTCCACCGGCGACACCGGGCCGCCTTTGAGCTTCGGGGCCGGAACCGGCGGCGGGAGACCCGTCGTGGCGGCCCGGGAGTGCGCCCGAAACCAGCGACCCCCGCCCGGGACCGGGGGGCGAGGGCGGTGATTCCGGCAAGCCTGAGAGCGTGCCGCAAGAGAGCCGTGTCGTTCGGGCGGGACGAGGCGATGGGTGGCGCGTCGCGCAGATTCTGCGCCGGGTCTTGCGGTTGCCACGACCACCGGCGATCATGATGCGGATCGATCGAGTCGTTCCCACGACTTTCCGGCGGGCCGGCGCGTCGTCGGGCGTCGAGAACAAAAGGAGTGACCCGTGAGCGTAGCGAGACAAGTGGTGAGATGGACGGCGACGTTCGGGATCGCGGCGTTCCTGGCGGGTGCCGGCGCGGCAGCGGCGCAGACCGCCGGGGACGCGCGGCTGCTGGTGCTGCTGCGGGACGCCAGCGCCCTGGCCGTGGTGGACCCGGCGGCGGGGACCGTGCTCGGACAGGTGCCCACGGTCGACGGCCCCCACGAGGTGACGGCGTCGCCCGACGGGAGGCTCGCGTTCGTGGCGAGCCCGAGCGACGGCATCTCGGTGATCGATCTCGAGACGCTGACCGAAGTGCGCCGGGTCGACGTCGGGCGCGGCAGCGTGCCGCACGACGTGCGCTTCGCCGGCGGCCGGCTGTACTTCACGGTGGAGGGCTACAAGGCCATCGGCCGCTACGATCCCGAGGCCGACGAGGTCGACTGGCTGCTCGGGCTCGGCCAGGACGGCGCCCACATGATGGTCCTGAGCGGGGACCGCGACACCATCGTCACCGCCAACCGCGAGTCGAATACGTTGAGCATCGTCGACGGCGCCTCCGCCGGCCCGCCCGACTGGCAGGTAACGACGGTTCCCGCCGGCGGCCAGTATCCGGAAGGGCTCGACCTCTCGCCCGACGGGGCGGAGTTGTGGACGGCGACCCGGAACGACGGCGGAGTGTCCATCGTCGACATCGCCTCGAAGGCGGTCACCGAGCGCCTCGAGCTGGGCCTGGCGGATCCCAACCGGCTCGCCTTCACGCCGGACGGGGCCCGGGTGCTCATCTCGGACTCGGCGACGAGCGTGGTGGTCATGGACGCCGCGTCGCGGACCGAGGTCGGGCGCCTCGATCTCGCCCCCAACGCCGTGCTGGTGCGGCCCGACGGCGCCGTGGCCTTCGCGGCGCTGCGGGGCGACGACCGCGTGGCCGTGATCGACCTCGAGACCCTGGAGGTGGTGTCGGAGATAGCGACCGGCCCCGACTCGGGGCCCGGGTGCATGTTCTGGCTGGCGGGAGACTGACGACCGGCCGGGGGGGCGAGACTCACGACCGGCCGGAGGAAACTGACCACCGGCCGGAGGGAGGCCGACGACCGGCCGGAGGGGCTGATCACCGGCTTGGGTAGAGGCGGATGACTCCGGCCGGGGGGCGACTGTCGATTCCGCGAGGGCGAGACTGCCGGTTCGGTGAGGGCAACTGTCGATATCCGGGCGTGATCCGCGATTCCTGGTCGTGGGAGATTCGCGGTTCCGGCTGGGAGGAGAGCGACGATTCCGGCCGGGGGAGAGTGGCGATTCCGGCCGGGAGGAGAGTGACGATGGGTGGGGCGCCGGGGGCGAGACGCGGGGTGCGGTGGGCCGGGGCGGTGGCCATCGCGGCGGGGCTGACGCTCGGGCCGGGAGCCGGCGGCGAGGCCGGGTGCTGCGCCGAGACCGTAGCGGCGGCCGCGCGGACAAGAGCCGGCACTGCGACGTCGCAGCCGCCGGGGGACGGGATGGCGGCCATGCGGGCGGCGCTTGATGCCGTGGCGGCGCTTCCGGGCGAGCCGCGCATCTTGAGCGCGGCCGGCGTCACGCGCGACGAGACGCCGCTGCTCACCCTCGAGAACCCGTCGCCCTTCGACCCGGCGCGGGCCGAGCGCCGCCTGGTGCTGGTCGGCGGGCTCGAGGGCGACGCCGACGCGGCGGCGCGCATCGTGCTCGACGCGGTGCGGTGGTTCAAGACCGAGGCCCCCGAAGAGGAGCGCACGCGGTGGGCCGTGAGCGCGCTGCCGATGGCTCATCCGTCGCCGGACGGGCCGGGTCGACCCGGCAGGTTTCCCCCGGCCGGCGGGTTCTTCGACGACCCCGGCCGGCCCGAGAGCCGCTACGTCTGGCGCTGGGTCGCCTACCAAGCCCCCGACCTGGTGGTGGAGGTGCGCGCCGGCGACGGGTTCGGCGTCCGCGCGCGCGCCGCCGGCGAGAGCGGCGGGGAAGCCGGCGACGACGCTATGCCGGCCGGCTCTCTGGCCGCGGCGATGGCGGACACGGCGAGCACACCTGGCCTCGGTCCCGTCGCCACCCTGCTCGTGACGGCCGGGGCCTCGGACGGGGCGGCGGTGGTGCGCGAGGCGCTGGCCCGCGCCCCGGACGGGCAGTCGCCCCTGCGCGACGCCCTCGCCGCCCGCGTGGGGCGCGACCCGCTGCCGCTGGCGAGCGTCCTCGCGCGTCGCTATCCCGGCACCCCGAGCATCAGCTATATTCCCGCCCTCGCCTGGGTCCACTCGTTGCGGCTGGCCGAGCTCGACGGCGACTTGTCGCTGCGCGACAAGGTGATGGGAGAGGTCGGCCCGTGGCTCTCCGGCGAACGACCGTTGTTCGGCGACCGCATCAGCTTCGCGGCGGTGGCGGGGACGATGATCTTCAGCGAGCTGGCGCAGTCGTCGGGCGGCGACCGCGATGCGGCGGCCCGGCTCGCCGACGAGGGGGTGGCCCTCGCGCGGGCGGAGACCGCCCCGGGCGTCCCCCGGCACGGCTCGGGGTGGAGCGACGACTTCTTCCTCGGCACCATCGCCGCCGTCCGCGCAGGCGACCGTGAGGGCCTCGCCGCCGCCGTCCGCCTCGTCACCACCTACGCGGCGCGCCTGCAGCAGCCGGACGGGCTCTTCCACCATGACGCCGGCGCCCCGGCCGCCTGGGGCCGGGGCAACGGCTTCGGCGCCCTCGGTCTCTCCGAGCTCCTGACGGTCCTGCCCGCCGACCATCCGGAGCGGGAGACGGTGCTCGACGTCCACCGCCGGCACCTGGCGGCCATGCGCGCCCGCCAGGCCCCGGACGGGATGTGGCGCCAGGTCGTCGACGAGCCCGGCAGCTACCGCGAGACCAGCGTCACCGCGATGACCCTGACCGCGATGGCCCGCGGCATCCGGCTCGGGTGGCTCGACGCGTCGTACCGGCCGGTCGTCGACCGGGCGTGGCGCGCCCTGCTCGCCCACGTGCTGGAGGACGGCACGCTGGTCGACGTCTGCATCGGCACCGGGGCGGGTCCGACGCGGCGTTACTATCTCGATCGCCCCGCCGTCAACGGGGCCGACGATCGCGGCGGGGCCATGGCCCTCGGCGCGGCGCTGGAGTATCACTACCTGCTGGAGGCGGATTGAGTTCCGGATCCGCCGAAGCGCGCACGCTGCACGTTCAAGTGTCGGGGAGGAGAGCATGGCCGGATCGCGATGCGCCGCAGGAATCGTTGCCGGTACGGCGTTGACGGCCGCCTGTGGCGGAGACCCGGGAATCGACGTGCCGCCGCCACCGCCTACCGAGGTCCGGGAGGTCGTCGACACGCTGCACGGCGTGGACGTGCCCGACCCCTACCGGTGGCTCGAGGACCAGGAGGCGCCCGAGACGCGCGCCTGGATCGACGCGCAGAACGCCCACACCGACGCGGTGCTGGGCGCCCTGCCCGGCCGCGACGAGCTGCGGGCACAGGCCGCGTCGGTGCTCGAGCGCGACGTGGTCGGCCTGCCGAACGAGCGCGGGGGGCGCTACTTCTACAGCAAGCGGCGCGCGGACCAGGACCTGTCGGTGGTGTACGTGCGCGAGGGGCTCGACGGCGAGGACCGGGTGCTGATCGACCCCCACCCGATGAGCCCCGACCACACCACCAGCGTCGCCCTGCGCGACATCTCGGACGACGGCGCGCGGGTCGTCTACGGGGTCCGCGAAGGGGGCGTCGACGAGGTCGAGATTCGCGTGCGCGACGTCGACACCGGCGAGGACCTCGCCGACGTGCTGCCGCCGGCCCGCTACGGCGCGGTGACCCTGGCCCCGGACGGCGGCGGGCTCTACTACGAGCGGTACGGCAACGTGACGCCGCGGGTGATGTACCACGCGTTCGGGACGCCCCTGGCGGACGATCGGCAGCTCTTCGGCGAAGGGTACGAGCGCTACCAGATTCCCTCCACCGTGGTGTCGGACGACGGGCGCTGGATGGTCGTCCACGTCATCGAGGGCTCGTCGGGGCCGACCTCCATACACGTCAAGGACCTCGAGCGCGACACGCCGTTCGTGACCGCCATCGCCGACGGCGTCTCCGAGTCGTGGGCCTCGTTCGCGGGCGGCGAGCTGGTCATCGTCACCAACCTCGACGCGCCGAACCGGCGGGTGGTGCTGGTCGACCCCGCGGACCCCGGGTTCGAGGGCTGGCGCGACGTCGTTCCCGAGCGCAACGACGTCGTCGTCGAGGGGGCCGCCGCCCTCGGCGGGAAGCTCGCGGTGTCGTACCTGCAGGACGTGCAGCCGCGGGTCGCCGTCCACGAGCTCGACGGGACCCACGTCCGCGACATCGCGTTCGACACCCTGGGTTCGGTCGGCGGCGGGTCGGGGCGGTGGACGAGCGACGAGGCCTTCTTCACGTTCCAGACGTTCCACGTGCCGAGCACCATCTACCGCTACGACCTCGCGACCGGCGAGCAGTCGGTGTGGGCCGAGCCCGTGCTGCCCGCCGACGCGGCCGCCTACGAGGTGACCCAGCGCCGGTTCGCGTCGAAGGACGGCACCGAGGTGCCGATGTTCGTCGTCCACCCGCCCGACGTCGCCCTCGACGGGACCAACCCGACCCTGCTCACCGGCTACGGCGGCTTCAACAACGCCATGACCCCGGCGTTCTCGGCCCTCGCCACGACGTGGCTCGAGTCGGGCGGGGTCTTCGCCCTCGCGAACCTGCGCGGGGGCAGCGAGTTCGGCGAGGCGTGGCACCGCGCGGGCATGCTCGAGAGCAAGCAGAACGTGTTCGACGACTTCATCGCCGCGGCCGAGCACCTCGTCGCCGAGGGCTACACCAGCCCCGAGCACCTCGCCATCCGCGGCGGCAGCAACGGCGGGCTCCTCGTCGGCGCGGTGTCGAACCAGCGGCCCGACCTCTTCGGGGCGGTGGTCTGCACCTATCCGCTGCTCGACATGGTCCGCTATCACCAGTTCCTCGTCGCCAGCTTCTGGGTGCCCGAGTACGGTTCGAGCGACGATCCCGAGCAGTTCGCCTACATCCACGCGTACTCGCCGTACCACAACGTCGTGGACGGCGGCGACTACCCGGCGACGCTGTACCTGTCGGGCGACGGCGACACCCGCGTGGCGCCCCTGCACGCCCGCAAGATGACCGCCCTGATGCAGGCGAGGAACGGCTCGGACAACCCGATCCTGCTGCGCTACCACACGGCGGCGGGCCACTCCGGGGGCCAGCCGGTCAGCCAGCAGATCGACGAGATGGTCGACACCGTGAGCTTCCTGCTCTGGCAGGTGGGGCGGGAGTAGCGTGGCCGCCCCTCGGCCGGGGGTCGGTGACGGCCGGCTCGGGCGGGTGCGGTCCGCGAGGCTGGCGCGTCCGTCTGCCGGCCCGGTGACGTCCATCGCCTTGCTCCTCATCGGGCGTCGGGAGCTGCCGGACCAGGCCCGGGGATTCTACCGGACCTCGACGCGTGCCGTACAGGCTCCACTTCACCCGCCGCGTCAATCGCTACGATCAGATCGCGCGTTGGTCCGCCTCATGGTCGCGACTCCACATTTTGTGCAGCTTCGACGGCATCGAAGCGCGTCAGCGGAACAGTTGTCGAAGCCAGTCGCAGAGCTCTTCAGCGGCTGGAGCCGTCGCATCGAGGTCACCCGCGCCGATGGCGCCCCCCATTTTCCTTGGCTCGGCTCTGGCGGCCAGCCAAGCGTGTAGTCGAGCTTTCAGGATCTTTCCGGGCTTGAACTTGCGAGCCGTGTCGGGAATGCTCTCGATATAGGCGCTGGCGAGCGGCCACACGGGATCCTCGGCGGCAATCAAGCCGGCGACGAAGTTCTCGAGCTCGCCCGGGGAGTCGTTATCGGGCATCAGCCAGATTCCCGCTCGGGGTTTGCCCTCGACTATCGTACCGGTCTGCGTCATGGACGGCGGCGGTTCGAGACCTGCTCCTCGAAGACGGCCTGCTATCGACTGCCACCGCGCCTGCGGATTGTCGTTCGCATCGGCCAGAATGCCGACCGCGAGCCGGCCGGGGGCCTTGATTTCGGGACCGATTGCCCGGACGAGTGCCGGAAGGCCGGTCTTGTCGGCGATCTCGAAGTCCGGGATGTCCGGTCTGGCGTTGCAGAGGTGTCGCACGACGTGCTTGTCGTCGGCTTCCTCCACCAGCAGGATCCGACCAGGGGGCGACCCTGGGGCCATGCGGCTACCTGACCTCGATGCCCTGCTCGGCAATCGCCTCGAGGTCTTCCTCGGTGTACTCGACCGGTCGCACGTCCTGGCCGTCACGATCGAGCCGCACCAGAGCGCCCGCAACATCGCCGATTTCCGTTGCCGCCTGCGCGAAGCCACGCACGCAATCCCAGCTATGAGTCGTAGCCAACACCTGCACGTTGTTCTGCTGCGCGGCGCGGAGGACCGTGCGCCAGAAGTCGCGCTGGACAGAGTGGTGGAACCCGTTCTCCGCTTCGTCGACGACGAGGAAGCCGTCGCGACTGTTGGCGAGGGCCAATCCGGCCGCGAACATGCGCGGGACGCCGTCGCCGAGGCTCTTGAGCGGGACGGGACGAGCCTGGTTCTTCAGCTTCACGACCACGCGGCGGCGATGGCTTCGCTGGTCGTCGCTGACCACCGCGACGCGATCGATGTCGTCACCGATGAGGCGCAGAGCGTCTATCGAGAGGTCCTCCGCTTCGGTCAGCGTGACGTTGTCCCACAAGCGCGCGATTCTGTTGTTGCTTGGCAGTCCCGGCCCCAGGGACTCGCATTCGATGATCGGCCACTCGGTGTCGTCGTTGCGCCATGCACGATGGAGATCCCAGACGTAACGGCTTCGCGCCCAACTCCTGTTTCGTTCACTTGCCGGCAGAAACCACGGAAGCAGCCGTTCTTCTCGCCGATACTCGATCTTGATGGCCTGCATTCGGGCGGGTTGGTCAGCGAACAGACTCTGTTGGGCCGGAAGCGTGGACACCTCGATTCGGAGGTCGTCCTTGCCGCCCGCCGGACCAATGGTGATGGACTGCCCGTGCGTTCCGACGCGGCCGTGGAACAGGGCGGCGTAGTCGGGAAAAACGACGGGATCCCGATCCTCGTCGAGAGCGGCGGCGAATTCCTCCCGGCGCTCCAGCACGTCGTGCAACACGTTCGGGCGCGCCCGGGCGGCGTAAACGCGCACCGCCTCGAGCACGGTGGTCTTGCCCGCACCGTTGCGGCCGGTCAACAGGGTCACGCGGCCAAGCCGGGCGATGGAGAGACGCGCGATACCGCGAAAGCCGGTTATCGACAAGTCGGGAATGTGCAGGTTCGCGTGTATGCGTTGGTCGGACATGCGAATCCGCGGCTACTGATGTGCGCTGGAAGGCGCCGTGATTCCATCCGCGCCGGTATCGGCCCGGATGGAATCTCTCTAGGGGCCGACGTTGACGGTAACGTCCTGGTGGGTCGCGAGTCCGCCGTCGTGGGCGAGGGCGCGGACCACGTAGCGGCCCGGCCGGTAGAAGGTCGCCTCGACCACCCACGTCCCGTCCTCGGGCGGCTCGGGCGTCTTCCAGCCCGGAGCCCACGGTGAGTCGGCGCCGGCGCGGTAGTCCTCCCAGACCTTGAACTGCGGCGGGTCGAACGTGACCGCGCCCGGGCCGCGGTAGACGATCCAGGCGACGCGCAGGCCGCTCGCGCTGTTCGGGGTGCCCGCCCCGATGCGGGTGGTGCCGATGCGCGGGGCCGGCATGTTCCGCGTCCTCGGCACGCCGTCGTCGGTGGCGTGCGCCCGCAGGACCACGGGCTCGCCGACGGTCGTGCGCCGGACGGACAGGCCGTCGACCTCCAGCTCCGGCCGCTGGTTGCCGAAGATGTTGTAGGCGCCCCCGGCCGGCCCGCCGGCGCCGTTGTTGTTCATGATCGCGACGTCGTCGAGGAAGTAGTCGGGATGCAGCGTCGCGTAGGCGCGCTCCGTCTCGCCGCGGCTCGTGAGCGTCCAGACCAGCTCGCTATCGCCGAAGTCGGCGGGTACGCGGACGCGGAAGACGTGCCGGTTCCGCCGCGGCTGGAAGCGCGTGGGCTGGCCGCGGTCCGGGCTGCCCGGCTCGATCCGGTTGTCGAGGCCGATGGGGACCTCGAGCGGGTCCCAGCTTCGGTTCATGTAGCCGAAGACCAGGTTGAACGACCCGTCGTCGTTCCTCTCCCAGCCCTCGTAGGCCGGGGCGATGCTCAGCTCGCGCCCCGGCCGGTCGTCGGCTTCGTCCTGGGCCTGCACCGTACCCGGGGCGGCGACGAGGGCCGCGGCCAGGAGGGCCGCGGCGCCGGCCGCGGCTCCCGTCCCTCGCGGCCCCGACGTCTGCGTCGTGCCCGCCATCGCCGCACGGCGCGCTCCTTCGCCTCGGTCGCTACCCCGACCAGGCGGCTCCGGCGTCCGCGTCATCCTCGCCATCGCTACTGGCCCCCGGTGTTGTCGGCAGCGGCCGGCACCAGCTCCGACGGGTCGGGGTAGCCGCACAGCGGGCAGCCGATGACCGTCTCGCCCGGCGCGAGGCCCAGACGCTCGCGGCGCGCCGCCATCTCGTCGGCGAACTCCTGGTCGGTCAGCGACACCGCCTGCCCGATGTTGATCATCATGTTGTCGATCGAGCGGTGGCCCAGCCCCGACCAGTTCCGCGGGTCGGAGACGTTGGGGTTGCTCGGCGTGTTGTCGAAGTAGCCCCTGATGCGCAGGATGGTGCCGCGCGGCAGCAGCGGCGCCGCGTCGTCCTCGAACGTGTACACCCGCACCCAGTTGTGGTTGTAGCCGGCGCAGCTCAGGGTCTCGACGTTGTTCTGCCAGATGGCGTCCAGGCACATCCGCACCCCCGCCGCGTGCATGTGCGGCTAGTACACCATCATCTTGGTGTGCTCCATCAGGGTGCTGAACGCCTCGAACTCCTGGTCGGCCTCCATCGGGCGGATGTCGAGCTCGACGGTCGCCGGACCGATGATCTCCACCGTGCGCGACGGCTCGTAGCCCTCGGGGTGGAACTTGAACCCCATCTCGAGCTGGGCGCGGGTGTGGCGCCCGTTCGAGTGCAGGTGGGCGGACGGGAACAGGATCTTCGAGCCCGCCTTCAGCAGCTTGCCGGCGTCTGGATGGAAGACGTCGGGGTTGCGTCCCACCTCGTGGACCGGCCAGAAGCCGGCCTCCTCGACCGGCCGGCCGTCGGGACCGACGGGCAGCACGACGAGGTGGTGGATGACGTAGAGCCCGCCGATGGTGTCGCGCTCGGCCGGCCCCTCCCAGGTGCTCACCTCGCGCATCTCGACGGCCGCGACGTAGCGATCCTCGGTCAGCCCGGTCTCGGACTCGCCCATCGGCCCCCACCAGTCGGGCGCCGTCGCGGGGACCTCGATCTCAGGGGACTTGACGACGAGGTCGGGCTCGCCGATCTGCCAGCCCGACGCGTCGACGACGCGGGTCACGGCCGGCCGGTCGACCGGCTCGCCGCGCGGGGCGCCGTCGTCGACCCAGGCCCCGATGAGGGCGATCTCCTCGGCGCTCAGCGAGATGTCGCCCTTGTAGTCCTGGATGCCGACGTCCTTCTCGATGTACCACGGCGGCATCACGTCCGGCTTGCCGACCCGCCCGGTGCGGTACTTGATGGACCGCGCCCAGGGCCGCACGTCCTCGTAGGTCAGCAGCGGCATCGGCGCCACCGACTCGGGGCGGTGGCAGTTCTGGCAGCTCCGCTCGAGGATGGGCGCGATGTCGCGATGGTAGGTGACGGCGTCCGTCTCGTCGGCGGACTGAGCCGCGGCCGGCGCGGCGAGCACGGCGATGGCGGCGGCGGTCAGGCCGGCCGCGAAACAACGTCCCCGGAAGCTCGATGCAGGCATCAGGACGGCCTCCTCGCGTGGCGATGTGACGACGGTGCAGGTGCGTAGTCCTATCGTAGTGGACCGGTCCGGCGGAATCAACGTGCCGTCGCTCGCGATGCTGCGGTAGGCTACTCGGTGGGCGGTTGGGTGCCGGTGGGGGATCCTGACGGCGGCCTGGAGCACTTGCGGACCGAGGCGATCGTCGGCGCCCGATTCGATGATTCCGTCTCGCCGGCCGCGGGCGGCCCCGGCGAACGGGACTCTGCGATGACACTGGACCAGTGGCGCATGCTGCGCCGGCGGGCGAAGGCGGTCCACCGCGACGAGGAACCCGACGTTCTGGCCCCGCCGGAGGCCTTCAGCGATCGCCGCGCCGACGACAGATTCCGGAACGAGCACTTGCCGGGGCACGATCCGGCGGCCATTCGGGGACTGAGCGCCGCGGTTCGCAGCCGTATCGCCAGCAGTTGCTGCGGTTGGGTGGTCCGGCCGACCAGCGCGGAGTTCTACGAGGCGATCCACGCCGACACGCTGACGAAGCGCCAGCGGGCCCTGATCCGCATGTGGACCCGAGAGGCGGAACCCGCTCAGATCGTCCTGGCATGGGCCGAAGAGGTGTACACGCTCCGCGAGCTGGTCGCCGCCGTCCACCGGGCGCATGCGGACCATCCTCAGGTTGCGAGAGAGCTGAACCGGCTGGCGCGACGATGACCGACCGGCGGAAGGCGGAAGACCTGACCCTGCCGGAACCGGCCCGGACCATCCTCGCCCGGACACGCCCAATCCTGGACGCGTACGTCACCCCGCACACACCGGACCGGACCGGATGGCAGATCGGGGGAGGGACCATCCTCGCCGCGCGCTGGCGGCACCGCGAGAGCCATGACATCGACCTGCTGGTTCCCCCGCGTACCGAGACCCGGTTCCTGCATCCCGAGGCCGCACCGGAGCTGCACCGACGGCTCGAGGCCGCCGGCGCCAGGAAGATCACGTTCGGTCGATTCAGCCAGATCCTGTTCGAGGAATCGCGGATCGAGATGCTGGCGGCGGACCCGCAGCCGCGATTCGGTCATCGACGGGCGATCGTCGGCGGCAGTGAGGCTACCGCGCTGGCGTCGAGCCAGATCCTGACCGGCAAGTTCAGCAACCGTTCCCTGAACCCGCCGGTTCGGGATCTCTACGACCTCGCGGTGGCCGGAACCACCGCGCCGCGGGCGCTCGCCGTCGCCGTCAACGCCTTGGCGGGACACGACATCCGCTGGCGGCTCGTGAGCTGGGAGATGGAGCGCGAGAAGTTCGCGGAGGAAGGGGCCTTCGAGCTCCACGGCGTGCCGCTCCGGTACGAAGCGATACGGGCCGACCCGGCCGACCACGCCAGACGTGCGGTGATGAACGCGGTGTACCGACAGGTGCGGTTGCTTGTGCACGACGGCGCGGCAGTCGTCGAAACCGAGACCGGACTCGGTCGCGAAACACGGCTCCACGACAGGTCGGACGACCTCGCGGAGCGATTCGAGGCGGACGGGATCAACGCCGTGCTCGCGGCGGCGGGGACCGACCCGGAGAGAATCCGCCGTGAAATGGCGACGGCGATGCGGAACGACCGGAACGTCACGGTCCTGGAACTCGAACAGGATCGGGCCGCGTGGGGATGGTAGCTCGAGGAGGCGCCGGAATCGACGTGCCGTTCCGGCGTGGCTGCGGTAGTCTACCGGGAGACGGGTCGCGCGGCGCCGGGGCCGCCGCCGGCGGTGCCCGTCGTCACCGTGAATCGCGACCGGCGGGCGACGCCGCGGACGAAGCGGCCACGCGGGAGACGGACGATGTCACGACACGTGGATGTGCGCAGAGCGGTTGTTCGTACGGCGGCGGTAGCGATTCTCCTGTTCGGCGGAGCGACCGCCGGCTTCGCCCAGCACGGGGCGGCCGCCGGCGAGTGGCGGACCTACGGCGGCGACCTGGGCAGCACGCGCTACGCGCCGCTCGATCAGATCGACGCCGACAACTTCGACGACCTCGAGGTCGAGTGGCGCTTCCGCACCACCAACCTCGGGCCGTTCCCCGACTTCAACTACCAGGCCACGCCGCTGATGGTCGACGGCGTGCTCTACGCCACCGCCGGCAGCCGCCGCAACGTCGTCGCGCTGGACGCGGCCACCGGCGAGCTGCTGTGGATCTATCGGCTCGACGAGGGCCAGCGGGGGATGAACGCCATCCGCCGCATGTCGGGCCGCGGCGTCGCCTACTGGACCGACGGCGAGGGCGACGAGCGCATCTACCTGGTCACCATCGGCTACCAGCTCGTGGGGCTCGACGCGCGGACGGGGCGGCCCGTGCAGGGGTTCGGCGACGACGGTATCGTCGACCTCAAGCGCGACAACGACCAGCCCATCGACCCCCTGACCGGCGAGATCGGGTGGAACAGCGCCCCCGTCGTCGCGCGCGACGTGGTCATCGTCGGGGCCTCGCACCGCTCCGGCGGCTCGCCCCCGAGCCGCGAGAACGTCAAGGGCTACATCCGCGGCTACGACGCCCGCACCGGCGAGCGCCGGTGGATCTTCCACACCATCCCCCGGCCCGGCCAGTTCGGGCGCGACACCTGGCTGAACGACTCGGCCGTCTACACCGGGAACACCGGCGTGTGGACCAACCTGACCGTCGACGAGGAGCTCGGCATCGCCTACCTCCCCATCGAGATCCCCACCGGCGACTACTACGGCGGCCACCGGCCCGGCGACAACCTGTTCTCGGAGAGCCTCGTGGCGGTCAACCTCGAGACGGGCGAGCGGCTCTGGCACTTCCAGTTCGTGCACCATCCCATCTGGGACTACGACGTGCCGTGCCCGCCGATCCTCGTCGACATCACCGTCGGCGGGCGCGAGATCAAGGCGGTGGCCCAGCCCGTCAAGCAGGGATGGGTGTACGTGTTCGACCGCGTCACCGGCGAGCCGGTCTGGCCCATCGAGGAGCGGCCGGTGCCGGCGGGGAACGTCCCCGGCGAGTGGTACTCGCCCACCCAGCCGTTCCCCACCAAGCCGCCCCCGTTCGAGCGGCAGGGGTTCACCCTCGACGAGCTCATCGACTTCACCCCCGAGCTGCACGCCGAGGCCCTCGAGATCGCGTCGCGCTACCGGACCGGGCCCGTCTTCACGCCCCCCATCGTGCGCGGGCAGGACGGCCTGCTCGCGACCCTGTTCGTCCCCAACGGCGCCAACTGGCCGGGCGGCTCGTTCGACCCCGACACCGGCATGCTCTACCTCTACTCCCCCACCCTCAACCGCGCCATCGGCCTCGTCAACGACCCCGAGCGCTCGGACATGGACTACGTCAGCGGCCGCCTGCGCCCGCCCACGGTGCGGGGGCTGCCGATGATGAAGCCGCCCTGGGGCCGCATCACCGCCATCGACCTGAACGAAGGGGAGATCGTGTGGCAGGTCGCGCACGGCGAGACCCCCGACTTCGTGCGCAATCATCCCGCCCTGCGCGGCCTCGACATCCCGCGCACCGGCCGCACCGGGGGCGCCGGCGGCAGCTCGGGCGGCATCGGCACCCTCACGACGAAGACCCTCGTCATCAGCGGCGAGGGCGGGACGGTCACCACGCCGTCCGGCGCGCGAGGCGCCATGCTGCGCGCCTACGACAAGGCGACGGGGGAGGAGCGCGGGGCGGTGTATCTGCCCGCCGCGCAGACCGGCTCGCCGATGACCTACATGCTGGACGGCAGGCAGTACCTCGTGCTGGCCGTCGGCGGCGGGACCTACCATGGGGAGCTCATGGCCTTCGCGCTGCCGGAGTGACCACGGAACCCGTCGCCGAGAAGCACCGCGCTGGCCGCCGCTGGAAGCACCGCGACAGTTTCGACCTCGACCTCGCCCGTGGGCCGCGACGTGCTCCCGCGGGACCTCGGAGAACCCGGCAGCCAGCTCCGTCAGACGATGGCGGACCTGGGGGGCAAAGCAACGTACCACGCAAGGTAATGGGTGATCGAGTTCGACGCTGGCGAAGTCGACATTGTTCCACTGCACCCGAGCCCGCTGGGCGCCGAGCGAGAGGCACTGGTCGTCGGAGACACGCTCCAGGTATAATCTGCTGACTCGCAGCGGCCTATGCCCCTCGAACCCCTGCTGGTTGGTGACGAGCAGCGGCTGAGGAGCCCAACGGGTACGATCGACGACGGTACTCGATTCAGGAGCCGAGCATTGATGGCCATGAAGTCTGTGCTGCTGGTGGTGCTCGGTATGCTCCTGTTCCCCCCGTCCGGCGTCCTGGCCCAGCCGGCCACGTCAGCAGAACGCGATCATGGTCCACTTCCGGGATGAGCTGGCGGCGAGGCCGGCAAAGGTGCGTGGTCCGGGCCCGTCGCCCATGACGTTCACGCCCCGTCGCCCGACGGGGGACTCGACGCTGGTGATCGCCCGCGAATACGACGCGCCCGAGCCCGGTTTCGGATTGCCGTTCTTCAACGATGGCAGCACCGATTGGGCGCTCGGCCCCGGCGATTTCATGGACGAGTCCAAGCACCACGCGATGAACGCCACGCTGGATGCCGATGGAAACGTGTGGATGGCCGACATGTTCAACATCACCCGCACCGTCGTCAGATACGACTGGCGGACCGGGCACGCGACGAACTTCGTGCTGTCGGAGACACCGGACGCTCCCCCCGCGAATTCGCACGACATCATCCGGGACGCCGCCGGGGTCGTGTGGTTCGACATGAGCAACACTGGTGCGCTGGGGCGCATCGACCCGCGGACGGGCGGATCGGCCATCATTCGCCCGCCCGAGGGGGCACGCGTGGGACCCTGGATTGGCGGCGACGGGCGAGGCGGCATCTGGGCCGCGGGGGCGACGAACGACGCGAAGGCGATGCGCTACGACACGAGGACCCGCGACTGGACGCTCTTCGAGAACCCGGTTCCGAACGCCTCGAACTACGGGATGACCGGCGATGGCGCCGGCAATGGCTGGTGGTCGACCGCCATTCCGCGGGACGGGTTGATGAAGGCGGACCTCGAGACCGGCCAGGCCACGTTCGTGCCTCTACCCGAAGCGGTGAACGACAGGAGCGACCTGTTCACCGCGGAGGAGCTGGCGGTCTTCGCCGATCGCCTGACGTTCTACGGCTACGGGAGGCCGGGCGCCGTGGCGATTCGAAAGCCGGGCGCCGATCCGCGGAGCACCACGTTCTGGGGCTGCTCGTGGTACGGTGGCGGCCTGCTGAAGCTCGACAGCCGCTCTCACCTCGAAGAGATGTATCCCTTTCCGCCCGAGCATGAGGACGGGAACTGCTACGAGACGTCGGTGGACGAAGACGGCATGGTGTGGCTGCCGTTCACGCATGGCGATTCGATCGCGAAGTTCGATCCCGGCACGGAAGAGTGGACCAGCTATTGCCTGCCGACGATCGGGACCAAGACCCACGAGCTGCAGGCGGTGACGGTGAATGGCCGCACCCGGATCGGCATGGGCTACCTTGGGGCCGGGAAGGTGGCGAAGCTGGAGTTCCGGCCGCGGGAGGAGCTGCAGCGACTGAAAACGGAGACGAGACCATGAGCATGGCTCAGTACGTCGTGCGATGCCTCGGGCTGGCCGGCGCCCTCGCGGCGCTTCCGTGCTCGGCGCCGGCGCAGCCGGCCGACGAGGCGGGCCCGCCCCGTACGCCCTGGGGTGTGCCGGATCTCCAGGGGACCTGGTCGCTTCCCACGATGACGCCCCTCGAGCGACCGGCCGAATTCGAGGACAGACTTCGTCTCACGGAAGAAGAAGAGGCGGAGTTTCTTGCCACGCGGCGGAGCCGCATCCGCCAGGGGCTCGATCGGGCCCTGAGCGCCGACTTCGAGCTGGGCGATGGCGGGGTCGACCAGTCCATCTACGACCATCCGCTGCTGGACGGGCGCACGTCGCTCGTCGTCTCACCCGAGAACGGGCGGATTCCACGCACCGAGGAAGGCCGCTACCGGGTGGGCATGCCAGGTCGGCGTATGAGCGGCATCCCGGAGGGCCCCGAGGACCGGGCACTGGACGAACGCTGCCTGGTGGGCGGGATGCTGCCGCTCCGAGGGAGCGCGTTCCCGGCCCGGATCTTCCAGACCCCGGATCATGTGGTCATCCACTACGAGTTCGTCAACGCCACGATCACGGTCCCGCTGGACGACCGGCCGCAGGTGTCCGGCGCCATCCAGCAGTGGACCGGGACCTCGCGCGGCTCCTGGGACGGCGACACCCTGGTGATCGAATCGACCAACTTCGACCCGCGCTGGACCTTTGCGGGGTCCGGGGCGGGTATGCGTCTGGTGCAGCGTCTGACGCGGATCGACCAGGCCACGATGCATCAGGAGTACACCGTCTACGACCCGGACTCGTTCACGGAGCCGTGGTCGGCGGAGTACCCTCTGACCAACACCGAGGAGCCGATCTACGAGTTTGCCTGTCACGAAGGCAATCGGAGCATGACCTTGCTGTTGAACGGCGCGCGGGCCACCGAGCAGATGGCCCGGTTCGTCGGCGCGTTCGGTCTCTCGTCGTTCGAGCGGGTCGGTGGGGCGGCCGCGGACGGTTCGGCGTTCACCGACGGGATGCTGTCGTATGACGCCGGCGGCCGGGTGTCGGTCCAGCTTTCAGGCCGTGAGAGCTATCTGGCCTACTACGGCCGATATGACGTGAACGTCACTCGGAAAGTGGTCGAGCATGAGGTCGAGGGCGGGTCTCGACCGGATGTGCGGGGCAGGACGCTGAGCTACTCGTACGACCTCGCGGACGACGGCGACACGCTGGTGCTGTCGCTGATGGGTGACGACGGAGTCGAGAGCCGCGCCACCTGGCAGCGTCATCGCTAGTGCGGTGATCCGCGAGGGGCTCGGGCGGGTTTCCATACCGCCGGTGCGCTCCACGGGCCGACCTGCCGTGGCGTCGGGCCTCCAGATCCCCGACATACGCCGACGGCAACCGCAGTCTGTCCGCGCCCCATTCCGGATCTTCTCTCTCGAAATCGAACCCGTAGATGACCTTCACGCCGTGTCGGACGATCTTGGGTGACTCCCAATCGATGAACTCCTTGTTTGGCCTACGCCAACTACTTTCGGTTTCGCCGAGGGCGTCCGTCATCCCGCAGTCATCCCAGGCCGCATCCGGCAACCGCTCAGGTCGCTGCTCATGCCGCTCCACCCCGCTCGCCTTGCAGATGGTGTAGGCAGCGAACTCGTCGATGCCGATCTCGATACTCATGCGGCACGGTGGACTTCACGACCCTTGCCGAGCCGCCTTTTTCGGCCGCGGACGTGCTGGATTGGTATCGCCTGCGCTGGCAGGTCGAATTGGTGTTCAAGCGCTTCAAGTCGCTGGCGCAGTTGGGCCACATGCCGAAGTACGACGACGACGGCGCCAAGGCATGGCTCTACGGGAAACTGTTCGTGGCGCTCTTGGTGGAGAAGCTGATCCACCACGCCCGCACGATTTTCCCCTGGGGGTACGACGTGCGGGCGCCGCCTCCGCAGCGTGGCGTGACTTCAAGTTCGTGCTGAACCAAGTCAAGCGCGCCATCGAGCCGCCGCTCTCGCTGGCGGGCATGATCGACGACTGGTGCATGATCTCTCACGCGCTGGCGGAGCTCAGGACGGCGGCCGGCGCGAGCAGCGGTCCAGCAGCGCGGAGCCCGAAGCGCAGGTGACGATCCACTCGCCGATGTCGGCGAAGTGGTCCGGGTCGTCCACCGCGGCGATCAGAACCGCCAGCCGTTCCGCCGTCTCGGCGCCGAAGCGGCGCGCCGCCCGGCGGCAGAGCAGGGTCCGTTGCTCGGCGAGGCCTTCCGCCCTTCCCGCGGCGAGGCCCTCCGCCCGTATTCGGTGGAGGAAGGGTGCGTCAACCGTTTCGGCGCCGTCCTGGTCGCGCAGCGCTCGGGCGACCCGCTCGAGGACGGCCATGGTCTCCATCGACAACGTCGGTTCGTTCATCGACCTGTGGATCTCCGACGCCCTCCAGCCGGGGAACGCGCGGCTCTCGGCCGATTCGCGGTAGGCGCCGTCGGCGTGCAGGACGTGGATCGTCAGGCCCGGCGCGCGGCTCGCCGCCCGGCCGGGCGAGTCTGCGTCCGGCACCTCCACCCACACTTCGGGCAGCCCCCAGGATTCGTAGAGCGACAGCTTGCGGCGGCGTACGTCGGTGGTGTGGTCGACCTCCACGATCACGTCCGGCAGGGTGTCCTCGCCGACCACCATGGAGGCGCCCGCGGGGCGGTCCCGCTTCGGGTACAGGTACACCGTCTGGTCCGCCTGCATGATGCGGCGCCGCTCACCGTGTTCGTCCCGCAACAGCAGGTCGGCGTGGCCGAAGGTCTCGATGGGCGAGCCCCGCGTCAGCGCGATCAGCGTCGTCATCTGCGCCACGCGTTGCGACGGATGCTCCTGGTAGACGCTGACGCCTTCGCACACCATCGCGATCTCGGTGGCGGCGTCCCAGTACTCGATGCGTCCGTAGCCGTCGATCTGCTCGCGGGAGATGCGCACCGCGCGGCATCCGGGGAACTCGCTGGCGTCGAGCGCCGTCGGTGCGGCTGCGTCGGCGTCCGGTACCGGCGCCACGACCGCGTCGGCTGGCGGCGGCGCCGACGCGGAACGTGAGCTGGACGACGGAGAGCGGCGGACTACGGTTGCGGAGGTCGGCATGTGTCCCGCCTCCGGTACCGGCGCCACGACCGCGTCGGCTGGCGGCGGCGCCGACGCGGAACGTGAGCTGGACGACGGAGAGCGGGGGACTACGGTTGCGGAGGTCGGCATCATGCGTCCTGCCTCGGCGCGTCCTTGCGGCGTGGGCTGGCTGCCGGAATCACGCCCGTGACAAGCATAACCCACACGCGCGCGGAGCGGAGCCGACCGCATTTGTCTGCAGACGGGATTCGGCCCGGTGCCGGCGGCGGGACGTGCCGAAAGCGCGGCCGCGCGCCTACTCCCCGTCGATCAGCCGCATGAAGTCCACGTGCGACCCTACCAGCCCGTGGACGCCGACGTGCCGCGCGATGTCGAGGTCGAGCTGCTCGATGTTCTGGGCCAGGCTCCTCATGCTGGCGGTGACCGCGGGCGGGTCGGCCCCCGGCGCGGGGGGCGAGTAGAGGTCCGCGTTGATCAGGATCCGCTCGGCCGGCAGGTGCACGATGAGCATGGTGCCGGCGTGCCCGAGGCGCAGCACGGGGTGAATGTTCACGACGCGCCGGCCGTCGGTCAGCGTGTACCCGTCGTCGCCCACCAGCTCGTAAGCGGGGATGCGGTTCGGCGCGAACCACGGCATGCGCCCCGACAGCAGGTCGGGCTCGAGGGCGCGCGTGCCGGGGTGGAAGAACACGGCGTCGTAGAACTCGTGATTGGCCTCGTGGGTGATGACGGTGGCGCTCTGCGCGACGTAGGTGCGCAGGCCGCCGGCGTGGTCGGCGTGGTGGTGGGTGTTGATGACGTAGCGAATCGGCTTGTCGGGGACCCGGCGGCGGATCTCGGCGATGACGGCGAGCGACCGCGCCTCGTTCTGCGGCGCCTCGACGACGGCGATGAAGTCGGCGAGCTCGATGGCGACGCTGTGGTGGCTGCCGCCGTAGATGCGCCAGACGCCGGAGGCCATCTGGGTCGAGCGGACGACGACGGGGGGGACGGTCGCGTCCTGCACGTTGTCGGGCACCGCGAGCGGCTCGGCGTCGACGTCGGCCGCCGCCTCCGTCACCGTGATCTCCATCGAGTTGTGGCCCGGGTTGAGCCGCGGGTCGCCCTGGTGCGAGTGGATGACGGTGGGGAACATCACGCCGCCGAAGTCCTGGTAGCCGGTGTAGCGGTGGTCGTAGATCATGTCGCCGAACAGGGGGTTGGCGACCCACGTGAGGACCCGCTCGACGAGGTCGTCCTCGTTGATGGTCCCGTTCAGGCGGCGGCCCATCGCGGTGAACGACACGATGGTCAGCTCGCGCCCCTCCAGCACCACGTCGACGGCGTCGGCGTCGTCCGCGGAGGCCGCCGCCCTGAGGAACCCGTGGGGCGACGTCCAGATGTCGAGCTGCCGCACCTCGGCCGCCGCGGGCTGGGGCACGGCGTCGGCGCCGCGCCGCGTCCAGGCGTGGTCGCCGCTCGCGAGGAACGTGCGCTGCTGCTCGCCGACGAGCGGCGTGCCGCCGCCGAGGGCGGGATAGTCGCCCTGCCGGCGGGTGTAGGTCTCGCGGGACGACCGGGCGTCGTAGTCGATGGTGCGCGAGTAGGCGGTCATCTCGAAGCGGGGCCAGTCGTCGGCGGGGGTGTGGCTCTGACCGACGTTGGCGACCCACCCGGTGCCCGAGTAGCGGATGGAGCCGGGATTGCCCATGGCCTCGCTTGCGGCCTGCAGGACGTTCTCGACGTCCTGGGCCGCCGCCGGGGCCGCCGGCAGGGTCGCGAGGGCGACGAGAAGCGGAAGCGTTCTGCGCATGGAATCCTCCTGGCGGCGTTCTGTGAGTCGTTGACCGGATGATAGTCGGAGACCGAGAGGACGGACAAGATCCGTGGCCCCCCGACGATGGTAGAATGCCGTGATCGCCGTCCAGACGGGCGGGGTTGGACCACCGGGAGGGCCTGACGTGGCTGACTACAAACTGCTCGGAAAGAACTACCGGTTGCCGGACCTTCACGCCAAGGTCACCGGCCGTTCCCGCTATGCCGAGGACCATCGGGCCGAGGGCATGGTCTTCTGCAAGCTGCTCGTGAGCCCGATGCCCCACGCGCGGGTGGTGTCCATCGACACCGGCGCGGCCGAGGCCCTGCCGGGCGTCGCGGGCATCCTGACCGCGGACGACCTGCCCGAGGTCGACGCGCCGAACGAGGCGGCCCTGACCAACGAGCCGCGCTACGAGGGCGAGCCGATCCTCGCGGTGGCCGCCGTCGACGAGGAGACCGCGGCCCGCGCCATCGAGCTCATCGACATCGACCTCCAGCCGCTGCCGTTCGTCCTCGACCCCCTCGACAGCCTCCGGCCCGGCGGGCCGAACGCCCGGACCGACGGCAACACGATGAGGGGGCGCGAGCTGGGCGAGGTCAAGTGGACCGAGGCGGACCTCGCGGGGCTCGCGCCGGGCGAGATCCCGATGGAGGCGGAGGCCACCGACGAGTGGTCGTACGGCGACCTCGCGGCGGGGTTCGCGGACGCCGACGTGGTCATCGAGGAGCACTCGTACCACCAGTCGCTCTCGCACCAGCCGCTCGAGAGCCGCACCACGATGGCCTACTGGGAAGGCCAGAAGGTCTACGTGTACCCGTCGGTGCAGAGCACGAACCGCAGCGTCGGGCCGATGGCGCGCTGGGCCGGCGTCGAGCCGTCGAACGTGGTCCTCATCAACGAGTTCACCGGGGGCGGCTTCGGCAGCAAGGCGGCCGGCTACGTGCAGGCGCAGATCCCCATGCTGCTGTCGAAGAAGATCGGCAAGCCGGTCATGATGCGGGTGACCCGGCGCGACGAGACCTCGTTCGGCAAGGCCCGCCCCGGCATCCAGGCGCGCATCCGGCTCGGCATGCGGCGCGACGGGCGGATCACCGCCCTCGACGTCCACGCCATCGGCGACAACGGTCCCTACGCGCGGTCCGGCGACCACATGAACCTCGGGGTCATGGGCTCGCTCGCCTATCAGCCGGTGGCCATGCGCATGCGCGGCACCGGGGTCTACACCAACACGCCGCCGCGCGCCGCCCAGCGCGCCCCCGGGGGCGAGCAGTCGATGACGATGCTGTCGCCCATCATCCAGAAGGCGGCGAAACAGCTCGGGCTCGACCAGGTCGAGGTGCTGAAGATCAACGCGCCCGAGGGGCAGGCGACGTTCGGCGCGCCGGGCGTGGACGGCGTGCAGGGGCACGTGTCTAGCGCCTTCGCGCGCGAGGCCATCGACAAGGGGGCCGAGCTCTTCGACTGGCGCGAGCGGGTGCAGCGCAGCGGCCGGCGCAACGGTCCGAAGGTAACCGGCGTCGGCGTGGCGCTGAGCACCTTCGCGGCCGGCGCTTCGGGCGTCGACGGGCTGTTCGTCATCCGGCCCGACGGGCGCATCGCCATCCAGTCGGGCGTCGGCAACCTCGGCACGGGGTCGACCTTCGACATGATGCGCCCCATCGCCGAGGGCATGGACGTGCCCTGGGAGAAGTGCGACGTCGCGTGGGGCGACACCAGCCGGCACTTGCCGTGGAGCTCGCTGCAGGCGGGCAGCTCGACCGCTCACGCGCACACCCGCGCGAGCTGGGCGGCGGTGCTCGACGCGCGCCAGAAGGTGCGCGAGATCGCGGCCCGCGACCTCGGGGGCGTGCCCGACGACTACACCATCGGCGGCGAGCGCGTGTTCCGCACCGGCAACCGCTCGGTGGGCATGACCTTCGCGCGGGTGGCGCAGCGGGCCGTCGACATCGGCGGCCGCTACGACGGCCACGAGTTGCCCGAGGACATCAACGGGATGACGACGGCCGCGGCCACCGCCCTCGCCGGGCAGGGCCTGATGGGGGTCGCCCGCGACAACTTCGAGGAGGGCGGCCGGCGGATGTCGTTCGTCGCTGGCTTCGCCGAGGTCGAGGTGGACGTGGAGACCGGCGGCATCCGGCTCGTCGACTACGCGGCCGGATGCGACGCCGGCACCATCATCCATCCCCGGACGTTCGGGGCCCAGGTCTTCGGCGGGGCCATCCAGGGCTTCTCGGTCACCCTCAGCCAGAACTGGGTGTTCGACCGGCGCTGGGGGCTGCTGGTGGCCAAGCGCTTCTACAGCAACCGCCCGCCGGGCATTCTCGACGTCCCGCACGAGCAGCCCATGAAGTGGGGCGCCGCCGACCTGCCCGACCCGTTCAACCCGCTGGGCGCCAAGGGCATCGGCGAGGCGGCGCAGGGCGCCGGCTCGGGGGCGGTGATGAACGCCATCGCCGACGCGCTCGGCCAGAACGGCGACCTCTTCCGGACGCCGGTGACCCGGGACCTGATCCTGACCCGGCTCGAGCAGGCGCCGAGCGGCCACGACCGGCTGATGGCCCACGTCTGACGAGAGCCGGCGGCGCCGCGGGGGCCTCGACCAAGGGGCTCTCGCGGCGCCCGCGGCCTTCCGACCCGCCGCCCCCCCCCCGTCGCCGATCCATGCTCGGTAGCCACGCGTTGCTGTCGCTGCTGATCGACGAGGGGGTGACCCACCTCTTCGGCAACCCCGGCACCACCGAGCTGCCGCTGATGGCGGCGCTGCCCGACTATCCGCAGATCGAGTACGTGCTCGGGGCCCAGGAGGCCGCCGTGGTGGCCATGGCCGACGGCTACGCCCGCGCCAGCGGGCGCCTCGCCGCGTGCAACCTCCACGTGGCGCCGGGGCTGGGCAACGCCATCGGGTCGCTCTTCAACGCGAGCTGGATCGGCTCGCCGCTCCTGGTCACCGCCGGGCAGCATCCCATCGGGCACGGCCTCACCGAGCCCATGCTCTACGCGCCGCTCGAGCCGATGGCCCGGCCCCACGTCAAGTGGGCGGTGGAGGCGACACGGCTCGACGACCTGCCCCGCATCGTGCGGCGGGCGGCCAAGATCGCCCTCGCGCCGCCGACCGGGCCCGTCTTCGTGTCGCTGCCGGGCAACGTGCTGACCGACGACGTCGAGCTCGACCTGGGCCGGTGCAACCGGGTCGAGGCCCGGGTTCGGCCCGCCGACGCGGTCCTCGACGCGCTGGCCGACCGCCTGCTCGCGGCCCGACGCCCCGTGATGGTGGTCGGGCACGAGGTGAGCACCCGCTCGGCCCTGCCGCAGGCGGCCGGGCTGGCCGAGCTGCTGGGGGCCGGGGTCTATCAGGACACCATTCCCACCGCGGCCCCGTTCGTTTCGTCGCACCCGTGCTTCCTCGGCATGCTCAGCCGCGACCAGCGAGACGTGGCGGAGCGTCTCGGCGCCTTCGATCTGCTGGTCTGTCTCGGCACCGACGTGCTGCGCATGTCGGTGCCGGGGCCGCCGCCGCTGCCGCCGGGGCTGGCCGTCGTGCAGGTGGGGGAGCGGTCGGCCGACCTCGCCAAGAACTACCCGACGGAGCTGGCGGTGCAGGCGGACGTCCGCGAGACCCTCGCCGCCCTGAACGAGCGGACGCGCGCGCGCCGCCCCGCCGGGTACGAGGCGGCGGCGCGGCAACGCATCGAGAAGCTGCGGCCCGGGAACTGGTCGGCGGCGCGGGAGGCCTTCGTGCGGTCGATGGGACCGTCCGCGGGGGCGCCGATCCACCCCGACCACCTGATGCGGGTGCTGAGCGACACGCTGCCGGCCGACGCGGTGGTGGTGGACGAGGGGCTGACGTCGTCGCCGGCGCTGCCCCGGCTGTGGCCCTGTCGCGACGAGCGCAGCTACTACGGGCTGGCCAGCGGCGGCATCGGGTTCGCGGTGGCCGGCGCCGTCGGCATCCGCCTCGCGGTGCCGGGCCGGCCGGTGGTGGCGGTGATCGGGGACGGCTCGGCCCTGTACAACATCCAGGCCCTGTGGACGGCGGCCCACCTGCGGCTGCCGATGGTCTACGTCATCGCCAACAACCGCGGCTACCGCATCCTCAAGCAGCGGGTGAGGGCCGGCCACGGGGTCGATCGCTTCGTCGGCATGGACTTCGACGACCCGCCGGTCGACTTCGCGGGCTTGGCCGGGGCCCTGGGGCTGCGGTCACGGCGCGTCGTCGAGCCGGACGACATCGCTCCGGCCCTCGATGAAGCTCTTGCGCATCCGGGTCCGACGTTGCTGGACGTGGTGGTGGATGGAAGGCTGTGACGAGGCGGCGGCGCGTCGTCCCATCCCGACTTGCCGCAGCCGGTCATCCAGGGCTCTGATGTCCGCTCGCAGGGCATCGATGCGCCCGTCGACACTTGCGCCTCGCGCCGCCAGAAGTCCGGCCACACCGGGCATCGTTCCGATAGGTCCACCTGGCGTCGCTGCTCATCCCGGATGAGCCCGTCGGCTCCGGTGATGCCATGCCCTCCAGGCGGTCCGCCGTCACACCAGATGTCAACCTGCGCGCGGAAACCGAGAGACTGCTGCGGCCCCGCGGCATCCGACGTGGGGAGACCGGGCGTATAATCTGCATCAGGAGGATCCTGTGCGCCCGCGGGCTGCGGCGCGTCCAGGGGGAAGCAGCGCGTGGAAGGTAACGGCACGCCGGCGGGGGACGCGGCCCGCCCCGGGGGCCGATCAGGAACCAGACGGGAGGTAACCAGATGACTCGAACGCGATTCGCTACGGCGGCCCTGGCCGCGCTTCTGCTCGTGCCGGCGGCCGTGGCCGCCCAGGACGCGCCGCGGACGCCGTGGGGCGACCCGGACCTGCAGGGCACGTACACCAACAAGACGATCACGCCGCTCGAGCGTCCCGAGGCGCTGGGCGACAAGGAGTTCCTCACCGACGAGGAGGTGGCGGCCCAGGAGCAGGCGCGCGTGAACCGCAACCAGGAGCTGCTGGTGGCGCCGCCCCGGCGGACCGTGGCCGGGGGCAACGTGGGCGGCTACAACAACTTCTGGCTCGACGGGGGCACGCGGCCGACGGGCCGGACGTCCCTGATCTCCGATCCGCCGAACGGCCGGCTGCCGGCGCGGACGGCGGATGCCGCCGACCGCAAGATGGCCCACGACGCCGCGTTCCCGGTCGAGGGGCCGTTCGACTCGTGGGAGGACCTCGAGCTGAACGACCGCTGCCTGGTGTGGTCGGCGGGCCCGC
This sequence comes from Vicinamibacteria bacterium, assembly GCA_022821235.1. Lineage (GTDB taxonomy): Bacteria > Acidobacteriota > Vicinamibacteria > Vicinamibacterales > UBA8438 > JAJEEA01. The sequence goes on from JAJEEA010000337.1 coordinate 43,882, forward strand.
CGATGCTGCCGAGCGCCTACAACAACAACTTCATGATCATGCAGACGCCGGGGTACGTCGCCATCTACGTCGAGATGATCCACGACTTCCGCATCATCCCCATCGACGGGCGCGCGCACGTGCCGGCGAGCATCCGCCAGTGGCACGGCGACGCGCGGGGACGCTGGGAGGGCGACACCCTCGTCGTCGAGACCACCAACCTGCGGCGCACCGAGGCGAACGCGGGCGCGGTGGGCGGCGACCCCGTCCTGCTGCGCATGGCCAACGGCCGGGACGACGACACCATCACCGTCACCGAGCGCTTCACGCGCTCCGGCCCCGGCACGGTGCACTACGAGTTCACCGTCGAAGACCCCACGCACTGGGAGCAGAGCTTCTCGGGCGAGTTCCCGTTCTCGACGTTCCCGGCCGACGAGCTGCCCTACCTCTTCGAGTACGCCTGCCACGAGGGCAACTACAGCATGACCAACATCCTCGGCGGCGAGCGCGCGCGGGAGCTGGCCAACGAGCAGTAGGCCACACGGGTGAGGGCGCTGGATGGCGCCGACGGCGTTTCACGAAGGGCCGGGCATCGTTGCCCGGCCCTTCGCGTATGGGCTCGTGAGACCAAGGCCCGTCAGCCGACCCGGTTGCCGGTCGTCCGTCCACCGATGGCCGGTGTTGGTTTCGGTCACCACGCATGGCGATCCCTTGCAGACGGAACGCCGCACCGATAGCATGTACGCCCAAGCAGATATATGTCGTAGTCGTCTTGAGCCGGAGGTCCGATGAGCATCCGGTGGAGCCTCGTCGTCTCCGAAGAAACCGACCGGAGTCTGCGCAGCTACCTCGCCAGAACAGGAGGCAGGAAGGGAGACCTGTCCCGGTTCGTGGACCGCGCGGTCCGGCAGGCGATCTTCTGGGAGACGCTCGACTCGGTCTGGGAGCGCAACCGGCACCTGTCGGCCGAGGCGGCTCAGGCTCTCGTCGATCGAGCGGTGGCGGACGCCCGTGCGGATCGTGCTTGACACCAACGTCCTGGTCAGCGCCCTGATCTCGCGGGACGGACCCCTGGGCCGCGTGCTGGCGGCGGTCAGGCGCGAGGGTCTGACCCTGGTCACCTCGGACGAGCGGTGGTTCAGCCCTCCGCGTCAGTGCTGCGCCGCCGGCACCCACGCGGTGGTGCGGCCGCCGATGGTCAGGTGCTCGATGCGCTCGCCGCGCGTCGTGAGCGCGTCCGCGCGCTTGCCCCAGCGGCGGTGGAACAGCCACGTGCGCGGGTAGCGCGCATCGTCGGCGTTGGCGTCGACGGCACGCTTGACGATGGCCGCGAGCCTCGCGCGCAGGCGCCGCGCTTCCGCGTCCGTCAGCGAGGCGGCGTGGCGCCGGGGATCGATGCGGGCCTGGTACAGCGCCTCGTCGGCGATCCAGTTGCCGACGCCGGCCGAGAACGACTGGTCGAGCAGCAGTGACTTCACGTTGGCGCCGCGGGCGCGGATCAGCTCGGAGAAACGCTTCGGAGGGGGCATCGCGAGGAAGGGGTCGAAGCCGAGCCTCGCGACCGGGGGCTCGCCCTGCGGGTCGTCGCGCAGCAGGATGCGCCCGAGGCGGCGCCCGTCGGTCATCGCGAGCTCGCCGCCGTCGTCGAAGCGCAGCCGGATCTTGAGGAAGCGCGGGGGCCAGACCGCGGCGTCCTCTCGGGGCCCGGACTTGAGCTGCAGCGGCGTCGACGCCGGGGTCTTGAACCCGCCGGCCATCCCGAAGTGGAAGAGGGGATGCGGCGGCCGGTCGAGGACGAACCAGAGCTGCTTGCCCCAGCGCCGCGCCGCCTCGACCCGCCGCCCCTCGAGGGCTTCCCGCCAGTCGCGCGGCGCGACCCCGTCGAACACCAGCGGGTCGCCGGTGCACCAGACCCGCTCGATGCGCCGCCCCGCCGCCACCGCCTCTGCGAGCCTGCGCCCCCTTTCGACCTCCGGCAACTCAGGCACTATTGGTATTCACCCGTACACGGCTGGCGGGTTCGGCGGATTCCGCGAGCCTGCGTCCCCTCATCGACTTCCGGCAAGCTCCGCACTCTCGATCCTCGCCGCCACGTCGCCGTCGGGTTCGGCCACGGCGTCCGACGCCAGCCGGTCGGCCGCGCGGGCTCCGGCTATTCCGGGAGCCCGAAGGTGAACACCACGTTGCCGGCGGCGATGGTCACGTACTGCTGCCCGTCGACGGCGTAGGTCATGGGGGCGGCGTGCACCATGGCCCCGACCGCGACGTGCCACAGCTCGCGGCCGGTGGAGGCGTCGAGGGCGTAGATGTAGCCGTCGACGCTGCCGCTGAACACGAGGTCGCCGGCCGTCGCCAGCACCCCGGCCGTCGAGCGCGGCTGGAGGGCGTACTCCCACCGGACGTCGCCGGTCCGCGGGTCGATGGCGCGGATGGCGCTGTGGTAGTTGTCGACCGGCAGCGGACGCTGGAAGCCGCCGCCGGTGAACTGATCGCCCTCGACGTACTCCTCGTCGCGCTTGTAGTAGATGTCCTCGCCGTCGTAGGCCTGCACGTAGAAGAGCTCGGTGCGCGGGCTCCAGGCGGGCGAGAACCAGTTGGTGCCCCCGACCACCGGCGGCGAGACGAGCGTGCCTTCGGGCGTGGGCGAGGTGTCGGGCACCCGGATGGGCCGGCCGTTCGAGTCGAGGCCCACCGCCCAGGTCTGCTCGGCGTACGGCGTCCCGAGCAGGAACTCGCCGGTCTCGCGGTCGAGCGTATAGAAGAAGGCGTTGCGGTTCGCCCACATCATGACCTTGCGCTCCTCGCCCTCCCAGGTCAGGTCGGCGAGAATCGGCACCTGGATCGCGTCCCAGTCGTGCACGTCGTGCGGCGTGAACTGGAAGTACCACTCGAGGCCGCCGGTCTCGTGGTCGATGGCGAGCACGGAGTCCGAGTAGAGGTTGTCGCCGAGCCTCACGTCGCCGTTCCAGTCGGGGCCGGGGTTGCCGGTGCCCCAGTAGACGAGGTCGAGGTCGGGGTCGTAGGCGCCGGTGATCCAGCTCGCCGAGCCCCCGGTGCGCCACGACTCGCCGGCCCACGTCTGGTTGTCGGGGTGGTCGGGGCCGGGAATCGTCCACGCGCGCCACGTGAGGTCGCCGGTCGCGGCGTCGTAGGCGTCGACGAAGCCGCGGATGCCGTACTCGCCGCCGGCGATGCCCGTCACCACCTGGTCCTTGACGACGAGCGGCGCGGCCGTCTTGCTGTAGCCCGAGCGGTGGTCGGCGACTTCCCGGTCCCACACCAGGTTGCCGGTGCGTGCGTCGATGGCCACGAGGTGGGCGTCGAGGGTGCTCATGAAGAGCGTGTCGCCGAGAATGGCCACGCCGCGGTTGTTCCGCCCGCAGCAGATGCGCAGGTCGTCGGGCAGGGGGTGGTCGTAGCGCCAGTACTGCCGGCCGGTGGCGGCGTCGACCGCGACCACGTTGCTCGGCGCCTCGGTGATGAACATCACCCCGTCGACCACCAGCGGCGACGTCTCGGCCCGGTCGAGCTGCGGGATCTGGTAGGCCCACTTCAGCTCGAGCCCGCCGACGTTGCGGTTGTGGACCTGATCGAGCCGGCTGTAGCGCTGGGCGTCGAGGGTGCCCGAGTACATCAGCCAGTTCTCGGGCTCGTCGGCCGCGTTCAGCAGCCGCTCCCACGTGACGGGCGAGAAGGACGGCGACGCGCCCGCCGCGTCATCGGCCGGTTGGGCGGACGAGGCGGCGGCGAAGGCGAGCAGGGCGATGGCGGTGGCAAGCCGTTGCATGTCGGTCTCCCGGTGTCGGTTCGTCTGGTGAGCGGGCGCGGCCCGCGCTCCGCGGATGCAGTCCCAGCCGGTCAAGATACCACGCGTTCGTGGCACCCCAAAGGCCGATCGCCGGCCCCGCGCTCTTGGAGCGGCTGTGCCGGACTCCCGGTCGAACCGGGTTGGGCGGGCCACGGGGCCGGGCCTCGGCGGCGACCCGGCCCCCCTGACCTTCCGGGAGTCGGCAGCACATCCCCGCGGTCGGAGGCCGAGCCGGCCCGCAGGCGAAACCCGAGGGCGTGGGCTTGGGCCGGGAGGCGAAGCGGTCGTCATGCCTGGGGACGGGGCGGCGACAGGTTGTCCGTGCCGACCGGACTATGATCGCCGTCGATGCCAGCGAGCTTCGGATCCCGCCCGTTCTTCCGGTTTCTCCACAAGGGACTCGGCCTGAAGAACCTCGCCGACTACATCGAGCAGCGGCAGAAGCTGCTGGGCCTCACCAACCTCGACGTTCGCACCGTCATCGACGTCGGGGCCAACAAGGGCCGGGCCGCGCGCCGCTTCCGGCGGCTCTTTCCCGAGGCGCGGGTCTACTGCGTCGAGCCGATCCCCCGGCTGTGCCGCAGGCTGGAGCAGTGGGCGGAAACCGAGGGTGATGCCGTCCGGGTGTTCGAGCTCGCGCTGTCCCGCGCGCCGTCCGAACAGCCGCTGTACGTGCACCGGCAGAGCGACATCCTCTCGACGCTCGCGGCGCCCGCGCCGGGCGAGGCGGCCCGGTACGAGCCGATCCCGGTGCAGGTCGAGACCCTGGACCGGCTGGCGGCCGGGTTGCGTCTCGAGCCGGACGTGCTCGTCAAGCTCGACACCGAGGGCCTCGACCTCGAGGTCATCCGCGGCGGAGAGAAGACCCTGCGCGGCGCCGCCGCGGTCATCGTCGAGGCGCCGTTCTACCCCAACGCGGCCGGAGACGGCGCCCCAACGTTCGAGGACATCGCCGGCGCCCTCCGCGACCTCGGCTACGTCTACCGCGGCAACGTGCGCCTCGGCTGCCGGCACGGCACGCCGATGCTGGCCGACGTCCTGTTCGCCCGGCGCGAGGCGGCCGAGCGGTTGGCGGCCCGGGCGTAGGATCCCTGGTCGGACGCGTCGCGGTTTCGGACGGGAACGGGTAGAATCTCCGCGATCCCGCTACGGCAACCCTCGGAGGTGCAGCGATGACCCTCTCCCGACGCAAAGCCCTTTCCCTGTCCGGCTCCACCCTGGCCGGGCTCTCCCTCGGCGTCCTGCGGCCCGAGCATGCCGCGGCCCTGGCGCAGGGTCAGGACGACTGGCCGGACTCGCTCGTCGAGCGCCCGTTGCGCGAGGGGTTTCCCGCGCCGCTGCCGCTCAACGCGGACGGGTCGGCTCCCGAGCATCCCGAGAGCGCGGCCGGGCCCATCACCGACCCGCTGATGTGGCGCACCCAGGGGCGGCAGACGCCGCAGATCGAGTTCGACTACCGGCGCATGGCGATCCGGGTCGACACCCGCGGCATGGCGCGGCTCTCCGGGACCCTGCGGTTCTCGGACCTCGAGCAGTTGCCGGTCGTCTCCGGCACGTACCTGCTGCAGTGCGGCGCCCCGAACCCGCGAGGCATCGTCAAGTGGACGGGCGTCCGGTTCAGCGACTTCGCGGACATGCTCGGGGTCATCCCCGGCGTACACTACTGCCGCTTCGTGGGGTCGGACCGCTTCTACGCGGACGAGCCGATGACGACCCTGCGTCACCCGCAGGTGATGCTGGCGTGGATGATGAACGACGAGCCGATCCCGCCCCGGCACGGCGCGCCGCTGCGGCTGGTGGTGCCGTTCCGATACGGGAACCGGAGCGTGAAGGCGATCACCGAGATGACCTTCAGCACGCCGGGGCCGCGGATGCCGCCGCTGCCGGCCTGACGCGGCAATCCGGTCGGCGAACGTTCAGCCGCATCCGGCATCGGCCACTCGTGGTCGGGGTGTGCGGGGCGGGGAGGTCCACGCCGATTGCGGGCCGGCGGTGGTCGAGGGTGGCGAGGCCCGTCCGACAACGGCTGTCGTCCGTGGCGGGCTCGCCGTTGCGCCGTCCGTCGTGGTCCGCAAGAACGCTGGGGGCGGGCGGGTGTCGCTCGCGTAGCTTTGCCTGCCGCGACGCTCGGCGACGAGGAGACCGCCACGTGCAGAGGCGCTCGGCGCGTCAGCCGCGCGCCAGCGCCGCCCGCAGCGCGCGTTGCGCGAACACGCCGACCATGGCACGCCGGTAGTCGGCGCCAGCGTGGATGTCGGCGTTGAGGTCGCTCAGGCCGTCTCCGGCCCGTGCGGCCTCTGCGGCTACGCTGTCCGCGTCGGCCGGCCGTCCCGCCAGCGCCTCCTCGACCGCGGTCAGCCGCACCGCGTGAGAGAGGGCGCCGGTCAGCCCGAGGCGGGCGCTTCGGACGGTGCCGCCAGCGACGTCGAGGGCCGCCGCCACCCCCACGATGGCGAAGCGCGACGCGCGCTGATACAGCTTGGCGTAGGCGGCGGTGCGCACCGGGGCGAACCGCACCGCAGTGATGAGTTCGTCGCCTGCCAGGTCCACCGTGAACAGGTCCTGGAAGAAGTCGCGCGCGGCGACGGTGCGCGCGCCGCGCGGGCCCTGGATGCGCACCTCGGCGTCGAGCGCGAGCAGCGTCGCGGGGTAGTCCGCCGCGGGATCGGCGTGCGCGATGCTGCCGCCGAGGGTGCCGCGGTTGCGCACCTGCGGGTCGCCGATGGTCGCCGCGGTCTCCGCGACGACGGGGCAGCGCGCGCGCAACAGGTCGGACGTGGCGACCGCGTGGTGCACGGTGCCGGCGCCGATCTCGATCGCCCCGTCCACCTCGCGGACGCCGGCCAGCTCGGGGATGCGCGCGATGTCGATGAGGGTGCCGGGCTCGTTGAGCCGCAGCTTCATCAGGGGAACGAGGCTGTGCCCGCCCGCGATGAGCTTGCCGGCCCCGCCGGCGGCGGCGAGGCGGGCCACCGCGTCGTCGACCGAGGTCGCACGTTCGTAGTCGAATGCGGACGGGATCACGCCTGGCCTCCGTGGATGATCTGCCACAGCTTCTCGGGCCTCAGCATCATGTCGACGTGGGTGACGCCGAACCCGCTGAGCGCGTCGACCGCGGCCGACACGATGCAGGGGGTCGACCCCAGGGTCCCGGCCTCGCCGACGCCCTTGGCGCCGAGCGGGTTGACGGGCGTGGGGGTGACGGTGGCGTCGAGCTCGAACCGCGGCAGGTCGGCCGCGCGGGGAATGGCATAGTCCATGAACGAGCCGGTCAGCGGCTGGCCGTCGCCGCCGTAGCGGACCTCCTCGATCATGGCCTGGCCGATGCCCTGGGCGAGGCCGCCGTGAATCTGGCCCTCGACGATCAGCGGGTTGATCAGGTTGCCGGCGTCGTCGACGGCGACGAGGCGCAGCAGCGCGAGCTCGCCGGTGTCGCGGTCGATCTCCACCATCGAGATGTGGCAGCCGAACGGGTAGGTGTTGTTGGCCGGCTCGAAGAACGCCTCCTCGCTCAGCCCGGGGGAGAGCCCGGCCGGCAGCGGCACGGGGACGTAGGCGTAGGCGGCGACCTCGGCGAACGACTTGCCGGTGTCGGGCGACCCCTGCACCGAGATGCGCCCGTCCTCGAACACGAGGTCCTCCTCGTGCGCCTCGAGCAGGGCGGCCGCGAACTTCGCCATCTTCTCCCGGACCTTGGCCCCGGCGAGGTGCAGCGCCGTCCCGCCGACCGCCTGCGACCGGCTGCCGAACGTGCCGATGCCCTGCTTCACGACGCCGGTGTCGCCGTGGTGGATGCGGACGTGCTCGAACGGCACCCCGAACTGGTCGGCGAGCATCTGCGCGAACGTGGTCTCGTTGCCCTGCCCGTGGGGCGAGGCGCCGGTGGTGGCGCTGATGCGGCCGTCGCGCTCGACGGTGACCTGCGAGTGCTCCCACCCGCCGGTGGGCAGCGACGCGGACGGCCCGAGGCCGCAGACCTCCACGTACATCGCGAGGCCCAGGCCCACGAGCCGCCCCTCGGCGCGGGCGGCGTCGCGCTCGCGCTGCAGCTCCTGCCAGCCCGCGTTCCCGAGGGCCCGGTCGAGGGCCTTGGCGTAGTCGCCCGAGTCGTAGACGGCGCCCATCTGGGTCTTGTAGGGGAACCGGTCGGCGGGGATGAAGTTCCGCCGCCGCAGTTCGGCCGGGTCCATGTCGAGCCGCCGGGCCAGCATGTCCATGCCCCGCTCGACGAAGTAGGTGGCCTCGGGCCGCCCGGCGCCGCGGTAGGCGTCGGTCGGGGTCTTGTTGGTGAACACCTCGGTGAGGGTGGTGCGGATGGCGGGGATGTCGTAGGTGGCGTTGGCCATCAGCATCGTCAGGGTGGGGATGGCCGCCGTCAGCAGCATGTTGTAGGCGCCGACGTCGGCGATGAGCCGCAGCTTCAATCCCAGCACCTTGCCGGCGCGTGTCGCCGCGATGTCGACGTAGCCGATGATGTCGCGCCCGTGGATGGTGGCGAGGAACGCCTCGGAGCGGTCCTCGGTCCACTTCAGGGGCAGGCCGAGCCGCTTGGACAGGGCCGACACCACGTACTCCTCGCCGTAGATGTTGATCTTGGCCCCGAACCCGCCCCCGACCTCGGGCGCGATGGCGCGCACCTCGTCCTCGCCCATCCCGTTCAGCTTGGCGACGAACGTCCGGAGGATGTGGGGGTTCTGGGTCGACGACCAGACGGTCATCGTGCCCTTGCCCCGCTCGTAGTGGGCGACGACGCCGCGCGGCTCCATCGCGGTGGGGGCGAGGCGCTGGTTCACCATGCGCTGCGACACCACGACGTCGGCGTCGGCGAACGCCTTGTCGACGACGCTGTCGTCCACCGTCTTGCCGTCGGGCGAGACCCCGGTGCCGCTCGGCACCAGGGGCACCGCGAGGTTGTTGTCGAAGTCGGCGTGGATCACCGTCGGGTGGCCGGTCATCGCCACCTCGGGATTGACCACCGCGGGCCGGGTCTCGTAGTCGACGACGATGGCGTCGGCGGCGTCCCGGGCCGTGTAGCGGTCCGCGGCCACCACCACCGCCACCGGCTCGCCGACGTAGCGCACCACGTCGGTGGCGACGGCGCGGTGCTCGGGCGAGGGGAACGGGGTGCCGATGGGCATCGGGTCGAGGAACTCGGCGATCTGCGTCCCCGTGAACACCGCCTCGACGCCGTCCATGGCCTCGGCCGCGCCGGTGTCGATCGAGCGGATGCGGCCGTGGGCGACGTCGCTGCGCTTGAAGGCGGCGTGCCGCAGGCCGAAGATCTTGACGTCGTCGACGTAGGTGCCGTGCCCCTGGACGAGCCGCGGGTCCTCGCGCCGCTTGACGCGCTCGCCCACGAGCTTCGGCAGGACCGGGGCGGCGCTCATGACGACCTCCTCGCAGCCGCGCTGGGGGCGGCGTCGACGATGTGCCGGTAGCCGGTGCGGGCGCTCATGACGACCTCCTCGCGGCCGCGTTCTGGACGGCGTTGACGATGTGCTGGTAGCCCGTGCAGCGGCAGAAGTTGCCGTCGAGCCCCTCGCGGATCTGCGCCTCGGTGGGCGACGGATTGTCCTCGAGGAGGTTCACGGAGGACATGATCATCCCCGGCGTGCAGTAGCCGCACTGCAGCCCGTGCTCCTCCCAGAACCCGTCCTGCAGGGGATGGAGGTCGTCGCCCTTGGCCAGCCCCTCGATGGTGGTGACCTCGGACCCGTCCGCCTGCACCGCGAAGATGGTGCACGACTTGGCGCTGCGGCCGTCGACCAGCACCGTGCACGCCCCGCACTGGCTGGTGTCGCAGCCCACGTGGGTGCCGGTCAGGTCGAGGTGCTCGCGCAGGAAGTGCACCAGCAGCAGGCGCGGCTCGACCTCGGCGGTGCGCCTCCTGCCGTTGACGGTGATGGAAACCTGAGCCATATGCGTCCTTTCGAAGCGTCCCGGACGGCGGCGGCCCGCATGCCGCTGTCGCGGCCGGCCGCCCGTCAGGGGTTGATGGACCGGCGCCGCACGCCGGGTCCGAGCCCCCGCCGGCCGATATGGTGACTCGGGATGCCCGGCTCGCGCAAGCCGGAGCCTGACGGCCGGCGTTCCCCTGCTCGCCGGACACCGTCTCGGTTTGCCGGGGCTTCGGCGCGCCGCGTACAATCCCACCGGCATACGTCGTTACGGTGCGGGGCGAGGAGCTCGTGGTGCAGGCCGCGGTGGCGCCGGGACGGGCAGGGCGCGGGCTGCGAACCGCCACCGGGCCGTTCTGGCGCCGCGCGGCAGGGGTGGCCGGGTGCCGGGTCCGGCATTGGGCGTCCGCGGAACGAGCGGTCCGCGGAGCGACGCGGTCCACGCGTGAGCCCGCGATGGTCGAACCGCAGCCGGGCTCTCGTCACGGGCGCTTGGGAAACTCGGTCCCGTTCGAACGGCGGTGAAGCGCCGTGGCGGGACTGGCTGGAGGTTGTCATGAGACAGCGACAGACGAGGCGGGCGGTGACGGGGCGCGGTTGGATGCAGGCGATGGTGGTGGCCATCGCATTGGCCGCGGCCGGGCTCGCGGCGGCGCCGGCCGACGCGCAGGACGGCGGGCGGCTCAACAAGGTGATCGAGGCGCTGGAGGGCGGGGGCGCGGCGATCGCGAACCGCGAGTGGCGCTTCGTCGACATGGAGCACTCCCCGTTCTCCGGCGAGCGCGTGCAGCGCGTGCTGGCGGAGATGAACGAGGAGCGGGACGCCGACGGGCGGCTCAGCCTGACCCCCCTCATCCGCATCCCTCAGGACGGCGACGAGGACTTCAAGTGGGCGGTCAAGCAGGTCCTCGACCTCGGCGGGTTCGGCATCATCCTGCCCCACGTCGACCGGGGCGAGGAGGCGGTGCGGCTGGTGCAGGCGATGCGCTACCCGCCGGCCCGCGGCTCGTCCGCGCCCGAGCCCCGCGGCGAGCGCGGGTGGGGGCCGGGCGGCGCGACGCGCCTATGGGGCCTGAACAGCGTCGAGTACCACGCCGTGGCCGACGTGTGGCCGCTCAACCCCGACGGCGAGCTCTTCGCGGTGGCGATGATCGAGTCGCAGGAGGCGGTCGACAACATCCAGGACATCCTGGCCGCCCCGGTCAGCGCCATCCTGGTCGTGCCCGGCGACATGGCCATCGACCTCGGCCTCGGGCCCAACCCGCCCGACCGGAACCACCCCGAGGTAGAAGCCGCGTTCGACACCGTGCTCGAGGCCTGCCAGGCTCAGGACCGGGTGATCTGCGGCATCGGCGACGGCGCGAGCCGCCTGCAGCAGCGCCTCGACGAGGGCTGGCGCTTCGTGTTGCCGCTCGGCGGGTAGAGACCGGCACCATGGCGGCGCAGCCGCGTTCGGCCGGCGGCTGCCGGGAGCGGGCGCGAGAGCAGTGAGCGGTGGGCACTCATGGCCCCGGGACGCAGGCGTCCCGCTTCGCCGCCCGCCTGGGTTGGGTGGCTGCCAGTGGCTGCCGCCAATCATTGGACTAACCCGCTTCGGGGCGCACGGCAGCATCGCGGGCTCGACGCGTGCCTGCCCGGCGGATCGATGGCAGGTGCGTCACGGTCGACGTGAACGGCGCCGGTTGCTCCGGGCGACTGGCACGCCGGCTCGTCGACGTGAAGACGACGAACGGTTGTGCGGTTCGCCCCCAGACTGCTCTTAATGCTGGCAATGGGTTCGGCGCGAGTCAGGTAGTGGCGGGGGCAGGGAGCGAACCTATTGAAGCGGGAGACTGCTCGTGACTGACGGCGACGCCCTGCTGGCGCACTTGTCCGGGGACTTCTCCTCGGGTTCGGAGAACGCGGCCACGAAGGCTCTGGCGTACGTCCTGAACAGTTCCGCCAGCGCCATGGAAGCGCTGGATGACTTGGTGCGGTCGGGCGTGACCGATGTGAACCCTGTTCGCAAGGTACGCACGCAGAGAGTCTATCCGGACGGGGTGAGACCAGACCTGGTCGGTTTTGAGGACGAGGACGGCAAGAGGCAGCGAGTGTTCGTGGAGGTCAAGTTCTGGGCGGATCTCACGGACAAGCAACCTGTTGGATACCTCGACAAGTTGCCCGAAAAGGACGGGCCGGCGGTGCTGCTGTTCCTGGTACCCGACGATCGGGTCTGGAAACTGTGGCCCATCTTGCGCGAGCGACTGTGCAACGCGCGCAAGCGAATGTCCGACATCGATGCGGAGCGCAAGTGCATGCGAGAAGAGGGCACCGATCGATACCTGATGATCATCGGTTGGACCAGCCTGCTCGACTGCATAGCGGCGCGTGTACGGGATGCCGGCGAACAAGGTATCGAGGCCGACGTTCGGCAACTGCGGGGACTCGTCCAATACGGCAGTGATGGTATTCGAGGCCAGGACGAGGAAGACGATCGCTACCTGCGGCTCATCATCGACTCGGCCACCGACCAGGCCGCCCGTGGCGGTTGGCTGAGCACGAAGGGTCTGAGGCGCGTACGGAGGAAGGGCCGTTACGGAAGGTTTGTACGGTTTCTGGAGTCGGGAGTCACGCCTTGGTTCGGTATCAACGATGAACTCTACAAGAACGTGGGCGAGACACGTCTGTGGCTACGGTTTTCCCCGCCCCCGCCCAAGCCGAAGCGGGGGCTCCTCAACCAAGCGCAGTTCGGCGCCTTGCGCGAACACTATCAACGAACGCGAGGTGCCGACTACAGCTGGGTTCCGCTCGATTTGAAGCCGGACGTGGAGTTCTCGGTGGTCCTGGACGACGTGTTGGACGAACTCCAGCGAGTCTCCGAGGTGTTGAACAGGGTGAAGTAGTTGCGGCCGCGGCGGACGACGTTCTCCCGAGCTCGGTTGCCCGTCGCACGCGCGCGGCGGCGGTGAGCGCGTGGCGACCGGGCGTACCGGCACGATTCGACCGAGGCGCGGCGACGTCGGGCGGGGTGCAACGCTTCGTCGAATGCCGCCCGGGACCTTCGCTACGGACCCTGGGGTTTCGGGAGACGAACGAGCAGCCGATATAACGCCATGGATCCGGTCCGCAACCCGTACAGCCCGGGCGCCGGTGCGCCGCCGCCGGCGCTGGTGGGCGGCGATGCCGAGCTCGCGACCTGCGACGTGGCCATCCAGCGCTTCGGCTTGGGAAAGCCGGAACGCAGCGTGCTTCTGACGGGACTGCGGGGTGTCGGCAAGACGGTGCTGCTTCGGGAGTTCGGCCGTTTGGCCGAGGGCCACCGGTGGGTGCATCACGCGGTCGAGATCACGGAAGAGCTCGAGTTCGTGGAAGAGATGAGCGCCCTGGCGCATGGGGCGCTGCGAGCGCTGTCGCCCGGCAGAATCGTGGTGGACCGCGCGCGCCGGGCCCTTGGCGTGCTGAAGTCCTTTCAGCTCAAGTGGAAGCTGCCCGATGAAGGTGACGTGGTCATGGGCCTGGATCCGGTCTCGGGTCCGGCCGACTCGGGGTTGCTCGATCGCGACCTGGCCGGACTGCTTCTCGAGATTGGCGCGGTGGCGCGGGCGCGCGGCGTCGGGATCCTGGTCACGATCGACGAGGTGCAGAACCTGGCCCGGGAACACCTCGGCGCCCTGATGGTGGCTCTGCATCGGGTGAGTCAGGAACAGTTGCCGATCATGGTGGCCGCGGCGGGCTTGCCGACGGTTCCCAGACTCGTCGGGGAAGCCAAGACCTACGCGGAGCGGCTCTTTCACTTCCGGATGATAAACAGCCTGGCGGACGCCGACGCGCGGGCAGCTCTGGCGACGCCGGCGGATGCGGAGGGAGTCCGTTGGCGCGGGGCGGCGCTCGATCGCGTCCTGGCGGAAACCAGGGGCTATCCCTACTTCATCCAGGAGTTCGGCAAGCACGCCTGGGACTCGGCGGACGGACCCGACCAGATTACGGCCGACGACGTGGACATCGCCGTGCCACGCGCCACCCGTGAACTCGACGCGGGGTTCTTTCGCGTACGGATCGACCGGACCAGCCGGGAGGAACAGGCGTTCCTCGCGGTCCTGGGAGGCGCGCCCCACCACGCTGAGGTCGTCCGCACCATCGAGACATGGAGCAATGACGATTCGTGGATCGGCAAGGCGGTGGCGGACATCAAGGGGTCCACGGGGGGCACAAGGCAGGGCGTGGCGGAGCGGCTCCGCGATTCCCTGATCGCGAAGGGACTCTGCTACTCGCCGCGGGAGGGGAGAATCGACTTCACCGTGCCGCTCTTCGGCGAGTTCCTGCACCGCCAGGAGGGCAGGGTCGGCGGGATGGAATCGGCGCTTCCGCCGCCGTGATCGACGTGGTCAAGGCGGTCACAACGCGCCGGATGAACAGGTCACGTACGGGTACGCTGAAGTCGGAGAATATGCACTCGCCGTCGTCGGTTTGGTCTCCCGGGAGGGAGGCGGTCGAACAGGCGTCGCGAGACGGCGGGCCCCCGCGCCAAACGAGGCCGGGGCGTCAGGCGGTCAGCAGGCCGGCCGGAACGACGCCGATGCCGTCGGTGCGCCGGTACGCCTCGCGACCGGTGGTGATGACGGCGGCGTCGAGCAGGTCGGGGCCGAGGCGGTCGGCGAGCCACTGGAGGTGCCGGGTGTCGGCGTCGTCGACCGTCGTCGAGAGCTTCACCTCGAGCGCGACGACGCGGCCGTCGCGGCGTTCGACGATGAGGTCGACCTCGTGCTCGCCGCCGCGGGTCCGGAGGTGTCCGACGCGGGCCTCGTTGGTCTGGGCGTAGGTTCGGACCGAGAGCGTGACCAGCGACTCGAACAGGGCGCCGAGGAGCGTGCCCTCGCGCGGGACGGGAGGTCCGGCGGGGGCGCCGTCGACCAGGGCTCCAGTGTCGACGCCGAGGAGCTGGGCCGCCAGGGCGGGATCGGCGAGCTGGTGCACGGGGGCGGCCGCGAGCCGCCGCAGCCGGTTCCGGGTGGGGGCCCAGGCGGGAAGCGGCTCGATGATCCACAGTTGCTCCAGGACGGCCCGGTAGGGGCGGGTAGTCGTTTTCGCCGGCTTGTCGGATTCGCCGGCCGACGCCGCGTCGCGGATCGTCTCGTAGGACGCCGTCGTCGACGATGCGGCGGCATAGGCGGCGAGCCACCGGCGCAGCGCGCCGGGGTTCCGCACGGGTCGGCCGAGTTCGACGAACTCCCTGTCCACGATGCGGTCGACATAGCCGTCGAGCTGGGCGCGAAGCAGGCGGCCGGTGTAGCTCCGCAGCGCCGGGAACCCCGACCGCGTGATCTCTTCCGCGTAGTCGGTCAGCGAGAGGGGGGTGGCGCCGCCGAGCGCCGGTCTGTCGCCCTGGAGGAGAGCGGCGAGCCGCACCGTGGGCGTGGTGATGGCACGTTCGGCGAGCGCCATCGGACGCATGCGCACGGTGACGATGCGGCCGGCGCCGGAGTGCGTCGGCGCGTCGGTCGGCGCGGCGGACCCGGTCAGCAGGAACCGCGACGGGCGGGGGTCGCGGTCGACGGCGCGGCGTACGAGGTCCCAGGACGCCGGCAGACGCTGCCACTCGTCGACCAGGATGGGCGGGTCTCCGGTGGTGATGCGCTCCGGCGCGCCGCGGACGATCTCGAGCTGGCCGGAGTCGTCCAGCCGGTGGACGGTCCGAGCGCGGCGCAGCGCGGTCTCGGTCTTGCCGACGGCCTTGGGGCCTTCCAGGGACACGGCCGGCAGCCCTTCGAGAAGCGCGTCGAGTTCGGTGTCCACGATCCGCGGCCGGTACTCCACGGCCTCTACGATACCAGATGGACGGCGTTTACGCTCCCGATTGGACGGCGTTTACGCTCCCGATTGGACGGCGCTGCATGCTGATCATGCAGGTGGCGCGGCCGCCAGGGCATCGAGCTTGCCGAGCGCCGGCGACCGGCCTGATCGTCGCGCGATCCGTTCGGGTTCGGGCGGCGGCTGGCGGTCAGCCGGCACTCCCCTCGAGCGGCAGCGGGCCGGTGGCGTGGCCCAGCGACTCGACCGGTACGCCAAGCCGGTCGAGCAGCGAGAGGTGCAGGTTGGCGAGGGGCGTATCGGCGGGGTAGCGCACGTGGCGCCCGCCCGGGCCCGCCCCGCCGCCGGCGAGCAGCACCGGCAGATTGTCCGAGGCGTGGGCGTTGCTGTCGGCCATGCCCGCGCCGTAGACGATCATCGAGTGGTCGAGCAGCGAGCCGTCGCCGTCGGGGGTCTCGCGCAGCCGCTCGAGGAAGCCGGCGAAGAGCTGCATGTGGTACAGGTTGATCTTCGTCAGCTTGGCCAGCTTCTCGGGGTCGCGCTGGTGGTGCGAGATGGGGTGGTGGGCGTCGGGCACCCCGATCTCGGCGTAGGTCCGGCCGGTCAGCTCGCGCCCCAGCATGAAGGTGCCGACCCGCGTGAGGTCGGTCTCGAAGGCCAGCGCCAGCAGGTCGAACATCAGCTTCGCGTGCTCGCCGAAGGTGTCGGGAACGCCCTCCGGCTGGGCCACCACCGGCAGGTCGCGGTCGGCCTGCGCCTCCGCCGTCTGGATTCTCCGCTCGACGTCGCGCACCGCGTTCAGGTACTGGTCGAGCTTGAGGTTGTCGCTCGATCCCAGCCCGCGGGCGAGGTCGCGGGCGCGCTCGCGCACCGAGTCGAGGAGGCTCGCGTCCTTGCGGCGCCGGGCCCGGCGGACGCCGGCGTCGGTGCTGCCGGCGTCGCCGAACAGGCGCTCGAACACGATGCGCGGGTTGTTCTCCATCGGCAGCGGGGTCGTCTCGTCGGCCCACGCGATGGTGTTGGTGTAGGCGCAACTGAAGCCGAGGCCGCACGAGCCCGCGAAGTCGCGGCCGTCGATGGCCAGCTCGAGGGTCGCGAGCTGGGTCTCGCGGCCGAGGACGCGGCCCGCGATCTGGTCCATCGACACGCTGGCGAGGACGTCGGCCCCGTCCTCCCGCTTCGCGGGCACCCCGGTCAGGAACCGCGTCGACGCCCGCGGATGCGGTCCCGGCCCGGGCGCGCCGTGCATGCCCGACAGCACCTGCACGTGGCGGCGCAGGGGCTCCAGAGGTTGCAGGATGGCGGGGAAGTCGAAGGCGGCGCCCTCGGCCGCCGGCACCCAGTGCTCCATCATCATGCCGTTCGGCACGTACACCACGCCGAGCCGGCGTACCGGGCGCGCCGCGGTGTTGCGGAGCGCCGCGAACGCCGGGACCATGCCGTCGAGCAACGGCAGGGCGAGCGACGCGCCGAGCCCGCGCAGCACCGTCCGCCGCGGCAACGCCTTTCGGGTCAGGAACATGGGTGCACCTCAGGTGAATCAGGTGAACAGGTCGCGTACGGGCACGCTGAAGTCGGAGAACACGGGCTCGCCGTCCAGAACGTCCGGCTCCGGGAACACGGCGGCCGGGCGCGCCGGGCGATGGACGGTCACCGACCGCGTCTCGGGATCGACGACCCAGACGAGCCGGGTCCCGGCCGCCAGCCAATCGTCGACCTTGGCCTGAACCGCCAGGGCGGAATCGCTGGGAGAGACCACTTCGACCGCGAGGTCGGGCGCCAGCTCCAGGAATCCGGCCGGGGCTCCGCCCGACCCCCGACGGTCCCCGGCCACGAACGCCACGTCGGGGGCTCGGACCGTGTCCGGGTCGCGCTGGAGCAGGAACCCCGTTTCGGCCGCGAACACCCGGCCCAGGTTCCGGACGAGGACGTGGTTGCCGATGACCAGTCCGATCCGGTGTGCGACCTGCCCGTGACGTCCTCCGGCCGGCGTCATCACGATCAGGTCTCCTCGCACGAGCTCGGTCCGCCTTCCTTCCAGGGAAAGACGCGAGGACAGAGCGGGAAGCTCCGTCGCCGTCACCACGGTGGTCCCGGTGGTCAAGGCCATCGTCCTTGCGTGGGGCTACGATTGCGGCCTCCCGTCGCATTCTAACAGTCCGCGGCCCGGGTGACGGCGGTCACCGGCGGTCACTCCGTCTTCAGGGTCACGAACGGATCCGCCCGCGAGGCGCGGCGGGCGGGCAGGTGGAGACCCGCGATCATGGGCGCTCGATCCGCGCACCGGTCGATCTATGATTGGCGGGACCAGTAACGCCGAACAGCGCCGGACCGTTCCGGACCGGGAGGACCCTGACCATGACCCGTCCTGTTTCCGCGCTCGCCACCGTGTTCCTGCTGCTCGCCGGCACCGCGTCGGCCGACGTGGTGCGCATCGAGGTCGACGCCCGCCACGACGTCGCCGACGGCCGCGCCTACGGGCTGGCCGGCCCCTACGAGGCGCTGAGCGGCATGGTGCACTTCGAGGTCGACCCCGCGAACCCCGCCAACCGCGTCGTCACCGACATCGACCTCGCGCCCCGGAACGAGCGGGGCATGGTCGAGTTCCGCTCCAACTTCTACCTGCTGAAGCCGTCCGACCCCGCCCGCGGCAACGGCACCGTCCTCTACGAGGTGTCGAACCGCGGCGGCAAGGGCATGCTCGGCTACTTCAACAACGCCGCCGGCAGCCGCTACCCGCAGAGCGCCGAGGAGATGGGCGACGGGTTCCTGCTCGAGAACGGCTTCTCGCTGCTGTGGCTCGGCTGGCAGTTCGACGTGCCGGTGCGCGAGGGCCAGATGCGGCTGCACACGCCGGTGGCGACCGACGACGGCGCGACCATCACCGGGCTGGTGCGGAGCGAGGTGGTGGTGAACGAGCGCACCTTCGACCGCTCGCTGGCCGACCGCAGCCACATCGCCTACGAGGTCGCCGACCCCGACGACCCCGCCAACGTGATGACCGTGCGCGACGGCGCCGGCCAGCCGAGGCGGGTGGTGCCGCGCGACCAGTGGCGCTTCGCGCGGCGCGAGGCGAACGGCGAGATCGTCGACGACCCGACCCGCGTCTACCTGGAGGGGGGGTTCGAGCCGCACAAGCTCTACGACATCGTCTACGTGGCGAAGGACCCCGCGCTGGTCGGCCTCGGGCCCGCCGCGGTGCGCGACATGGTCTCGCGGATGAAGTACGGCGAGAGCCCCGAGCTGGGGCTGTCGGCGGGCTCGATCGACCACGCCATCGCCTGGGGGGTGTCGCAGAGCGGGCGCTTCCTGCGCACGTTCCTCTACCACGGCTACAACCGCGACGAGCAGGACCGCCGGGCGTTCGACGGCATCATGTCGCACGTCGCCGGCGGCGGGCGCGGAAGCTTCAACCACCGGTTCGCGCAGCCGTCGCGCGACGGGCACCCGTTCCTGAACAAGCTCTACCCGAGCGACATCTTCCCGTTCACCGACGTCACGCAGCACGACCCCGAGACGGACATGCAGGACGGGCTGCTCTCCGCCATCCAGCCCGGCCACATGCCGAAGGTCTTCTACACGAACTCGTCCTACGAGTACTGGGGGCGGGCGGCGTCGCTCATCCACACGACCATCGACGGGTCGGCCGACGCCCCCCTGATGGACAACGTGCGCATCTACTCGTTCGCGGGCGGGCAGCACGGCCCCGGGCGCTTCCCGCCGCGCCGCACGAGCGGCCAGCAGCCGAGCAACCCCAACGACTACTCGTGGTTCCTGCGCCCGCTGCTGCTGGCGATGAACGGATGGGTCGCCGACGACGCGGCGCTGCCCCCGGCCAGCGTCTACCCGCGCATCGCCGACGGCGACCTCGTCGCGTGGGACGCGGTGGGCTTCCCCGAGCTCCCCGGGGTCGGCCAGCCGGCCGAGCCGCACCTCGCGTACCGCGCCGTCTACGGGCCCGAGTTCCGGACGCGGGGCATCGTGACGGAGCAGCCGCCCGAGGTGCTGTCCACGTTCCCGATCCTCGTGCCCGCGGTCGACGCCGACGGCAACGAGACGGGCGGGCTGATGATGCCCGAGGTGGCGGTGCCGCTGGCCACCTACACCGGCTGGAACCTGTTCCGCGAGGGCGCGGGCCCGACCGACGTGCTGTCGAGCATGCAGGGGTCCTACGTCCCGTTCCCGCTGACGGCCGAAGACCGGGAGCGCATGGGCGACTCGCGCCGCTCCATCGAGGAGCGCTACGGCAGCCGCGCCGCCTATCTCGGCCTGGTGACCGAGGCGGCGCTGGCCCTCGTCGACCAGGGGTACCTGCTGGCCGGCGACTTGGCGCCGATCCTGTCGCAGGCGGCGCGCCACTGGGACTATCTGATGGAGGAGGACACCGGCGACGAGCAGCAGTGAGGCGGTGAACGGGGTGGCGCCGTGTCTCCGGCCGCGGCGACACGGCGCTGCCACTTGTCGGCTTCGCGCGTGGGCGTCGGCTTCGCCCCGCGAGCCTTGCTCTCGCGCCGTTGTCTTCGGCGTGCTTCCGCGCCGGCAGGGTCAGCGAGCCCCTGGACGACGGTGGCGGCCGGCTGTGCAGGCCGTCGTTCGGATCCGTCGCCGCGAGGCGAATCCGGTCGTGGCGGCTTGCGCCTCGATCAGGACGGTGGCGGGGACCGCACCGTGATCGCCGTGCGGCCGTCGTCAGCTTCGCACCGCGGCGACACGGGAGGGGCCGGCTCGGGCCGCGGCCGCTCGTCCCGCCCTCAGCCAGCGTTTCCGCGCGTCGTTCAGCCGCCGGCGCAGCTCGTCGCCGGTGTCGACCCGCGGGCAGGTGTCGGAGACGTAGACGAGCCAGTTCCCCACGTAGATGTCGAGCCACCGGCGGTAGTCGTCGAGCTCGCCTTCGTTCGACACCACCGACAGCGCGCGCTCGGCCCAGGTGTCGAAGCGCCGGAGCGCGAGGTCGATCAACTGCGCGCGGTAGACGACCGGGTCGAGGGTGACCCGAGCGGTCGCCGCGATGTGGGCGTCGCAGCGTTCCAGCGCCCGCCTCGCCTCGCGGGTGGCGGCGTCCCAGATCTCGCGCCGCGGGTCGCCGTCGGCGAACGGATGGCCGCCCTCGACCGGGTCCCGGTGCGACCAGCGGGGAACGGCGGAGCGATGTCGGAACTCCCGCGGCACGCCGAGAGTATAATGGGGCCCCAACAAGCGCGGTCCCGGTCTTCCCGACCCGTTGCGGACCGCGGCGCCGCGTGCCGTCGGCCGGCCGAAAGGCCGGTCGCGGGTCGGTCCATTTCCGTGGAGCGAGGTATGACGATGTCGAGAAGAAGCCTGCATGTGGTGGTCGTGGCCGTGGCCCTGGCCGTGGTCGGAGCGAGCGTGGCGCCGGCCCAGGTGCTGCCGAACCCCTATCGGCAGGTCGAAGGCTGGGCGAAGCTCCCCGACGGCCGGGAGATGGGCGCGGTCGGCAAGGTGACCATGGACCCGGACGGCGAGCACCTGTGGGCGGTCATCCGGTGCGACGCGCCCGGCGAGTTCTTCGGCTGGGAGTGCCTCGACTCCGACCTCGACCCCGTCGTGAAGTTCGACATGGACGGCAACGCCGTCGAGAGCTTCGGCAGCGGGATGTTCATCTGGCCGCACGGCATCGACGTCGACGACGACGGCAACGTGTACGTCACCGACGCGGTCTCCGAGGCCCGGACCCCCGAGGGGGGGACCCGCGGGCACCAGGTCGTCAAGTTCAGCCCCACCGGCGAGGTGCTCATGACCCTGGGCACGCCCGGCCAGGCGGGCGGCGGCCAGGACCACTTCAACGCGCCGGCCGACGTCGTCGTCGCCGACAACGGCGACATCTTCATCGCCGACGGCCACGCCAACGACACCAACAACCGGGTCGTTAAGTTCGACAAGGACGGCAACTATCACATGGAGTGGGGTCGGACCGGGTACGCGCCGGGCGAGTTCCGCACCTTGCACGCGATCGCGATGGACGCCGACGGGCGCATCTTCGTGGGCGACCGGTCGAACAACCGCCTCCAGATCTTCGACCAGGAGGGGAACTTCATCGCCCAGTGGACCCAGTTCGGGCGGCCGAGCGGCATCTTCTTCGACGACCACGGGCGCATCTTCGTGGCCGACTCCGAGTCGGACGACCTGCAGAACCCCGGCTGGGAGATGGGCATCCGCATCGGCGAGGTGGCCACCGGCTGGGTCACCGAGTTCATCCTGTATCCGTGGGGCGACCCCCGCGACCCCGCCGGCAACGGGGCCGAGTTCGTGGCCGTCGACGGCGACGGCAACATCTACGGCGGCGAGCCGCGGCCTCGGAAGATCCAGAAGTACGTGCGGGTGAGGCCGTAGGGCGGTCCGTGTTGTCTTGCTGGGGGGCGACATGGAGAGGCAACTGCTCGTCGTCGTGAAGCGCATCGGCATCCTTCGCGGCCTCGCCGCGCTCGCCGGAATCGTCGTGGTCCTCGCATCGGCGGGAGGACCGGACAGGTCGGTGCTGCGTGCGCAGCCGGCTCAGGATCGGCCGGCGGCGCCCGCGCAGGCGCAGGGTGAGGCGGCCGGGGCGCCGGCGGCGGGGCAGGCCGCGGC
>JAJEEA010000125.1 GCA_022821235.1 Vicinamibacteria bacterium
GCCCGAACAGGTGGCGGTCGAGCTGTTCGAGCGGACCAGCCCTTCCGTGGTCTACATCACCACCCTCGAACGCCGCAGCGACTGGCTCGGACGCACGGTGGGCGAGGTCCCGCAGGGCACCGGCACCGGCTTCGTCTGGGACGAGGACGGACACGTGATCACCAATGCCCACGTCGTCCGAGGCGGCAACGCCGTCGAGGTCGTCATGGCCGACCAGTCCGCCTGGGACGCGGAGCTCGTGGGCTGGTCCGCGTCGCACGACCTGGCGGTGCTCCGCATCGATGCCCCGTCGTCGGCGTTGCGGCCCGTCATCATCGGCGACAGCGACGCGCTGCGGGTCGGGCAGAGTGCGTACGCCATCGGCAATCCCTTCGGCCTCAGCGCGACGCTCACCACGGGGATCGTCTCGGCCCTCGGCCGGCGCATCGAGGGACTCGACGGAACGCCGATCGAGGACGTGATCCAGACCGACGCGGCCATCAACACCGGGAACTCCGGCGGGCCGCTGCTCGACAGCGGCGGGCGGCTGATCGGCGTCAACACCGCGATCGCCAGCCCCTCGGGGACGTCGGCCGGGGTCGGGTTCGCGGTGCCCGTCAACACGGTGAGCCGGGTCGTGCCGCAGATCATCGAGACCGGCGAGTACACGCCGCCCCGCCTGGGCATCCAACTGGACGTGCGAGGCCAGCTCAGCCGGTTCGTGCTCGGCCGACTGCGCAGGTCGGGCGTGCTCGTGGTGGACGTCGAGCGCGGCACCGGGGCGGCCGACGCGGGGTTGCGCGGCACCGTCATCTCCCGCGACGGGCGGCGCGTGACTCGGGTCGGCGACATCATCCAGGCGATCGACGGCGAGCCGATCCGCTCCGGCGCCGAGCTGCGGGCCGTGCTCGACCGCTACCGGCCGGGCGACGAGGTGACGTTGACTATCCTGCGCGGCGGCCGCGCGCGGGCGGTCGTGGTGAGATTGTCCTGAGCGGAAGCGCAGCCAGCCTGGACCGCGAGCATCTCTTCGCCCTTCGACATCGTCGGCTTCCCGTGCTTGCCGGTCGAGCAGATCGCGAATCCTCCCAGACTGCCCAGCCGGCCGGTCAACGCGCGGTATGCGCGGCCGACCTGTTCGAGCGTCGGCGGACTCCGATGGAAGGCTGGGCCGAGGCGGTACAGGGGCTCGTCGCCGAGAAAACGCGGTGCTCGGGTCTCGGCGGCGCCACGACCGGTCGGGTACACTTGCCGCCGGAGGGACGCCGGGTTGAGTGCTCGCGCAAACGCTGCCATCGTCCTGGCGATTCTCGCCCCATCACCGGTGCTGGCGGAGCCCCCGTTCCATGGAACCGCCTTCCTGTCGCCAGACATAATCACGCCCGCGGATCCGTCGGGACCCACGGGCGTCACCTACACCGGCCGCGGCAATCGGACGATCCGGGACTATCGCCCAGCGGATTGGATCTCCGTCAACGCGTACCTGTTCGAGGCTCGAATCGGCGGCCGCAGCATCGAGTTCCAAGTCAATCCCGAATTCGGCAGCGTGAACGCGGCGCGAGCCGAAGTGGACGCCTACGCCCTGGCTCTTGGTCGACTACCCGCCGTCCTGCTCTCGCGGGCCGAGAAGGTTCACGTGAACGCTGGCGACCTGGGCATCCCGACGCGGCGCAGCGCGGGCGCCTCAGCCTAGGCGATCGTGTCACCAGGGTATTCGGCGGCAACTGCTTCGACAGGAGCTTCACGATTCACACCGGCTACGGGCTGGTCCGAACTGCGCGATCGGTGGCTCAACTCGCCGTGTGGGTCGAGTGGGTGGACGAGCCGGCGCCGGACTTACCCGAAGCGTCCGGTTTCTCGTGACGAAGACGCGGCGAACGCGCTCAGGAAGTACACCCCCGCGGTTGAGATCCACCGCTTTCGGATGCCGTCGGACCAACCGCCGTGCGTATTCCTCAGGCGATAATCCGTGCATCGGTGGTTGGCACGACCCCGATCCGGGCGGCGCACTGATGGAGCTGCGCGCCGCCATGATGGCGCTGGATATAGCGTGCTGGCAAGGGAAGGACCAGCACCTCAATCCCCCCGAGCGAGCCAAGAGCCGGCCCCGCCTACCGATCGGCGATCTGGAAGCACAAAATGCCCCTTATTCTTGACAAAACATGTGATAAATAGACAGCATTTCACATGATCGCGAGGCGAATCGTCGATGCCCTGCGAGCTTGGCGACATCGCCCCGACCGCAAGCCGCTGGTGCTCCGAGGCGCTCGGCAGGTGGGCAAGACGACGTCCGTCGACCTGTTCGGCGCGGAGTTCCGCCAGTACATCGCCCTGAATCTCGACCATCCCGGCGACCGGGAGATCTTCGACCAGGGCCTGCCCCTCGAGCGGACGCTCGAGGCGATCTTCTTCCTCAGGAACGCCGACCCGGCCGAGGCGTCGACCCTCCTGTTCCTGGACGAGATCCAGAGCTCGCCGCACGCGGTGCAGTTGCTGCGCTACTTCGCGGAGAAGCGCCCGGACCTGGCGGTGGTCGCGGCGGGGTCGCTGCTCGAGGTGGCCCTCGACCGGTACCGGGCCAGCTTCCCGGTGGGCCGGGTCGAGTTCCTCTACCAGTACCCGTTGACGTTCGCCGAGTACGCCGCCGCCGTCCCCGGCGGATGGCGGGACGCGATGGCGGCGGTCCCCTGCCCCGACTACGCCGTCGAGCCCCTGCGGCGCCTGTTTCGCGACTACGTCATGGTCGGCGGCATGCCCGAGATCGTCGCGTCGTATCTCGAACATCGGGACCTCGGGCGCCTGACGCGACTGTACGAGGGGCTGCTGGTCTCGTACGCGGACGACGCCGCGAAGTACGCCCGCGGCCCCGCGCAGCTCGGCCATCTCCGGCACGTCATCGAGACCGCGCCGTTGCAGGCCGGCGAACGGATCTCGTTCCAGGGGTTCGGCGGCTCCAACTTCCGGTCACGAGAGATGGCGGAGGCGCTCCGGACCCTGGAGCAGGCCATGCTCCTGTTCCTCGTCTACCCCACCACCGCCGTCGAGCCGCCCGCGCTGCCCGACCGGCGCAAGTCGCCGCGGCTGCTGTACCTCGACACGGGTCTGGTGAACTACCGCGCCGGCCTGCAGACCGGGTTCCTCTCGCCGAACGGGCTCGGCGCGCTGTATCGCGACCGTCTCGCGGAGCACGTCGTCGGCCAGGAGCTCGTGGCCGCCGACCTGCAGACCAACGACAAGCCGCGTTTCTGGGTGCGGCAGAAGGCCGGCGCCACCGCCGAGGTCGACTACCTGCACCGGTACCGCGACCGACTGGTGCCGGTGGAGGTGAAGTCCGGCAAGAGCGGCGCGCTCCGGTCGCTCCATCAGTTCATGCAGCGCGCGGATCACGACCTGGCGGTACGGCTCTGGGACGGCGACATCGACCTCCACGTGGCGAAGACACCCGCGGGGCGCCGGTTCCGGCTGCTCAACCTGCCCTACTTCCTGGTGCACCGGTTGGGCGCCTATCTCGATTGGGCGGAGCGGGAAGGCGACGGCGGCGGCGGTTGACGCCGCGAGCGGGTGCGGGCGCCGAGAGGGGCGAGAGCTCTTGCAGATCGACCGCCGAGTCGCCCGTCCCGGTGCAGGGCGCCCTGGTCGTCGTCCGAGGCGAGAGCGGGCCGATTCTGTTAATTAAATGGCTTATGTGCTATAAAGCTAGCACATGGTGGCCGGCAGAGAGACCCCGGAAACCGATCCAATCTCCTCATGGGCAGCATCGAAGGACCGTGGCACAGTCGGCTGTCGCGCCGCGAGCGACAGATCATGGACATCCTCTTTCGGCTCGGCCGCGCCCCCGCCAGCGTCGTTCAGGCAGAGCTTGCCGGTGACCCGAGCTCGTCGACCGTCCGCACGCAGTTGCGCATCCTCGAGCAGAAGGGACACGTGCGTCATGAGGAGGTGGGGCTGCGGTACGTGTATCGCCCGGTTACGCCTCGTCGAACCGCCCGCCGGTCGGCGTTGCGGCATCTCGTGGAAACGTTCTTCGACGGATCCGCCGAGCAGGCCGTAGCCGCGTTGCTCGGCGGCGAGGCGAGGCGTCTGACCGAGCCGGAGCTCGACCGCATCGCCCGGATCGTTTCGGAGGCGAGAGCGGCTCAACAGAGTCACGGTCAATCCGCGTCCCGCGGCAGCGGACGGGACGGAAACGACACGAGCGGGGAGCAGGAGGAGCCGTGATGAGTCTGCTGGCCGTGTTGACCGTCAAGGTGTCGGCGATCCTGCTCCTGGCGCTGGTCTGCACCTTCTGTCTGCGCGGGAGCTCGGCCTCCGCGAAGCGCTGGGTGCTGGCGGTCGGGGTCGTCGCAGCGGTGGCTGCGCCGGCACTCGACGTTCTGCCGATTCCACCGGTGGTGCGAATGGCTCCGGCCGGACCGTTCGTGTTCGACGGGCTCCGGCTGGGTTCCTACGTCCTGTTCACGGAACCGGTAACAGGTGCAGGCGTGGCGGAACTGGCGGCTGCATCGCGGCGACCCGCGGCGTCGGTCGTCGTCAGCGGCGACGTCGTCGGCCGGATGGCCGTGACGATCTGGTTGCTGGGGGCGGTCGCCAGCGTCGGCGTGCTCCTGGTCGGGTTGGCGAGACTCCGATGGCTCCGCGCGTCGTCGAGCCGTGTGACGGATGGACGATGGCATCGGCTGTGCGCCGATCTCGCGCGGTCGTGCGGCCTGAGACGCGGTGTCGACCTGGTGTTCGGACCGCTCCCCGGCTTGATGGCGACCTGGGGCTGGCGGCGGCCCGTCGTCATGCTGCCGGCGTCGGCGGCCGAGTGGTCGGCGGAGCAGATGCGCATCGTGCTGCTGCACGAGCTCGCGCACGCGGGCCGCGGCGACTGGCTGCGCCGCCGAACCGGTCCTCGCGCCTCGGCGCCCGGCAAGAGTGACGCAGTCGGCGGCGCCACGGGTTATTCACATGGATTTGCTTCAGGATGTCGGCCTCAGCCGGGCGGCGACTCGCTGGTCAGCGCGGGTTCACCCTTGCCGCGCTCTTGACCCTCGCCCTCGGCATCGGCGCCAACATCGCGATGTTCAGCATCGTCTACGGCCTGCTCCTGCGGCCGCTGCCGTATCCGGACGCGGAGAGCCTCGTGCGCGTCTGGGAGTCCATGGGCGGGAGCGGAGGCCAGATGCTCTCCAATCGATCGATGCCCGTCCTGGAGGACGCCGGCTCGTTCGAGCAGTCGCGGCGGGGCTACTGTTCGGCGGCGTCCCGGCCTTCCAGTGGTCGCGGGTCGACCTGGCTCGCGCGTTGAACGAGGGCAACGCGCAATCCACCGGTGGTTTCGGGCGGCTTCGCGCCAACCGGGCTCGCGCGGCGCTGGCCGTGGCCCAGGTGGCCCTGGCCCTCGTGCTGCTCGTGGGAGCGGGGTTGCTCCTGCGCAGCTTCGTGCGGCTCATCACCGTCGATCGCGGCTACGACCCGGCCAACGTGATCACCGCCCGCATCCGGAATCCGGACGCGACGTTCCGGCCGGACATGACCCCGGAGTCGATGGTCGAGCTGCGGGCCGTCGCCCGCCGCTTCCAGGAATCGCTGGTGGAGGAGACTGCCCGGCTGGAGGTACTTCCGGATGTCGAAGCGATCGGGGTTTCCTCCCGTTTGCCGCTCGCGTCCGCTGGCGGGAGCACGACCCTGTTCCGCGTAGTCGGCGCCCCGCCGCCGACCGAGCCGGGAGACCTCCAGCAGGCTCGCGTCAACATCGTCAGTCCCGGTTACTTCGACGCGATGCGCCTTCGTATCCGGAGCGGGCGCGCGTTCACCCGGCTCGACGGGCCGGAGAGTCCCGCGGTGCAGGTGGTCAACGAGACGCTCGCACGGGAACTGTTCGGCGGCGAACCGGCCGTCGGCCAGCGCCTGCTGCTGGCCGGGGCCTCCCCCGAACCCTGGGAAGTGGTCGGGGTGGTGGGCGATGTCCGCTACGGCGGGCTGACCATCACCGAGTCTCAGGCCGAGGCATACATGCCGCTGCACCAGATGGAACGGGCGGCGATGTT
Organism: Vicinamibacteria bacterium; assembly: GCA_022821235.1. Classification (GTDB taxonomy): domain Bacteria; phylum Acidobacteriota; class Vicinamibacteria; order Vicinamibacterales; family UBA8438; genus JAJEEA01. The sequence goes on from JAJEEA010000125.1 coordinate 6,012, forward strand.
CGCCGGGATGCTCTCCGCCCCGGTGGTCGCCGTCCGGACGGCCGGCGATCCGGTGGCCGCCGTTCCCTTTCTTCGCGAGGCGGTGGCGGCAGTGAGTCCGAGCGCGGCCGTCGACGACGTCATGACGATGGATGCGAGACTGTCGGCCGCGGTCACGCAGCCGCGCTTCTATGCGGTCTTCGTCGGGTTCTTCGCCGTGCTGGCTCTGTTGCTCGCGGCGTTCGGCATCTACGCCCTGCTCAGCTACGCCGTCTCGCAGCGACGCCGTGAGATCGGGGTCCGCATGGCCCTCGGGGCGCAACGGGGCGACGTCGTGGCTCTGGTCGTCCGTCAGGGCGCAGGACTGGTCGCGGCGGGGACCGTCGTCGGCCTGCTCGCGTCGGCCGGCTCGGTACGCCTCCTCGAGAGCTTCCTGTTCGGCGTCACCGGCGATGACCGGCTGACGCTCGTCGGGGCGCCGCTCGTGCTGGCCGGCGTCGCCCTCATCGCCTGCTGGCTGCCGGGCCACCGGGCCGCGCGCATCGACCCGATGGACGCTCTACGGGTGGAGCAGGTCGCGGTCAGGGAGGGTGGAGCGGACCGCCAACGGCACGAAGTACATCGACCCTCCGGTTCCCGGACGAGATCCAGAGCTCCCCGCACGCGGTGCAGTTGCTGCGCTACTTCGCGGAAGAGCGGACCGACCTGGCGGTGGTCGCGGCGGGCTCGCTGCTCGGTTCATGCACGCGCGGATCACGACCTGGCCGTACGGCTCCGGGACGGCGACATCGACCTCAGGCGGCGAAGACGCCCGCGGGGCCGGTTCCGGCTGCTCAACCTGCCCTACTTCCTGGTGCACCGTTTGGACGCCTGTCTCGACTGGGCGGAGCGGGAAGGCGCCGGCGCGGGTTGACGCGGCGGCCGGACGGGCACCCGGTCGGGCGAGATCCTGGTGACGGAAGATCGGAGCCGTCGCCCGCGAGCGGCGGCCGGGCCCCGGGGTATGATGGGGCCGTGATTCTGCGGGAATGACGAGTCTGCTGTTCCTCTGCGTCGCCAACTCCGCCCGCAGCCAGATGGCGGAAGGGCTGGCCCGCGCGAGGTTGGGCGCGCGGGTCCGGGTGACGAGCGCCGGCTCGTCGCCGACCTCGGTGCACCCGCTCGCCATCGCCGCCCTCGACGAGATCGGGATCGATATCCGCGGGCAGCGGTCGACGAGCGTCGAGGCGGTCGATCCGGCCTCGGTCGACGTGGCGGTGACGTTGTGTGCCGAGGAGGTCTGCCCCGCGTTCCCTGGAAGCGTGCGACGGCTGCACTGGCCGATGCCGGACCCGGCGCGGGCGACGGGATCGGACGCGGACCGGCTGGAGCGGTTCCGGTCGGTCCGCGACGATATCGCCCGGCGGCTCGCAGACCTCGACGCCGACCTCGCGCAACCAGACGCAAACCTTGCGCGACCTGACGACGGTCGCGCCGCGACCTGACGGCGGTCGCCGATCCATGTTCCTTCCCCTCGGCGACGAGCCGAACCCCCGCGGGACGCCGGTCGTCACCTGGACCCTCATCGGGGTCAACGCGGCCGTCTTCCTGCTCCTGACCCTGCCCCTGAGCGGCGTGCGGCCGGCCCTCGACGACCCGGCGCTGGGCGAGTACATCCGCGCGATCTATCCCCCGCTCTCGAGCCGCATGGCCCTCGAGGCGCTGCTGCAGCGGGTGTCGGCCTACGACCTCGTCGTCTTCGCGCACGGCTTCCGCCCCGCCGACCCGAGCGTGTCGGCGCTCGTCACCTCGATGTTCCTGCACGGCGGGTTCATGCATCTCGCCGGCAACATGCTGTTCCTCTGGATCTACGGCGACAACGTCGAGCACCGGCTGGGCCGGTGGCGCTATCTCGCCGCCTATCTCGGCACCGGGGTGCTGGCGACCCTCTCGCACGCGGTCCTCGACTCGGGCTCGACCCTGCCCATGGTCGGCGCCTCGGGGGCCGTCTCGGGCGTGCTCGGCTTCTACTTCGTGTGGTTCCCGCGCAACCGCGTCCGGCTGTGGATCATGCTCTTCCCGTTCTTCATGAACGTCGTCCACGCCCCGGCGCGGCTGGTGCTCGGCGTCTACCTCGTCATCGACAACCTGCTGCCGCTGCTCGCGACGAGCGGCGGGGGGGGCGGCGGCGTCGCCTACGGCGCGCACATCGGCGGCTTCGTCGGGGGACTCGCGCTCGCCTCGTGGAGCGCCCGGCGCGAGGTCCACGCGCCGCCGGCCGAGTACGCGGCCGCGACGCCGGTCGCCGCGCCCGACCCGCCGGTCGTCGACGCCGATCCCTCGTCGACGCGAGGCATCCGCCTCTTGATCGCGGCGGGGGAGCACGAGGCGGCGGCCGCCGCCTACTTCCGGCTGAGCCCGGCGCGCACGGTGCGGCTGCTCATGCCGCGCGACTCCCTCGAGTTCGCCCGGTGGCTGGCGAACAACGAGCATCCCGACGCGGCGCTCGTGGTCTATCAGCGCCACCTCCGCGACTATCCGCTGGGCCCGTACCTCGCCGAGGCCCACCTCGGGGCGGGGCTGGTGCAACTGTACGCGCGCAACCAGCCGACCGCCGCCCGGCAGCACCTGATGGCGGTGCTCGACACCGACCCCCACCCCGACACCGAGGCCTACGCGCGGCGCGCGCTGGCCGACATCGCGCGGCGCTGAGCCCGCCCGAGACCAGACACCTGATGGCGGTGCTCGACACCGACCCCCACCCCGACACCGAGGCCTGCGCGCGGCGCGCGCCGGCCGACATCACGCGGCCCTGAGCCCGCCCGAGACGGCCCCGCCCGCCGTGGCGCCTGGACGCGACCCGCGCGGAACGTCGGATCGCTCTCTTCGCCCGACAATTTCGTCGATCCTCGGATCCGGCCCGTTCTTCGCGTCGGTCGAATTCGCCCCGGATTCATTGGGTTCATCGAGATCGCGGACGCGGCCGGCAAATGTGGCCCCGTACTTGCTTGCAGATATGACAGGAACGAAAGGACGCGGCCGGACACCGGCTGCGGTAACGGCATCGAGGTTCGGCACCCTCGCGACCGGGCGCGGTCAGGTCGACGCGGGAGAAGCCAGGAGAGTCGCGATGAAGCTGATCAGCGCAATCATCAAGCCCCACGTGCTCGATGACGTCAGGGACGAGCTCGCCAAGGCGGGCGTCCAGGGCCTGACGGTCACCGAGGTCAAGGGCTTCGGGCGCCAGAAGGGCCATACCGAGGTCTACCGGGGGGCGGAGTACACCGTCGACTTCGTGCCCAAGGCGAAGATCGAGACGGTGGTCGCGGACGACCTGGTCGAGGCGGCCAGCAACGCCATCACCCAGGCCGCCCGCACCGGGTCCATCGGCGACGGCAAGGTGTTCGTGAGCGACATGGGGCAGGCGGTCCGCATCAGGACCGGAGAGGTCGGGGACGACGCGCTGTAGGAGCGCGCGACGCGACCACGCGAACTCCTCGAGGGTCGGCCGGGGCAATCGGAGCCGACGCCGGCGATTGCCGAAGCCACGGACCCCCGAGAGCTGGACAGACTGCAAACGGAAGGAAAGACACCGATGACGAATACGCTGCCGCGGCGGATCGGGCGCTACGCGCTGTTGCTCCTGGGCCTGGTGCTGGTCCCGAGCGCGGCGTTCGCGCAGGACGTCTCCCCCGAGATGTTCACCGTCAACAACACCTGGATGCTCGTCGCCACGTTCCTGGTGTTCATCATGCACCTCGGCTTCGCCGCCCTCGAGAGCGGCATGACGCGGGCCAAGAACACCGTCAACATCCTGTTCAAGAACACCGCGATCATCGCCATCGGGCTGCTGACCTACGCCATCGTGGGCTTCAACCTGATGTATCCGGGCGACTTCAGCCTCGGCGAGTTCGTCGGGTTCGCCGGCTTCGGGCTCGACCCCGGGGCCGAGGGCAACACGTCGGCCTACAACCCCGGTTACACTTACTACACCGACTTCATCTTCCAGGGCATGTTCGCGGCGACGGCGGCGACGATCGTGTCGGGCGCGGTGGCCGAGCGCATCAAGCTCGGGTCGTTCCTCGTCTTCACCACCGTCTACGTCGCGATCATCTATCCCATCGCCGGGTCCTGGAAGTGGGGCGCGGGCTGGCTCGACCAGATGGGCTTCTACGACTTCGCGGGGTCGACCCTCGTGCACTCGGTCGGCGGCTGGGCCGCCCTGGCCGGCGTCATCGTGCTCGGGCCGCGGCTGGGCAAGTACGTCGACGGCAGGATCCGGCCGGTGGCCGGGCACAGCATGCCGCTCGCGACGATCGGCGTGTTCCTGCTGTGGCTGGGCTGGTACGGGTTCAACGGCGGCTCGGTGCTGAGCGCCGATCCCGCCCTGGTGTCCCTCGTGTTCGTCACCACGTCGCTCGCGGCCGCGGCCGGCGTCATCGGGGCGATGGCCGCGTCGTGGGGGCTGCAGCACAAGCCCGACCTCAGCATGGTGCTGAACGGATCGCTGGCCGGCCTCGTCGGCATCACCGCCGGCGCGGACACCGTGGGGGTCATGTCGGCCATCATCATCGGGTTCGTCGCCGGCCTCATCGTCGTCGGGTCGGTGCTGGGGCTCGACCGGGCCAAGCTCGACGATCCGGTGGGGGCCATCTCGGTCCACCTCGTGTGCGGCGTCTGGGGCACCCTCGCGGTGGGGATCTTCAGCACCAACGCGGAGCACTCGTTCCTGACGCAGCTCATCGGCGTTCTCGCCTACGGCGTGTTCTGCTTCGTCGCGGCGTTCGCCATCTTCTTCGCGCTCAAGGCGCTGCTCGGGCTGCGGGTCGATCCGGAGGAGGAACGCGTGGGCCTCGACGTCGGCGAGCACGGGATGGAGGCCTACGGCGGCTTCCAGATCACCCAGGCCTGACGGGCCTGGAGGACAACGACGGGTGCGCCCGCGGTCGGCGGCGATCCGCCGGCGCACCCCCTTCCCCGGCGCGCAAGACCGCGTCCCGGCGAGCGCGCGTCGTCCGGCGGGCGGGCGCCATCCGTCGACCGCCGCCCACGTAGACTGACGGAAGACGATTCGGGTGGAATGCACGCGAACGCGATGAACGCTCCGCTCGTCACAAGCATGACAACCAGGCTCACAGGAGAGGAATGAGGGAATGACTTCGACTCGCACACGCGCCACCGCCAACCGCCTGACCCGCGGCCTCCTCGCAGCGGCGGCGGCGTCCGTCCTGCTCGCCGGCCCCGCCGCCGCGCAGAACGACGGCAACATCTCGATGAGCGCGGGGACCGACATCGTCAGCCAGTACTACTTCCGCGGCATCGTGCAGGAGACCGGCGGCCTCATCATGCAGCCGTTCCTCGACGCCAGCATCAGCTTCGGCGCCGCCTCGATAACCGCCGGCACCTGGAGCAGCCTGCACTCGCGAGGCGACGCCGGATTCGGCGGCGCGCCGGAGAGCTTCTACGAGACCGACTTCTACGCCGGCATCGGCGGGGCGGCCGGACCGGTCGGCCTCGACATCACCTACACGGCGTACATGAGCCCGCGCGGAAGCTGGGGCACGACCAAGGAGGTCGCGTTCGGCCTGAGCATCGACAATCCGGTGGCCCCGTACGCGACGTTCGCGTTCGAGACGGCCGGCGGCGCCGACGGCTTCGACAAGGGCAGCTACTTCGAGCTCGGCATCGAGCCGGCGGCGCCGCTCGAGGACGCGCCGGTCAGCCTGTCGTTCCCGGTGACGCTCGGCCTGAGCCTGAACGACTACTACCAGTACATGGGGCTGGCCGAGGGCCATACCGAAGACGACGGACACGGCCACGACGACGAGGGGCACTTCGAGCTCCATTCGGGCGGGACCTTCGGCTTCTTCAGCATCGGCGCCTCGCTCGGCATCCCCCTGAACGTCGCCGAGGAGTACGGCGAGTGGGGGCTCGCCCTCGGCGTCAACATGCTCAGGCTCGGCGAAGGCGCGAAGGCCATCGACGGCGGCGACAGCGGCACCAAGGTCATCGCGCTCTTCGGCCTGAGCGTCGGCTACTAGCGCACCTCTGGTAAGATGTATCGTTTTCGGACCACCGCGAGGCCGGCGCCATCGAATCGACATGCGATGGGGCCGGCCCGAGATCGGCATCGCGGGGCGCCGAACGCGCCCACGCGCAGACCGCGCGCTCCCGTGCAGGTCCCCGGCGCCGCCGGGCGCCCTGCTCCGACGCCGCGTTCCGGAGCATGGCCCGGCGCACCGCCGCCCGGCCGCGCGGTCCCGAACCGATGACCAGCACCTCGCCCGGCACCGGGTCCGCGGAAGGACGGTCGCCGGCCGACGCCCTCCGCGCCGCGCGCGACCGCTACGAGGCGGACGTCCGGCACGCGCGCGGCGGGGGGCTGGCCGCGCGAGAGTACTCGGCCGCGGTGGATCGCCTGCTCGCCCGCATCCTGGCCGGGGCCGGCGACCGGCCCGGCGTCTCGACCGAGGCGGTCGCGCTGGTGGCCATCGGCGGATACGGTCGGCGCCAACTCTGCCTGCACTCGGACATCGACCTCCTCATCCTGTTCGACCGCCGGCTCACGGCGGCCGAGGAACGGCTGGCCAAGACCCTGCTCCACGCCCTGTGGGACCTCGGCTTCGACGTCGGCCACCAGGTGCGGCAGGTCGGCGAGCTCGAGCACGTGGAGACCGACAACCCCGAGTTCCTGGTCTCCGTTTCCGACGCGAGGTTCGTGGCCGGCGACGCCGCGGTCTTCGACCGGCTCGCGGCCCGCGTCCTCGACGCGGGGTCGCCGTGGCGCCCGGCGACCCTCGACGCGCTGCGAGAGCTGGTGGCGGAACGGCACCGGCACCACAACCACACCATCTACCACCTCGAGCCGGACATCAAGGAGGCGCCCGGCGGCCTGCGCGACCTGTCCGCCATCAGGACCCTGACCGCGTTGACCCCGGCGGACGCCGACGGCGCCGCGTCCCTGATCGCGGGGCGCCGCGACGAGGCGCTCGACGAGGCCGAGGAGTTCCTGCTGCGCATCCGGTCGATGGTGCACCTCGACAACAAGCGCGACCAGAACATCCTGAGCCACGAGCACCAGGAGACGGTGGCCGAGCGCTTCGGCGCGCCCGGCGCGAAGGCGCGGACGGTCGAGGCGCTGATGAGCGTGTACTTCCACCACGCGCGCATCGTGTCGCGGGTGCTCTCGCGAGTGATGGAGGGCACCGGCCCGGCCCCCGCCCCGGTCGGCGCTGGCGCGGTGGCGGACAACATCGAGCGGCGGCAGGACGGAGTCGGCTTCATCGACACCGTGCGCGCGTCGCTGCAGCCGAGCACGTGGCTCCCGGTGTTCCAGGCCGCCACGGACGCGGGCTGCGCGGTGGCCCCGGACACCCTCACGTTCATCGAGCGGCACGGCGACCGCTACACGTCGGAGCAGTTCTTCCCGGGCCGGGCGGAGTGCGAGGGCTTCCTGCGCTTCCTGAAGCCGAGGGCGGGCCTCTACGACCGGCTGTCGGAGATGCACGAGAACGGGCTGCTCGGGCGCATGTTCCCCGAGTTCCGCAAGATCTACTGCCGCGTCATCCGCGACTTCTATCACAAGTACACGGTCGACGAGCACACGCTCGTGACCATCCGCAACCTGTCCGACCTGGCCGATCCCGAGTCGTGCCCGCCCTCGCGCCGGCGGTTCGCGGGCGCGCTGGCCGAGCTGGAGGAGCCCGAGCTGATCGTGCTCGCGCTGCTGTTCCACGACGTCGGCAAGTGGACCAACAAGAACCACGCGGAGGAGAGCTGCCGCATGGTCGCGGGACCCCTGCGCCGGCTCCGCGTCCCCCCGCCGGCGGCCCGCACCGTCGAGTTCCTGATACGCCACCATCTCGCCATGTCGCGGACCGCGTTCAAGCGGGACACGCAGGACCCGGAGGAGCCCCGGCAGCTCGCCCGCCTCGTCGGCACCGAGGACCGGCTGAGGATGCTGTGCCTGCTGACCCTGGTGGACATCCAGGGCACGACCCCGGAGACCCTGACGCCCTGGAAGGAAGAGCTCCTGTGGCGCCTGTACGTCGACACCTACAATCACCTGACCCTGGGCTACGGCGACGAGGTGATCGCGAGGGACGAGCAGGGCGTGGCCGAGCTGCTGGCTGGCCGGCCGCCGGAGATCGGCGAGGAGCAGGTGACGCGCTTCCTCGACGGCCTGCCCCGGCGCTACCTGCGGCTGGTCGACCCCCGCCGCGTGTACGAGCACATCGTGCTGTCGCGCGACCTCGAGTCCGACGGCGTCCGGGTCAACCTCGAGCGGCAGGACGAGGTGTGGGAGCTGAGCGTCGTCACCCGGGACCGCCCCCGCGTCTTCTCGAAGATCTGCGGGGTGCTGTCCTACTTCGGCATGGACATCCTGCGGGGCCAGGCGATGAGCAACCGCGAGCGGGTGGTCCTCGACCTGTTCCGCTTCGTCGACGCCGACAAGTTCCTGGCCCTCAACGAATCGGGCGCCGCCGAGCTCAAGGAGCTGCTGCAGCAGGTCCTGACCGGGGCCGCCGACCTCGAGTCGATGCTCAAGGGGCGCGAGGCGGCGGCGCGGGCGCGGCGGCGGCGGGCCCGCGTGCCCGGCGTGGTGCACTTCGACCACTTCTACTCGGACCGCTACACCGTCCTCGAGGTCGGAGGCACCAACCAGTGGGGCCTGCTGCACCGCATCAGCCGGGTCATCTCCGAGCACGGGTGCGACATCGACCTGGTCCTGATCTCCACCGAGGGCGACCGCGCGACCGACGTGTTCCACCTGACGCGCGACGGCGGGAAGCTGTCGCCGGACATGGAGCACTCGCTGCGCACGGACCTGGAGGCAGCGCTCGGTACCGGGGAAGCCGCCTAGACCAGGCGCTCGCGCGCCGCGGGCGGCGGCCGACGGCATCGAGCCGGGGATTCGAAGGGGCGACGACCGAATCCCGTCCGGAAGTCGAGACGTCGCCAACGAACGGTGATTTCAGGAGGACACACGGATGACAGTGAACGACGTGATGCAACTGATCAAGGACAAGGGGATCCAGGCGGTCGACCTGCGGTTCATCGACCTGCCGGGCCTGTGGCAGCACTTCACCGTCTCGGCGAAGGAGTTCGAGGCGGACGTCTTCGAGGAAGGCATCGGGTTCGACGGGTCGAGCATCCGCGGATTCCAGGCCATCCAGGAGAGCGACATGCTGCTCTTCCCCGACGCCTCGACCGCCTTCGTCGACCCGTTCTTCGAGACGCCGACGCTGAACATCATCTGCAACATCAAGGATCCCATCACCGGCGAGTCGTATTCGCGCGACCCGCGGTACGTCGCGCAGAAGGCCAACGCCTACCTGAGGAGCACCGGCATCGCCGACACCGCGTACTTCGGGCCCGAGCCGGAGTTCTTCATCTTCGACGACATCCGGTTCGGCCAGAGCTACCAGCACGGCTACTACCACATCGACGCGGCCGAGGGCTTCTGGAACGCGGGGCGGACGGAGAACCCGGACGCGGCCGGCAACTCGCGCAACCTCGGCTACAAGCCGCGCTACACGGAAGGCTACTTCCCTGTGCCGCCGATGGACAGCCACCAGGACCTGCGGACCGAGATGATGCTCGAGCTCGAGAAGGTCGGGGTGGAGATCGAGGTGCACCACCACGAGGTGGGGACGGCGGGTCAGGCCGAAATCGACATGCGTTTCGACTCGCTCGTCAACATGGGCGACAAGCTCATGAAGTACAAGTACGTCGTCAAGAACGTCGGGCGCCGGCACGGCAAGACCGTGACCCTGATGCCCAAGCCGATCTTCCAGGACAACGGGTCGGGCATGCACGTGCACCAGAGCCTCTGGCTGAACGGCAAGAACATGTTCTTCGAGGCCGACGCCTACGCCGGGCTCAGCAAGACCGCGCTGCACTACATCGGCGGCATCCTGAAGCACGCCGGGGCCCTGCTCGCGTTCTGCAACCCCACCACCAACTCGTACCGCCGGCTCGTTCCCGGCTACGAGGCGCCCATCAACCTCATCTACTCGATGCGGAACCGCAGCGCCGCCGTCCGCATCCCGGTGTACTCGGGCAGCGAGAAGGCGAAGCGCATCGAGACCCGCTTCCCCGACCCGACCTGCAACGGCTACCTCGCGTTCAGCGCCCTGCTCATGGCCGGCCTCGACGGCATCCAGAACGCGATCACACCGATGGGGCCGCTCGACAAGGACCTCTACGACCTGCCGCCCGAGGAGCACGCGAAGATTCCGAGCACGCCGGGCAGCCTCGAGGAGGCCCTCGCCGCCCTCGAGGCCGACCACGAGTTCCTGCTGAAGGGCGACGTCTTCACGCAGGACCTCATCGACACGTGGCTCGACTACAAGCGCGGCGAGGTCGACGCCATCCGCCTGCGGCCCCATCCGTGGGAGTTCGCGATGTACTTCGACATCTAGCCGCACCGCCGTTCCGCCCCGATACCGCCGGCATCGGCGGATCGGGAGCATCGGGAGGGGCCGCCGGCCAACGCCGGCGGCCCCTTTTTCGTTTCCGGCCCGGCCTACCCCTTTCTGATACACTTCAAGCATGCCCGAGGACGCCGACCCTGCCCCCACGAGGAATCGAGCTCCCTGGTCGCAGGAAACCCGGGCCATCGCAGCGGTCGGCGTCGCGATGGTGGGGGTGGGCGCCGCGGTGATTGGCGTGTTCCTCACCGTTTCTCTCAGTCTGAACAACCGGATCACGGCCGAGCGCAACGCGCTCAGCGCGGAGATGCAGGCCGAGCACGCACAGATCAGAGCGGAGCTTGCACAGATCAGAGCGGCAATGCGGGCCGAGGCCCAGGAAACCCGGCAAACCCTGCAGGAGATCCTGCGGGAAATCCTGCGCCTGCACACGAGCCGGCCCTGAGGCTCGCGGTCATCCGCTCACCAACGCCAGCGCCCGCATGACCACACAGGCCGCCGTTCCCACCGTGCCGTTCTGGGTGAACGGGCGCCGCGTCGCCCCGGCCGGCAAACGGGAGGGTGTCGTCACCGACTCGGCGACCGGGCGGACGGTGCGGACGGTGCCGTTCGCGACCCCCGACGACGTCGACGCGGCGGTGCGGGACGCCCGCGCCGCGTTCCCGGCGTGGCGCGACACGACGCCGCTCCGGCGGGCGCGCATCCTCATGCGGTTCCGCGACCTCCTCGAGCAGCGCAAGGGGGACATCGCGCGGGTCGTCACCGAGGAGCACGGCAAGACCCTGGCCGACGCGGCCGGCTCCGTGCAGCGCGGCCTCGAGGTGGTCGAGTTCGCCACCGGCATCCCCCACCTGCTGAAGGGCGAGCACGCCGAGGACGTGGGGGCCGGGGTCGACTCGCACAGCACGCGGCAGCCCCTGGGCGTCTGCGCCGGGATCACCCCGTTCAACTTCCCCATCATGTGCCCGATGTGGATGGCCCCGGTGGCCCTCGCGTGCGGGAACACGTTCGTGCTGAAGCCCTCCGAGAAGGACCCCTCGGCGAGCATGATGGCGGCCGAGCTGCTGCACGAGGCGGGGCTGCCCCCCGGCGTCTTCAACGTCGTGCACGGGGACAAGGAGGCGGTCGACGCGTTGCTGACGCATCCCGAGGTCGCCGCCGTCTCGTTCGTCGGGTCGACGCCGGTGGCGCGGCACGTCTACGAGACGGCGACCACCCACGGCAAGCGGGTGCAGGCCCTCGGCGGGGCCAAGAACCACGCGGTGGTGCTGCCCGACGCCGACCTCGACGCCGCCGCCGACGCCCTCATCGGCGCCGCCTACGGCTCGGCCGGCGAGCGCTGCATGGCGATCTCGGCGGTGGTGGCGGTGGGCGAGGCGGGCGACGCCATCGTGTCGCGCATCCGCGACCGCGCCGCCGCGGTGCGGGTCGGCCCCGGCCACCGCGAGGGGGTCGAGATGGGGCCCCTCATCACCCGCGAGCACCTCGACCGCGTGGCCGGCTACGTCGACCTCGGCGAGCAGGCGGGGGCCGACCTCGTGGTCGACGGCCGCGGCGTCCGGGTCGAGGGGCACGACGACGGCTACTTCCTGGGCCCGACGCTGTTCGACCGGGTGACGGTCGACATGCCCATCTACCGCGACGAGATCTTCGGGCCGGTGCTGGTGGTGGTGCGCGCCGACAGCTTCGACGACGCCGTCGATATCGTGAACCGCAACCCCTACGGCAACGGGACGGCGGTGTTCACCCGCTCGGGCGACGCGGCGCGCCGGTTCGCCCGCGACATCCAGGTGGGGATGGTCGGCGTGAACGTGCCGATTCCGGTGCCCATGGCGTTCTTCTCGTTCGGGGGGTGGAAGGGCTCGCTGTTCGGCGACCTCCACGTGCACGGCGAGGACGGGGTCAGGTTCTACACCCGGACGAAGGTCGTCACCACCCGGTGGCCGGACCGGCCCGAGGCGGTGAGCCTGAGCATGCCCACCTTGAAGTAGGGCCCCGGCGTCGCGGAACCGACGCCGGCCGCTTCATGGGAGGCGTCCGCGGCAAGGCGGCGCGATCGCAGGGCGGCGGCGGCGCGAGGCGGCGGCCCGGACCGAAGGACGGCGGGGCAAGACCACGGTTGTCCGGCGACGGCGGGCGCCGCGGGAGAGCTCGTCGGCGGCGGCTCCCGGCAGGGCAACGCGGCGCTTGCCAGGCGACGGCGCCCGCGCCCCCCGACCGGCACGGCGCGACCGGGCGGTCGTGTCGACGGTTCCGATGGTGCGAACTTCTACGGAGCAGGCTCCCAGGAGAACCCCATGGCTGATTCGCAGGCCGGCAACCGTTGGCTACCGTTGATCGGGGGCACGATGCTGAACGTCGTGCTCGGCTCGTTCTACGCGTGGAGCGTCTTCGTGCTCCCCCTCGAGGGAGAGTTCGGCTGGGCCCGCGAGCAGACGTCGACGACCTTCAGCATCGGCATCTTCACGATGGCGGTGACGTTCGTCCTCGCCGGCCGCCTGCACGCCACCGTGGGTTTCCGCACGCTGGCCGCCATCGGCGGGCTCCTGTTCAGCGGGGGGTTCTTCCTCGCCAGCTACACGACGTCGCTGGCGTGGCTGTACATCACCTACGGGCTCATCGCGGGGGCCGGCAACGGCATCGGCTACTCCATCGCGATCCCCGTCGTCTCCAAGTGGTTCCCCGACCGGCGCGGGCTCGCCATCGGCATCGCGGTGGGCGGGTACGGGGCCGGGTCGGGCGTCTTCGGGCCGATCGCAGACGAGCTGCTCATCCCCGGGCAGGGATGGGAGGCGACCTTCCAGATCTACGGCATCGTCTTCCTCGTCATCTCCATGGTCGGGGCGTGGCTGCTCAAGCCGGCCCCCGACGGCTACGCCCCCGAGGGCTGGGACCCGAGCCAGCTCAAGGCGGCGGTGACGCGGACGGTGCGCGAGTTCACGCCGTCGGAGATGCTGCGGGGCAGCGCGTTTTATTTCCTCTTCCTCGCCTACTTCATGGGCGCCATCGCGGGGCTTGGACTGATCAGCCAGCTCGTGCCGTTCGGCACCGAGGCGGGCATCGGCAGCGTGGCCCTGATCGGGCTCGTCGTCGGGGCCGTCGGCAACACGGTGGGGCGGGTGCTCTCGGGCGCGATGTCGGACAACCTCGGCCGGCTGAACGTGCTGCGGCTGATGGTGCTGGTGTCGGCGGTGGCCATGCCCCTGCTCTACCTGCTCGGCTCGAACGTGGCGTTCTTCGTGCTCGGGGTGTTCGCCGTCTACTTCTGCTACGGCGCCCTGCTCGCGGTGTTCGCGGCGACCTCGGCCGACTTCTACGGCACGAAGCACCTCGGGGTGAACTACGGCCTGCTGTTCCTCGCGTGGGGGCTCGCGGCGGTGGTCGGGGCGCGGCTCGCCGGCCTCGTCTTCGACACGTTCGGCAACTACCAGTGGGCGTTCTTCGGGGCCGCGGTGCTGTCGATCGGCTCGCTCGTCTGCCTGTACCTGGCCAAGCCCCCGGCGGCGGAGGAGGCGGCCTGAGGCCGCGGCCGGTGGCGACGGCGCCTGCTGCGCCCGAGCGGCGACGGCGGGCGGCCGACGGCCGGCATTCAACGCCGTGCGCGGATGGCGAGGCGCCCGCCCCATTGCCGCGCAGTTGGCGAGGCGCCCGCCGCGCCGCGCGCGGATGGGGAGGCGCCCGGGGCGCTGCGACCTTCGACGTGAACCTGCCCGAATCCACGGGCGGCCGGCGCGGCCATGCGGTCGCCCCGCAGGTTGGCTGGCGCGAGACCTGCTGACGGCGCAAGCCCCCCGACGACACCGATTCCATGTCTGCCATCATCCAGCTCATCGGCAATCTCGGCGAGAGCCTGTCCCGCTTCACCCAGCGCTGGATACCCGACTCGTGGGTGGTGTGCATGTCGCTGACGGTGCTGGCCATGCTGCTCGCCATGTTCGGGGCCGGGGCCGGCCTCAACGAGACGATGCTGGCGTGGGGCGGCGGCATGTGGGCGCTGCTCGAGCTGGCCATGCAGTTCGCCATCGCCCTCATCGCGGCCCACGCCTGCGTGTCGTCGCGGCCCGCGTTCCGCTTCCTCGACTGGCTCGCGAGCCGGCCCGACGTCGACCGGCCGGTGCAGGCGGTGGTGCTGCTGGGGCTGTTCTCGATCGTCGTCGCCTACTTCAACTGGGCCGCGAGCGTCGTCGCCTCGGCCCTCTTCCTCCCCTTCGTGGCCCGGCGGAACCCGCGCGCGGACGTCCGCATCCTCATCGCGGCCGGCTACCTCGGCCTCGGCACGGTGTGGCACGGCGGGCTCTCGGGGTCGGCCCCCCTCATCATGGCCACGGCCGGCAACCCCATCACCACCCCCCCGCCGGGGGCCGAGCCCCTCGTCGACCGGCTGCTGCCGGTGACCGAGACCTTGTTCAACGCGTTCAACCTCGGCTATCTCGCCGTCGTCTCCGTCGTCGGCCTCGGCATGGTCGCCATGCTGCACCCGCGCAAGAACGCGCGGACCCTGACCGAGGACGAGCTGGCCCGGATCATGCCGGCGATGCCCGAGGAGACGGAGCCCACGACCCCGGCCGCGGGCATCGAGGCGTTCCCCGGGTGGATCTTCCTCGCCGTGATCCTGATCGGCTACCCCCTCGGGCACTCCATCGTGACCCAGGGGTTCGGCGCGAGCTGGACCATCAACGCCTACAACGCGGTGTTCCTGATGGGGGCGATGCTGCTGCAGCGGCGGCCCGCGAACCTCGTGCGGGCGTTCGGCAACGGGGCGCGGACGGCGTCGGGGGTGATCCTGCAGTTCCCGTTCTACGCGGGCATCTTCGGGGTCATCAACGGCACCGGCCTCGGCGACTGGCTGGGCGGGCTGTTCGTGCAGGTGGCCACCACCGAGACCTATCCGCTGATCGTCTACGTCTACTCGGGGATCGTGAACGTGTTCGTCCCCTCGGGCGGCTCCAAGTGGCTGATCGAGGCCCCCTACCTGCTGCCGGCGGCGCGCGACCTCGCGGTCTCGCCCACCACCACCCTGCTCGCCTACTGCTACGGCGACTCGACCAGCAACCTCATCCAGCCGTTCTGGGCCATCCCCATCCTGACCGTCACCCGCATGAAGTTCGGCGACGTGCTCGGCTACAGCGGCCTCGTCGCGGTGGTCCTGTTCCTCGTCACCGCGGTCGCGATGCTGCTGGTGCCGTCGACGCTGTGAGTCGCGGTCGGCCCCTCGCGGCTCGTTCAGGAGGCGGGCTCGAAGAACATCACCTCGAGCGCCGACGACGACCTGGTCGAGGCCGCGCGTCACGGAGCCGCCCGTGAGGGAACCACCCTGACCGAGCAGTTCCGGCTGTGGCCGGCGGACCACGTCGGTCGGGATCGGCAGGCGGCCAGGGCCGTGGACGTCCTGCGCGAGCTGCAGGACCGACTGCAGGTCGGGAAGAGGTTGACCAGAGAGGAGATGAACGAGCGTTGACCGGCTTCCCGGACACCGGCATCCTCGCGCAGCAGATCGACGGGCGCAACGCCCGCTGCCGGCCGGCCGGAATCAGAGTAGTCGCTTCAGATCGTCGACACCGAGACGCGCCTGCTTGAGAATGTGCGCAAGCGTCGATCGCTTGACGGGTCGATGTGCCGGGACGATGACCTTGAGGGTTTCCGTCGAGAGCCGCTTCTGAAGTCGAACGTGACTGCCTCGCTGACGCACTACGACCCAGCCGTCACGGCGCAACGCGGCTACGATCCTCCGATGGTCGAGCGACGGGACCTTGGTCACACGACCAGTTCACGTACCTCCAGACCTTGCCGGCTGGTGAGGTCGTCTTCGACAGGTTCGACGTACAGCTCGATTGCCTCCCGTATGTTGGCGATCGCGTCATCGACGGTTTCGCCCTCGCTGATGCAGCCGGGAAGCCCGGGCACGTACACCGTGTAACCGCCTTCGTCGCTGGGCTCCAGGACGATCTTCAGTCTCATCGGCCTTCCTCGATCGTAACGCCGACTCGCGGCCTCCAAACATCAGAATACGTGGCCGACCGCCCCCGACCCCGAATACCGACACGGCCGCCAGGGTCATGGCCCCGGCGGCCGACAAGGGCCGAAGTGAGCGATCACGCCGGCGGCGGCGGCACGAGCTGCGGCAGCACGTAGGCGAAGATCATGGTGATGACCGCCATGCTCAGGGCCAGGATGATGCTGTGCTTCAGCGTGATGCGGAAGAGCCGGCCCTCCTGCGACGACGCCATGCCGGTGGCGGCGACGGCGACGGCGATGCTCTGCAGCGAGATCATCTTGCCCATGACCCCGGTGGCCGCGTTCGTCGACGCGGTGAGGATGGGGTTCAGCCCCAGGGCGTTGGCGGTCACCACCTGGAGCGTCCCGAACAGCGCGTTCGACGACGTGTCGCTGCCGGTCAGGAACACCCCGGTCCAGCCGAGCATGGCGCTGAAGAACGGGAAGAGGGCCCCGGTCGCCGCGAAGGCCAGCCCCAGGGTCGAGGTCATGCCCGCGTAGTTCATCAGGAACGCGAGGGCCAGCACCGACGCGATGGTCAGCAGCGGCTTCTGGAGCTGCTTGAGCACCGCGGCCACGATGCCGTAGAACTTCCCGGCGGGCAGGCCGATGACCATCGACGCGGTGAATGCGGCGAGGAAGCACGACGTGCCGGCGGCGGACAGCCAGTTGAAGTTGTAGACGGCGGCGTAAGGCGACGGCTCGGGGGTCAGCGGCGGCACCCGGGTGACGACGTCGTGCAGCAGCGGCACCGGGATCGTCGTGCCGAAGCTGTTCAGCAGCCCCTGGATGGGCTGGTAGCGCCACGCGAGGACGAACGCCACGAGCAGCATGTAGGGGGTCCAGGCGGACACCAGCTCGCCGGTGGTGTGGGTGCGCGACTGGGTCGTCGCCGCGACGTCGCCCTCGAGGCGGAACGGCTCTGCCGGCTGCCAGATCTTCATGGCCGCGACCATCGCGACCATCGCCGCGATCGACGCGAGGATGACGGCGAGGGCCGGCCCCAGGGTGTTGGTGACCGCGAACAGCACCAGCGCGAAGGTCACCGCGCACGCCAGCACCTGCGGCAGCACCTCGAGGGACCGGCGGAACCCCGACATGACGACCACCATGTAGGCGGGGATGATGATGCCGATGAGCGCGCACAACCGCCCCGTCATGGCGCTCAGGCCCGCCTCGGGCAGCCCCGTGACCTGGGCGAGGGTCACGACGGGGATGCCGAGCGAGCCGAACGCGACGGGCGCGGTGTTGGCGATGAGGCAGATGAACGCGGCGTAGAACGGCGAGAAGCCCAGGCCGGTGAGCATCGCGGCGGCGATGGCCACCGGGGTCCCGAAGCCCGCCGCCCCCTCGATGAAGCCCCCGAAAGCGAAGCCGATGAGCACCGCCTGCAGGCGGCGGTCGTCGCTGAGCGAGCCGATCGAGTCCTTGATGATCTCGAACCGCCCCGAGTCGAGGGTCACCCGGTAGAGAATGAGCGAGGCGATGACGATCCAGCCGATGGGGAACAGGCCGAACGCGGCCCCGTAGACCATCGCGGCCACCGCCGGCACGACGGGCATGCCGTACACCCCGACGGCCAGCACCACCGCCGCCCCGAGGGCGGTGAGGCCGGCGATCCAGCCGGGCTTGCGCCGGACCCCCAGCATGTAGAAGAGGATGAGGAGGGGGATGGCCGCGGCGATCGTCGAATAGCCGAGACTGTCCGCGATGGGCGTATAGTCCTGCTGCCAACTGCTCAACATGGTCGGTATCCGTCGTCAGAGGGTGGCCGGCGCCGAGTGAACGCGCCACTGTAGCACGCCGGGACGGGCGGCTGCACTCGGGGCCCGGTCGCCGGCAGCGGGGTGCGGACCGCGTCAGCGGCGTTCGAGACGAAGCCGGGCCACGTGGTCGTCACGCATCCGCGCAAGGATCTCCCGACCGGCACCCTGCGCAACATCTACCGGCAGGCCGGCTGGGATTGGAGGGAGCGGTAACGCACTACCTGACCGTGCTGCACTTCGAGCCGGAGAATCCCGGCATCGGTGTCACCGTGCCGGACCTGCCGGCGGTTTCGTCGGCCGGCGACAGCGTTCCCGAGGCGCTGACTAACGTCGCCGAGGCCATCCTGCTCTACCTCGAGGTCCTGGCCGAGGATGGCCACGACCTTCCGGTACCGTCCGAGGAGCTTCCAAGTGTCGAGCCCGGCCAGGTGATCGCAATCGTCGACGTCGAATCGTGCGAGAAGCCGAAGCTCTTCTCCCAGATTCCGTCCACGTAGACGTGGACCTTCATGTGGTTGCCGCCGGGCCGAGGCCGACACCCGAGCTTCGTGGCCAACCTCTCAGCTTCCCGCTTCGAGATCATGCCGGATGAGGTGCCGTCCCAGTACGCGGAACTGCATGGCGGGAGTCCTGCCGAGCGTCCGTGGATCCACCGCCGCCAGGTCGTCGAAGATGTCCAGGATCCAGGATGCGAGGCCCGCCGTCGCGTCCTGCCTGTCGTCGCCGGTGACCGCGAGGTCGGCCTCCGAGAAACGGGCGATGACCGCACCCGCCGCAACCTCCTCGAAGTCCACCGGAATCGGCTGCCGAAGCTCGAAGCGAGCCTCGTATGGCGCGGGAATCGCTTCGACGTAGGTGTCGTGATCTCCCGCCTCGAGACGCACGGTGGCGGCTCCGCCGGAAGCCGTGCCCAAGTCGTCGATCGACTCGGTGGAGACGTCAGGCTCCCGGGTAAAGCCGGCCCGGAGCTGTTCGGGGCAGTAATCGGGCATGCGTCTGAGACGATTATCGTCGCGGCATCGCCAAGGCGTCAACAGAACGCCAGGACGCAAGCACGGGCGGTGCTCATCGGCGACGCACGCCGGGGCGGGGCGTCGCCGAGGACCAGAACACCTCGCCGGCCTGCACTTTTTGCTCGACAGCTTTTCGCAGCCAGTCCGCGTGATTTCCGGGACGCCACCAGGAATGCCCGCTGAACACCCCTCAGTCGCCCCAGGCGGCACGACGCCGACCGTGAGACCGAATTTGCCGCCCCACGGGCCGTTCGGGCCGCTGAAGCGAGTACAAGCCGCTCAAAATCAATGGGTTACGATGGGGCATGCACTCTGAAGCCACACCCGACTTCCCTGCGCCCGCGCTGCTTCCCGCGGACTCCATCGTGCCCGAGAGCGACGCACCCGCACCGCGGCCCTGGTGCCCCGACGGTCCCCAGGCCGAGGTCGTCGCGCTCGGCGACCGCATCGCCGAGCTCTCCGCCCGCATCAGCGCTGCCACCTGGGAGCTGCTGAGCCTGATCCGACAGTTCGACGAGCGCTACGGCTGGGCCGGCTGCACGTCGTGCGCCGAGTGGCTGGGCTGGCGCACCGGGCTCGCCCCGGGCGCGGCCCGCGAGCACGTGCGGGTGGCGCGCGCCCTCGCCGACCTGCCGAAGCTGAGCGACGCGATGCGGCGCGGCAAGGTGTCCTACTCGAAGATGCGCGCGGTCACGCGGGTGGCGACGCCCGAGACCGAGGACGACCTGCTGAACGTGGCGCTGTCGGGCACCGCCGCCCACGTGGAGAAGATCGTGCGGGCGTGGCGGCGAGTGGACCGCCTGGCGGAGCAGGCCGAGGACCGGCGGCGGCACGAGACGCGGTCGCTGCGAACGTGGGTGGACGAGGACGGAATGGTCGTGGTGCGGGGCCGTCTGTCGCCCGAGGTGGGCGCGGTCGTGCGGCGGGCGCTGGAGGCGGCGTGCGACTAGGCCCGCGGCGCCGACGCGACGGCGGCGGACGCGGACGGAGAGGCCGCCCCCGGCGCCGAGACCGTTCCCGGCGCAGAGGCGGAGGCGTCGTCGCTGGCGCAGCGGCAGGCGGATGCGCTGGGGGTGATTGCGGAGTGCGCATTGTCGGGCGGGCTCGACCGGGGGACGGCGGGCGACCGCTATCAGGTGGTGGTGCACGTGGACGCGGACGCCCTGACCGAAGCGCCCGATATCCCCGAAGCACTCCACGTTCCCGCGGGAACGTCGGAGACGGCCGCGTCGCCGCAGCAGGCCGCGTACACTCCGGCCGGCCGCCGCCAGACGGTGCTGGAAGAAGCCGGGGGCATCCACATCTCGGCGGCTATGGCGCGGCGGCTCGCCTGCGACGCGGCGACGGTCGGGATGCAACACGGCCCCGGCGGCGAGGTCCTCGACGTCGGTCGCCGTACGCGGACCATCTCGCCGGCCCTGCGCCGGGCGCTGCACGCCCGCGACCGCCAGTGCCGGTTTCCGGGGTGCCGGAACGTCCGGGTCGATGCCCACCACATCAGGCACTGGGCCCACGGCGGGGTGACGGCGCTCGACAATCTGGTGCTCCTGTGCCGGCGGCACCACCGGGCGGTTCACGAGGAGGGGTTCCGCGTCACACTGGATGCAAGCGGTGACGTGGAGTTCGTCCGGCCCAACGGCCGTCCACTGCCGGAGGCGCCAACGCCGCCGGACTGGACGGGTCGCTCGTTGGCGCCGGTGAGGGCGCGGCTCGAACGGGAGGGCATAGAGATTGATCCCGACACCCTCACGCCCGACTGGCGCGGCGAGTGTCTGGACCTGGATTGGGTGGTCCACCAGTTGTGGCGTCCGCGCCCGCAGGCGGAGGCGGCCTGCTAGCGGCAGCCGGCCCACCAGTCTCGACCGCGAGCGTGGCGGCGGCCGTTCCATGGCAGCCCGTGTGGGCCAAGCTCGCCATGCCGGCACCATGTAGGGGACGCGGGCGGCGCCGGAGTCGACGAGGCGACTCGGCTGCATGAGATACTCCGTCAATCGTCACAGCGCGGACGGGCACGGCACCGAGAGCCGAACAACCGTCCACCGGGCCGATTGCACCTACGCCTTGCGCCACGGGGCGGCCCCAAGTGGCGGCACTTCCAGACCATCGAAGACGCTATCGACTGGGCAAGGTCCTCGCCCTACCCGCTCAACTTCTGTGGGCATTGCCGGCCCCGCGAACCCTGACCACCTCTCAGAACGTCCAGACCGCCTTCACGGTCGGCTGCACGGCCAGGAGTAGGTACGGCGGAAGCCACGGCGTGGTGCTGACGCCGGCGCGCAGGTCGAGCCCGTCCCGCAGCGTGCGTGTGCCCATCAGCTCGACGTGCCACACCAGCGGCCGCAGGTGATACCCGCCGTACCCGCCCACCCGCCAGAACATGGGGCCGGCTCCGAGGCCGACGTGCAGGTAGCCGCGGCCGGCGGCGTTCATCCAGCGGCGGCGCCAGGCCACGTGCCCGTAGATGTAGGGGGTCGCCGACACGCCGGAGGCGTAGCTTTCGCTTCCGAAGACCGACGTGACCCCCACGGCCACGCCCGTCCGTTCGTTCCTCCACGTCGTCCACGCCAGGTCGACGGTCGGTCCCGTCGGGCCGCTCAGGTCCGAGATGCCCAGCGGGTTGGACTGGAACCAGCCGCCGCCGATTTCAAGTGCCGCCTGCGCCAGGGCGGGCGGGGCGGCCAGCAGGGCGAGTGCGGATGCGGTCGCGAGCCAGCGCTTCATCGACGTCCTCCTTGCAGTACAGGAGTGCGCGGACCAACCGGGGTTCGGCTCACGTGCGGTGTCCGGCGCCGTCGCCGCGAACCTGACCGTGCGGGTGGATGAGGACGGGGGGCCAAGACGAGGACGACGCCGGGCACCGGCACAGTACCAGGGACACGGAGTGAGCCGCCGGGGGACGCCCAGGACGGCGCGGCGCGATGGGCAACCATCGACAACGTGCGGGCCGCTTCAGCGGCGGGCCAGGGATTGCAGCAGGCCCGCGAATCCCGCGAGGATGTTGCGCTTGCCGTCGCGCTCGATCGGGTCCTCGCCGAGGTAGACGTCGAACAGCGCGCTGCAGAGGGCCCGCGACTCGAATGGCGGCCGCTCGGCGCCATCCACGGTCATGGCGAGGCGGCCGGCGGGGCCGCACGAGAAGACGATCTCGGCGTCGCGCCGTATCTCTTCCACGCCGAGGTGGCCGCGCAGCCTCGCCAGCGCCGCCGCGGCGTCGTCGGCGCCGGCCCCGGCCCGCGGCATACGCGGCCGTAGCGCATCGTCGAACGCCTCGGCCACGTCGCCGCCGCTGACGGTTCGGGTCATCACCAGCCGCAGCGCCATCCCGAAGTCGAGATCGAGCAGGCGCCGGGTGAAGCGCTGGTCCCGCCCGAGCGCCTCCGCGGTGACGCCGGCGAAGTCGGCGAGCGCGGCCCGCGCGGCGTCCGCGTCGACGTAGAGGCCGAAGGCGTAGATCTTCACGCGGAAGATCGTCCGCTGGCGGATGCCGGTCCCCATCAGCCAGTGCGGCGTCGCGCTCCCGGGCGGCGTGAGGGCGAGGGGGAAGGTGACGCCGCTCTCCGGCTCGCGGACCGTTTCCGGGACCACAGCCTGGCTCGCGGCCCGCGCGACGGCCGCGAGGCCGGCCGATACCGGGACGGCCGCGAGGCCGGCCGATACCGGGACGGCCGCGAGGGTTGCCGATACCGGGACGGCCGCGAGGGTTGCCGATACCGGGACGGCCACGAGCGGTGCCGATCTCGGGACGGCCGCAAGGGCGGCCGATACCGGGACGGACGCGAGGGCTGCCGATCCCGGGACGGCCACGAGCGGTGCCGATCCCGGGACGGTCGCGAGGGTTGCCGATATCGGTGCGGCCGGCGTCGCTTCAGATCGGCCCGCGGCCCGCGCGACGGGCACCCGCTCTGCGCTCTCTGCCGTCCGCGACACCGCCGCCGTCGGCCCGGCGGCAGCCGCCGCCGGCCCGGCGACGAGCCCGAGCATCACGACGGCACCGCACAGCCACCGCGGGGTCATCTCCCCGGTCCCCCACTTGGGTTCGGCGGCGCGGTTTCCGTCCCCACGGGCACCGCCGGCGACGAGGGCGGCGCGGTGTCAATCTCCGGGTACAGCCACGAGTGCTCCAGCCCCGGATGCCGGTCCCCGTAACGGGCCGGAATGTCCTGCGTCCAGTTGCTCGGAATCGTCAGGCAGAACGCCAGCAGGCCCCCGAAGGCGAGGCGCTGCGACAGGAGCGGCGGCCCGGGCTGCGACCGACCGGCCGGCGCCACAACGCCAAGCCCCCAGCCCGCGCTGCCCTTCAGCCGGCCCAGGCGGCGCAGGCGCGAGCGGTAGAGGGCGGCGGCCCCGACCACGGCCATGACGATGTTCAGGGTCTGCCCCGTGCCGAGGACGAGCCGGTGGGTGGGGTACTCGCGGAAGAGGTCGATGAAGAATCGCGGGAACGCGTACCAGAAGACGAAGCGGGCGGCGAGCGCGCCGGGGGTCGGGTTGACCCGCCGCACGTGCAGCAGGTACGCCATGAGCAGCAGGTTCTTGGCCCCGTCGTAGAGCACCACGGGATGGCGGAAGCCCTCGGCGTAGGGGAACTCGACCGCCCACGGCACGTCGGTCACGGCGCCGACGATCTGGCCGTCGACGAAGTTGCCGATGCGCCCCACGCCCATCAGGAACGCGGCGGGAACGACCAGCGCGTCGGCCACGAGCAGGAACGGCCGGCCGTAGCGGCGCGCGAACAGCGCCGCGCCCAGCGCCCCGCCGAGCAGCAGGCCGTGGGTGGCCATGCCCCCGAGCCACCACGCCGGCAGCAGGTGCAGGTGCTCGCGGTAGAAGGGCCACTCGTCGAACGCGATCTCGAGGGCGCGCCCGCCCACCAGCACCCCGACCGTCATGTAGAGGCTCAGGCTCCACACCTCGCGGGGCGACAGCCGCAGTTGCCCGCCGCCGCGCCGGAGGAAGAGGTGCAGCTCGAGGAACCCCAGGGCGAAGCCGAGGCCGTACCACCAGAGGTGGACGCCGCCGATGTCGAGCAGGACGGGGTCGATGCGGTGGGTGTACGGGCCGAGCATGGCGTCTCGTCACCGTACCACGCGCGGTCCGCGATGACGCAGCGGATCGCCGGGACGGAGCAGCCGCGTCGCCGGCAACGGCTCGATGGCCGTCAGCGGATCGACCGCCGGAACGCATGGCGGGCCGGCTCGGCGCGATTGTCCTTGCGCATCTCGCGCCGCCGGTCCTTCAGCCGCCTGGCGCCGCCGGCCCCTTCAGGCGCCGCGAAACGCCGCTTCCATCGCGGCGACATCCAGCTTCCGCATCTGCAACATTGCCGCTTGCGCCCGCCCGGCCGCTTCCCTGTCATCATCGCTCAGGAGACGAACGACCGCCCGGGGCACGATCTGCCAGGACACCCCGAAGCGGTCGACGAGCCATCCGCACCGGCTCTCCCGGCCGCCATCGGCCGTCAGCGCCGCCCACAACCGGTCGGTCGTCTCCTGGTCCTCGGTCGACACCGAGATGGAGGCCGCGGGCGTGTGGGTGTACTGCGGGCCGCCGTTGAGAACCATGTACGGCGCGCCGGCCAGAGAGAACTCGACGATGAGGGCGGGGCCGTCGGGCGCCGGGCGATGGACGCCTTCGATCGCGCTGCCCGGCAGCAGGGAGACGTAGAACCGCGCCGCTTCCTCGCCCTGCCCGTCGAACCACAGGCACGTGCGAACGCTCGTCGTGGACTTCATCGAGACCTCTCTTGCCGGCAGCCGAGCCGACATGTTGGACGACAGCGCGCACAGTCTACTCGTGCTTCGTCGTCAGCCGGGTGGTGAGCGCCATCTTCGGGGCGCACACGAGCGAGGTGGCGTGGCTGCTTTCCGCACGCGAGGGATGAACCCGCCCGGGTGGTCATCTCTCCGTGCGAAGCGGATCTCGCGCTCTCGGGGCGGGCTTGCTGCTTTGCGTCACGGGGGGTCCGCAAGACGCGATGCGACGCGGCCAGCCCGGTTGACAGACGTTTAGCTACATGTAAACATCGCGGCCGATGGCGGTCGATGCGCGCTCCGGGCGCCGCGGTGAGGCGTACCAACGGTTGCTGGGTCAGGAACGGTTGATTCTGGACGTCACGGAGACGCTGGCGGGGGCACTAGAGGACAGTGGCGTGACGAGAGCGGAACTGGCGCGGCGCCTGGGTCGCACGCCGGGCTTCGTGACCCAGGTGCTCGGTGGCGGCAGAAACCTGACGCTCAGGACCATTGCGGACATCGCCGGGGCATTGTCGCTCGAGCCGTCGTTCTCCCTGGCTGACGCAACAGCATCTGACCGCCATCCGCGGCCACCTCGCCGGCCCGCTCGACGAGATGATGCCGCAGAAGCTGACGGTGCACGAGACGCTGGCCTTCCTCATTGAGCGAGCAGGGTCAAGAGACGACGACCACAACTCCTCATTCGTCCTCGACGTCCCACGGAACGAGATCGCTGCTCGGCGCGGCGAGGTCACCCGTGATGCGCGTGCGATCGGACATCGAGCCGAGCCAGCCCGCCGGTCGCTCGGTCGGGCCGGGCGGCACGATGTCGGCGATGGGCTCCCCGCGACGGGTGATGCGGACCCGTCCGACCCGTGGTGCGCACGGTCCGCAAGACGGCGAGGCAGGTCGCGCGGAACCTCGAGATCCCTATCGTCTCCATCAGTTCACCAATCCGGGGATGCCCATGAGTCGCCGATCCGGCCAGCCGCCGCCGGATCGATCGGCTCCTGATCCGCGTGCACAACATCTAGCGGTTCACGGCCGCTTGACTACCACACGATGTGTGCTAGGCTGTGCGTGGTTATGGTCGTTGATGCCCATTCTGGCCCATCCCCGCCCGCTGGTGCCCGCAAACCGCGGGCGCGAACGAGTGATATTCTGCCACTCGCCGAGGTCGCGGAGTACCTGCAAATCTCGATGAAGACCGCGTACAGAATGGCCCGGTCCGGCGATCTTCCCGCGTTCAAGGCGGGAAAACAATGGCGCGTTGCGCGGGCCGAACTTGGCGCGTGGGTTGCAAGACGTTCTGCGGAGAGCAGGGAGCAGACGAAGTGACCGGCCGTGTGTCGTTCTCGGGCCACGAGACCTTTCCGTTCCGGTACCCGTGGCTGAAGAAGGCGGTGGACGCCGCCGACGCGGACCCGCACGCGTTCGAGGCCGAGGACGCCATGGTGAAGCTCGGGGTCGGCAAGAACATGGTGTCGTCGATCCGCCACTGGGGCCTGGTGACCGGTATGCTGGAGGAAGCACCGCGGCAACGCGGAAGCCGCAAGCGGCCGCTGAAGCCGAGCGAGCTGGGCAGATCGCTGCTCCTCGACCGGGGCTGGGACCCGTTCCTGGAGGATCCGGGCACGCTGTGGCTGCTTCATTGGCAGCTCGTCAGCCGTCCGGAGCGGGCCACGACGTGGTGGTGGGTGTTCAACCGATACCCCGGCACGATCTTCACGCGGGCCGACGTCCAGGAGGCGCTGGAGACGCTCGGCGCTCAGAGCGGGTGGACGCGGTTCACCAGCGCGTCGCTGAAGCGGGACATCGACGTGTTCGTCCGCACCTACGCACCGGTGCGGCGCCGCAACGTCCTGCTCGAGGACACGCTCGACTGCCCGCTCGTCGAGCTGGGCGTTATCCGCCCGACGAGCCGGCAACAGGCGCTCGTGCTCGTGCGGAGCGACCACGAGTCGCTGCCCGACGAAGTCTTCGCCTACGCGTTGGCGGAGTACCTGCGGCGGCAGCCGACGCGGGGACAGACCGTCACGCTGGAAGAGCTGTCGTTCGGCGACGGCGCGCCGGGGCGCGCGTTCTGCCTCGACGAGCCCGGGCTGCTCGGCCGGCTCGACCGCATCGAGGCCCTGACGGACGGGGGCATCGTGTTCGACGAGACGGCCGGCCTGAAGCAGATCTACGTGCACAGCGCGCCCGAGCCGACGGCGTTGCTGCGCGGTTACTACGATTCGTGGTCGGCCGGGAACGCGTGACGATGGACGCCACTCGGGAATCGGCCAGTCTCGCGAGCCTCGTCGAGGTCGAGCGCCGCTTTCGGCGCTCGGTCAACCTCGACCGCGACGCGGGTTCCACCGATGCCCTCGGCGGCTACGTCGTCACGCCGGCGGTGCACCGCGCGCTGTCGCAGATCACCGACGGGCTCGACGACGAGGCCGGCGACCGGGCGTGGAGCCTGGTGGGCCCCTACGGGTCGGGCAAGAGCGCATTCGCCGTCTTCCTGGCCGACCTGCTGTCGGGAAGCGGGTCTCCGGAGGGGGACGCGGCCAGGAGCCTGCTCGGCGGGTCGGACGAGATCGCGGCGCCGCGACAGCCGCTCTTCCCCGCGCTGCTGACGGCGGAACGCGCTCCCCTCGACACGCTGCTGCTCAGGTCGCTGTGCTCGACGGTCGAGGCCATCTGGGCCGACCAGCGGGGTGCGAAGCCGCGGGTGCTGAAGACCATCAGGCGGCTGCTGAACGGGTCGGCCCCGGCGCTCTCGCGGTGCGCCACGTCGGACGTCGTCGGGTGCTTCGAGGAAGCGGTCGAGACGATAGGCGACAAGAAGGGCGCGGGCCTGCTGCTCATCGTCGACGAGGCCGGCAAGGCGCTGGAGTTTGCGGCGCAGCAACCGACCCGCGGCGACGTCTACCTGCTGCAGGCCTTGGCCGAGGCCGCGGCGCGCAGCAATGGCGCCCCGTTCGTGATCCTGACCGTCCTGCATCAGTCGTTCGACCGCTACGCACACCAGTTGGGGCCGTCGGACCGGAACGAGTGGGCCAAGGTGCAGGGCCGCTTCGGAGAGCTCGCGTTTCGCGAGGGCGGCGACCAGATCATCCGACTGACGGCGGCGGCGATTCGCCGCATCGGCGAACCCCGCGAGGCCGCCGGCTGGACCCGACTCGTGTCGGCCACCGCGGCCTGGGTCGCCGCGGGCACCGGCTGGGACGAATCGCAACTCGCCGGCTACCTGAACGGGTGCTGGCCGCTCCATCCGGTCGCCACGGCCCTGCTCGGCCCGCTGTTCCGCGGCCGGCTGGCCCAGAACGAGCGGTCGCTGTTCGCGTTCCTGTCGGCCGGCGAGCCGCTCAGCTTCCGCGACTTCCTGCGGACGAACGGTCCGGACCGCCTGTACACGGTCGACCGCCTCTACGACTACGCGACGGGCATGCTCGGCGACCGCGTCCTCGGCCGGGACGGCCGGCAGTGGGCGGAGATCGACACCGCGATCAGGCGGCTACCCCCGGAGGCAAACGCGGTCGACGAGCAGGTGCTGAAGACGGTCGGCCTGCTGGGGATGCTCGGCGACCAGGTCGGCCTGCGCGCGTCCGCCGACATCGTCGCCGCGTGCGTCGGCGAGGGCAAAGCGGCGGAAGGCGCGCTCGCACGCCTCAAGCAGCAGTCGGCGCTCGTGTTCCGCCAGTTCCGCGATGCGTTCCAGATCTGGGAAGGCAGCGACCTCGATCTCGACGATCTGGTGGTCCGGGCCGAGAGCCAACTGCCGAACGACTTCTCAGTGGCGGAAGTGCTGCAGCGTCAGGCGCCGCGGACGCCGCTGGTCGCGCGCCGGCACCTGTTCCAGACCGGCACCCTGCGGTTCTTCGACGTGCGGTTCGTCGACGCTTCGCGCCTGAGGCCGGGCGAGGAAGCGAACCTGAGCGGCGAGGGCGACGGCGTCGTGATCCTCGCGTTGCCGCGGACCGAGCGCGAGGCGAACGACCTCGGACGGCAGCAGGGCATCGCGGGACTGGCCATCGATCGGCTCGGCGCGGGCAAGCCGGTGGTGCTTGTGGTGCCCGTGGCGTCGGCGCGCCTGACCCAGCTCACCCGTGAGCTGGCCGCCGCGCAACTCGTCCAGACGACGACGCCTGACCTGCAGTCCGACCCGGCGGCGAGGACCGAGCTGAGCAGCCGCATCGACGAGCTTCAGCGGCAGATCGCGGCCGAGGTCGAGCGGGTGTTCGACCCGCGGCAGAGCGGTTGGTTCACCGGCGGCGAGCGGTTGACCGTGACGTCGTGGCGCGACGCGTCGAGAGCGCTGTCGAGCCTGTGCGACGCGCACTACGACGGTGCGCCTCGCATTAGGAACGAGCTGCTGAACCGTCGGGCCCTCTCGACATCGGCGGCCAAGGCCCGCCGGAATCTGCTGGAGGCGATGATCCTGCGCGGCGACGTCGCCCAATTGGGTTTCGAGGGTCATCCGCCCGAGGTCAGCATGTATCGCTCCGTGCTCGAGGCGCACGGGCTGCACCGCCGTCGCGCCGGAGCGTGGGCATTCAGGGCGCCAAGACCAGCGCTGAAGCCGCTGTGGAACGCGATCGACAGCTTCCTCCACGACACGGAGGCCGGACGACGCCCGTTAGCCGAGCTGTACGACCGGCTTCGGCGCCCACCGTTCGGGATCAAGGACGGTCCGCTGCCGGTCATCGTGGTTGCCGCGCTACTCGCGCGCGACGATGATATCGCCGTCTACGAGCGCGGATCCTTCATGCCAGCCTGGACGCCGTCACACGCCGAGCGCTTGCTGCGGTCGCCTGACGGGTTCGAGGTACGCTGGTGCCGCATCGACGGTCAGCGCCAAGCGGTATTCGCCCTCCTTACCGAAACGTTGCGGCTTTCGACGGGGCGCAAACCGGCGCTCCTCGACGTGGTACGAGGGCTCGTGCGGTTCGTTGCGAGCTTGACCCCCTACGCCCGCAGGACCCTGAGAGTCTCAGAGCGGGCTCGGAGCATCCGCGAAGCCCTGGTCCGCGCTCGAGAGCCGGCACAACTCGTTTTCGACGAACTGCCGACCGCTTGCGGGTGTCCGCCGTTCGGCCCGAACCGAGCAGAAGCCCCGCAGCGCGTTGACGAGTTCATAGGGCTTCTCCAGACGGGACTCCGCGAGCTCCAGAACGCCTACCCCGCGCTGATCGAGCGGGCCTGCGCGGTGTTGGCCGACCACCTGAGTCTGCCGAAGACGCCGGCCGATCTAGCCGCAGAGCTCCGGAGTCGGGCTCGCCACCTCCAAGACGTCGCCGTCGAGCCGATGCTCAAGAGCTTCGTGTTGCGGGCCTCCGACGAGGCGCTCGCGCCCAACGATCTGATAACCTCCCTGCTGACACAGCTCGCGAGCAAGCCGCCCCACGAGTGGGCCGACGCCGATGAGGACCACTTCCAGGTGCGAGCCGCGCATGTGGCCCGAGCGTTCCGTAGCGCCGAGTCCCTCGTGGTCGCCGACGACGGACCACACGGCGGGCGGGGTCTGCTCCGACTAGCAGTCGCGCGGCGTGGCCATCCCGAACGTGACCGCGTGCTTCCGTTGCGGTCCGCCGATGAGACCCGGATCGCCGCGCTCCGCGACCGGATCCTGGATACCGTGAGGGCGAACGGCTCCAAAACCACCGCCATCGACCGCGACCAAGCTCTCGCCGCGCTGGCCCTCGCCGCAGAATCGCTGATCGGCGCTTCGGAGCCGCGCCAGGCGGGGAAGGACGGCCAGTGAGCGACCGCGTACGCCACATCCTGAGCATGTCCGGCGGGAAGGACAGCACCGCGCTCGCCGTGTACATGCGCGACCGCCAGCCCGCCATGGAGTACGTCTTCTGCGACACCAAGAAGGAGCTCCAGGAGACCTACGACTACCTCGACAAAGTCGAGGCGTATCTCGGCAAGCGGATCATCCGCCTGAACGACGAGCGCGGCTTCGACCACTGGCTGGAAATCTACGGGCACTACCTACCGTCCCCGCAGATGCGGTGGTGCACCCGGCAGCTCAAGATCCGCCCGTTCGAGCGATTCGTCGGCGAGGACCGGGTGATCAGCTACATCGGCATCCGGGGCGACGAGCGCCGGGATGGCTACATTTCGTCGAAACCGAACATCACGCCGCGCTATCCGTTCAAGGAGGACGGCATCACCGAGCGCGACGTGTACCGGCTTCTGGACGAGTCCGGCCTCGGGGTGCCCGACTACTACCAGTGGCGCACCCGCTCCGGGTGCTACTTCTGCTTCTTCCAGCGCAAAGCTGAGTGGTTGGGGCTCAAGGACAACCATCCGCAGCTTTTTCAGGACGCCAAGGCCTACGAGAAGACCGATCCCGAGACCGGCCGCCGCTTCACTTGGTCCCAGAACGAGGGTCTCGACGAGCTCGCGAGCCCGGAACGCGCCGACGAGATCCGCCGCCGACACCTCAAGGTCGTCGAAGCCACGAAGGCCTCAAGACCCAACCAGCCCCTCATCGAAGTCCTCACCGATGCCCTCAACCAACAGGACGACGAGGAGGGCTGCCTGATCTGCCACCTGTGAGAATCCAGGCGCAAGGAACTATGCCGGCCGATTGGCACGTCGTTTCCGGAGGAGAACTGTTGGATGCCTACGAACACGAGGGTTCACTCAAGGACTTTCTTCCAAAGGCGCCCGCCATTTATCTCTGGCGTCGCGCCCTCCGTGCTCCCCCCGAGGCACTTCTCAGCCATGACCAATTTGCCGCCTGGCTCGACGCGACAATGAGAATCCCACTGGCCGAGATCCGCGACAAACGACTTTCTCACTTCGCCGTCATCGATCGTCTCACGCTACGTAGCGACGGGTTTACAGCGACCAAGAATCGGCACTTCAACGAGTTGATGAACACCAAGACCAAACGCCGCTGGCTGGCGCGGTACGTTGAACAACTGGAAGCATTCCTTCCACCGGTGTATTGTGGCGAAACCCACGACCTAGAGTACCGCACCAGGCGGCACCTTGCCGGTAGCACTGGATTCGGCCACCGGATCCTTGAACGCGACATCGACTTCTCGTGGACCGACCTGAACCTCAGCTACTATGGCTTGGATCGACTTCAACCACCGACAGCGACGAGAGCGACCGAGATCAGGCAACTACTCGAACTCGTGACCACCGCCCTCTCCGTAGCCGGCTACGTTTCGAGACGTGGATAGCACCTGAGACAAGCAATGAGCAAGCACACGCCGATTGCCGAGACGCCAGCGACGCCTCACTTCGACTTTCTCTATGGGCGATACCATCTCTCCTCATGGGCCATACCGTACTTCTCTACCGTTATGTCCCTGCGGGATGCGGCGTCGTCGCTCAGACTCGCCTCCGACTTTGCAGGATCTGACGAAGTCCACTGGCGGCTTGACGAACTATACCAGCGCGAGGTCGACTGGCCACGAGTCGAACGTCGGATCGTTCCGTACCTCCGCGATCTCGAACAACCCCAGTTCTTCAACTCCCTGACAATCGCCCTACTGCCCACCGGTCACAGCCTATCCGACACTGAGCACGCTTTTTCCGCTGAACGGAGTTGGCAACCGCCGGGGCTCGGCCAACCAGGTCGTTTTGAAAAAATTCTGAACGTTGGACCTATCTCATGCGGTTACTGGTCTACGTGGAGCGATTTTGCGACCGCGGAAGCCCGTAGCGGCCAGATCCGCTGGAATCCTGACGAGGTGTTCGCCGTGGCGCTAGACGGCCAGCACCGCCTGGCCGCCATCCAGCAGTTCGTCGCGCATCCTCGAGCCCCGCAGGCCCCCCTTCGCGCCACCAGCGTACCCGTGATCTTCGTTGTCCTGGATCCCCAGTTCGGCTACGAGACTCCGGCGCCCAGATCACTCGTGGAAGTGCTGAGGGTCATGTTCATCGATCTTAACAAGCACGCAAAGATCCCCACGCGCGCCCGACAGATTCTCCTGGACGACAAGGACCCCACCTCCGTCTGCGTTCGCGCGCTCGTCGGAGAAACCGTAACCGGCGGCATTGCGGACCTGGAAGAGACGCCACCCCGTCTGCCCCTCGCTCTGGTCGACTGGCATACAGAACAAGCAAAGTTTGACGACGGCCCGTACGTCACGACCATCCTCACACTGGATTGGGCGATCAGCGCGCTGCTTGGCGCCAAACCCGTACAGAATTTCATGGACTACGGCGCCATCCGGAATCAGGTGAAGGTGCTGTCTCAGTGGCTGAAGATCCGTATGGAAAGCGCCTATCAGCGCCTCGAGGACCTAGAGTCGGTCAAGCTTCAACCGTTCAGCTATTCCGACAGCCCGGACAACGACGAGCTCTGTCTAATCTCGACCGCGTTTCAGCGTTTCTGGAACCCTGCGTTCATTTCGCTCTTGACCGAGTTCTTGCCGTACCGCGAGCTGATCGAGTTGAGGAAGGCCGACGGCACGCTCACTCTTGATTTCTCAAATTGGTACCGACTGTACCACCAGCAGCGGCAGGACCCGTACGACGGACGAGCGACCCAAGAGTACAACCAGTTCGTCGGACGACTGCAGCTCGGTGATCGGCCTATCGGCGAGGAAAAGTTGAAACGCCTGTCGGCAGAGATCGAAGCCCACAAGCGGAGCCTCGCCTTTAACGTAGTATTTCAGCGAGCCTATTTTCTTGCATTTCGCGAGTGGATTCGCGTACAGGATTCGGATCTATACGATCTCGAGCCGTTGGAAGATGTCGATCCCTTTGGCGAGGATACAGACGGAGAAGCGGAGGAGACGGCGCCAGGGGTGGCGGGAGAATCAGATTCCGAGGTATCGCGCGCGGAATCGGGCGACGACGGCGACGACGGCGACGAGGTAGCCACCGCGTTCGCGACGGAAGTGCAGCGCCGAACGCGGGAGTTCGTTAGTTGCCTGAACGCCGTCGTGGAACGTGAACCTGACATTCTTCAGCACGACTTCATGATCGAACGGGACGACGGATCGACGCAGCGTTTCTGGGCTGGGACGCTGATCACGCCGCAAGACACCATCGATTTTACCCAGGGTGCGTCGAATCGCGCGAAGGAGGTCCTCTTTTGGGTCGTCGCCATGCAGATGTATGACCGTCATACCGATCCCGCGGCGACGTCCGATTTCGATGCCTTTTGGGGCGAGACTCTTGAACCTGAGTGGTTAAGCTACATGAAGCGGGTCAAGCGCAGTGTGGACCGCTTCACCAAGGAAGAGAGGTCGGCTGGCGGCCGGATACTCAAGGCAAGGGACGACGAATTCGATGAGGACGCCAGCCGAGAGGAGGCGCGGTGGCGCATGGAGTGGCTCTGGAGGGTTCTGGAGCTCTGAATCGATGGCCAGCAGGCCGGAACGTGGTGTCACATGGACCGTCGATTGCTCCGCGACTTGGAAGATCATTACCCGGGTCTCGCGGCCGAGTACGACACAAATTCACTTGGCGGCGACGGGGTCGACGACTCTGACGATGATGACAATGCTGTCGATCTGGAGCCGCATGTTCGACTGCGAAGCGCCGACGTGCAGCCCTCTCTGTTCACCTACCAGCGGGAATTGGTCGAGGAAGTTGAGCGAGTCTGCTCGGCCCCGGGCGGCCGGAATATCGCCCTGCTAGCGCTGCCGACGGGCGCGGGGAAGACGCGTACGGCGTCAGTGGCGTTGTTACGGCTGGTGACGAACGGCCGCGCCAGCGTTGTTCTGTGGCTCGCACCCACCCGCGAGCTCCTTCAACAAGCGGCGGCTACGTTGCGGTCGGTATGGCTCGCGGACCGAAGTGCTGCCGACCTCGACATCGTGCGGGCCGACCTGCTGGGGGGATTCCCGGACGATGCGGATCAGGTCGTCCTGTTGGCCACACCCCAGATGGTTGCGGCGCGACTCCGACGAGCGGTTTTCCCGAATGCGGATGTCATCGTCTTCGACGAAGCCCATCACGTTGAGGCGCCCGTGTTCCGGCGTGCCGTTCAGCGGGTCCGCCAGCGGCGCCGGGCCACCGTCCTCGGACTGTCGGCGACTCCGGGTCGGACGGTCGCAGAAGAGACGGAGCGGTTGGTCGATTTCTTCGACGGTCGGCTGCTGAGAAGCAAGCAGTTGGGACGCCATCCGATCACCGCCTTGCAGCGGCGGGGCGTTCTGGCCCGCGTGGTCTTCAAGGAGGTGCCGAACGTCGGCGTACGTCGCGCGAAGCCGGGTGAACGGTCAGGGGCAGAGCGGTCACTGGACATTGGTCGGTTTCGCGCGGTCGTCAACTTGGCGCACAAGCTGGCGCTGAAGGCGCGGGTTCTGGTCTTTGCCGCCAGCGTGGATCATGCGCTGCTGCTGGCTGCGGCGCTGCGGTCCGTCGGGACTCGCGCTGCTGCCGTATCCTCCCGCGACACCACAGACACTCGCCACCGCCGGCTCCATGCGTTCGAACGCGGTGAACTGTCGGTACTCGTGAACAAGCGGTTGCTGGCCACGGGCTACGATTGCCCAGCGATACGCCACGTCATTCTGGCGACCCGAATCTCGTCACCGATTCTGTTCGAGCAGATCGTCGGCCGCGCGTCGCGTGGCCCTCGCGTCGGAGGACACGCGCGTTCCACCGTATGGCAATTCGACGACCACCTCTCCGCCCACGGACTTCCGCAATCCTACTATCGCTACAGCGACTACGACTGGGAGCTCGCCGGCACATAGCCGGGCTACGATTCCGCTCCCCGTTGATTCGCATGATCGGTGGTCGTGATGCGGTGAGGATGGCAGGTTGCCGCTCGATAGGAGTCGAGCCCGCGATCGACTTGGCGCCAGTCCTCGTAGACACGCATGACTTCGGAGACTCCGGGACGCTTGAACGCAGTCTGGAGGAGTTTCGCGTGTGCCTGCTGGCGACTGTTTGGTAAATCCGCCTCGCGTCCAGCCATCGTGTTTTCTGTCGACTGGCTCCGACGCTCGCCCTCAATACCGATCACGACAGAACGGCTCCTCTGCCGACGGTAGCGCCGGCCATCGCGGAATCTCGGGAGAACGGCACGCCACCATGGATTCATCATTGCCGATTTCGGCTGCCAGGGGCAACAGGCGTCGCTCCTTTTCTGGCTCCGGAGCGTGCGGAAGCGCCCCTCGGCGCCCATGTTCGACTCTAAGGCTCGCAACGGTCGGACAGCGTCGTGATCGAGGTGAGATTCAGCAGGTCGGCACCGCCCGCTGCGGCCGGGTTGAGCAGACCCTTCGCCCACACCTTGTGACCGGTACGGGCAGGCACGCCAAACTCCTCAAGGGTGCCGACGAGGCGGATGGTCCGCGCGCCGAGCGGCGTGTCGGCCGGCGGCTCCTCGGGCATGCGTTCCTGCAGGGCCTCGGGCTCGGTGGCGCGAACGAGGTGAAAGCGGCCGTCGTCGGCGCTCTCGACGCAGCCGACCGTCGCCATGATCGGCATCGGCTGAGCGGCCGATGTGCTCGGCAGAGGCGCGAGCAGCGAGAAGAGCAACGCGGCGGCGAGCGGACGCCAACCGGGAAGACGTCGCAGGACCGGACCGGTCATCGCCCCTCCGCCCCCGCTCCGGTCACCCCGGAGATGTCCTTGGTCCACCACGCGGTGCCGAAGTTCCGGAACGGACCGCCGTCGACCGAGATGCGCGACTCGACGCGGTAGTTGACGGGCGACACGAGCCGGGTCACCAGCCGGAGCTGCACCTGTTGGCCGTCGACCTCGAAGGGCGGCGTCTCGTAGTGGATGGTGTAGAAGCCGCCGAGGTCGCCGCCGACCCGGCCCGCCTTGAAGAGCTCGAAGCCGCGGCTGTCGACCTCGTAGCGGGCGAAGACCTTCTGCTCGGCGAGGTAGACGATGCGCGAGTCGGCGGTGAACGGGCCCTCGGGTCCCTCGGCCTCGATGCGGCTGGTGTAATAGCGGCCGTCGCCGGTCGAGAACGTCTCGGTGCCCCGGATGCTGCCACCGGGGCCGAGAGGGCTCTCGGGCACGCGCCACTCGAAGTTCCAGACGCCCGGGAAGTAGGCCTCGTAGTCGAACAGCGGGATCTCGTCGCCGCTCTGGGTGGGGCGGCCGCGGTCGGGTATCTGCCCCTGGGGAAGCTGCGGCTGCGGCTGGCCCAGCGCCGTGGTCGACGCGACGAGCCCCAGCGCGAACGACAACGCCACTACCCGCCGCATCGAGTCCTTCCTTTCCGGCTCCGTTGCCGCTTGGCGCCGGTCGGTCGGGCCGGCGAGCCCGGCGCCTGACGCCGCGGCCCGCCGCCCGTCGAACCGGTCGTTCCCGGCCCCGCCAACTCGTCGGTGACCGCTGAGCGGGACGACGGGCCGCGCCGCGCGTGCGTCGCCCCCGCCCCGCCTCGAGCCGTCCCTGCGTCCGCCCCGCTACTCGTCGTCCGTCGTGGCGAGCTTCGTCAGGTCCTGGCTCTCGACGGTGTACTCGGTGAACGCCTGGTACATCTCGTCCCAGCTCTGCTGGCCCCAGTACACCTCGAGGTGCGGGCCGGGGTTCCACCGGTTGCCGAGCGAGTTGTCGTAGACGCCGATGCCGGTGATCTTGCTGCCCGCCGGCAGGTACAGCGGCTCGGCCAGCTCGTAGTGGATCTGCCAGTTGAAGTCGAACTCGGGGACGTCGAGAATCGTCTCCTCGCGGCCGTCGGGGTACGTCACCACCCACCGCAGGCTCTTGCCTCGCAGGTGCATGTGGGGCGAGAGGCCGTAGAGGGTGATGGCCTCGCTGACGGGGGTGATGCCGGTGATCTTCCAGTCGTCGGTGTAGGGCGGAATGTTGGGGATGGCCCCGCGACGCACGCGGCCGGTCTCGGGGTCGCGGACCGGCTTCACCTCTTCGCCCTGCACGATGTAGATGTCGGTGCCGAACGGGTCGGTGGGGAACGCGTTGCCGGCCTGCCGGGTGAGCACCTCGTGGGTCACCGGCCGGGTGTTGAACCAGATGCCGAGCTTGCTGCGCTCCTTGGCCTCGACCCCGATGGGGTTGTAGTGCATGGTCCAGCGAATCCACTTGTCGGCGGCCATCCGCTTGCCGGTGCCGGGGCGGTGGCGCTCGACGCCGCGGCCGGGCACGTAGGAGAGCAGCTTGCTGGAGCCGGGCAGGTTGACCTCGTTGAAGACCCGCTGCGCGACCTGGCCCGACGCCTCGGACGCGTCGTCGGTCTCGGCCTCGGGCCGCTTCGGCAGCGGCGCCCGCAGGAGGGAGTTGCCGTCGAGGTCGTGCAGCACGCCGTCGATGACCTGGGTCCCCCACGGGAGGTCGACGGTGTAGGCGCCCGAGTGGTGGACGACGCGGTAGTCGCTGGGCCGCATCTCGAGGACCTCGGCGAAGCGGTCCTCGTCCCACGGCATCTCGGTGTAGAAGTCGATGTAGTCCTCTTCGCCCTCGGCCGCCACCGTGTACTCGACGGGCAGCTCGAAGACGTAGTCGGGCTCGCCGCCCTCGTAGGTCCAGCCGGCCGGGAAGTCGGGCGGCTCGGGCCGGTCGGCGGGGTTGCCCCGCGGCGCCCCGGCGTCGACCCACGCCGCGATGGTGTCGATCTCGTGCTGCTCGAGATACCGCTCGTTGCGGAACTTCATGCTGTTCTGCGGGTCGGCCGGCCACGGGGGCATCTCGCGCGAGACCACGAGGTCCTTCACGGACCGGGCCCACGGGCGCACGTCGGCGTACTCGATGAGGGTCATCGGCGCGATGTTGTTCGGCCGGTGACAGGTGACGCAGTTCTCGTAGAGGATGGGCGCCACGTCCTTGGCGAACGTGGGGGCCGCCTCCGCCGGCTGCGCCGCCGCGCTCCCCGCGCCCGCGCCGAGCACCACCGCCAGCACCGCCGCCGAAATGCGTATCCGCATGGCAAATCCTCCAGGCCCCGGCTGCAACGGTCGACTCGTCGGCGTCGAGCGCTCAGCCGATGGCGGGCGAGACGTTTCTGATGGCGTCGATCACCAGCGCGCGCAACTCCCGGACGTCGCTCTGGACGTTGTCGATCCGGGCGTTCAGCTCGTCGATCCGGGAGTTCACCTCATCGAACCGGGAGTTGACGTCGCCGAACCGGGAGTTGACGTCGCTGAACCGCGCGTCCACGCTCCTGCTCAACTCGTCGAACCGCGCGTTCACGCTCCTGCTCAGCTCGTCGAACCGCGCGTTGACGTCGTCGAAACGCGCGTTCACGCTCCTGCTCAGCTCGTCGATGCGCCTGTTGACGTCACTGATCCGGGTGTTCACGTCATCGAAACGGGCGTTGATGCCGCTCGCGATGATCGCCATGAACCCGACGATGACGGTGACGACGGCGATCCCGGTTCCGATGACCGAGACGACGATGGTTCTGGTGTCCGT
This sequence comes from Vicinamibacteria bacterium, assembly GCA_022821235.1. Classification (GTDB taxonomy): domain Bacteria; phylum Acidobacteriota; class Vicinamibacteria; order Vicinamibacterales; family UBA8438; genus JAJEEA01. The sequence goes on from JAJEEA010000125.1 coordinate 45,206, forward strand.
CACGGGCTCCTCACGATACCACGGTTCCGAAGTGGTCGAGGCGTGCGCCTGAACGGGTTCTTCGCCGGACAGACCACGCAGCCCTACGCGCCGCCCGCCCGGCGGTCTAGGATCGCCTCGATGCGGTCCATCGTGCGATCCATCCGCGCGACGAGGGCGTCGTAGGGAGCGTGAGTTGCCAGATCCATGCCGTACTCGCCGAGCAGGTCGCAGGCGTAGCGTGAGCCGCCGGCCGAGAGCACCGCGAGGTAGTCGTCGCGCGCCCGCGCGCCGCCGCCGCGGAAGCGCTCGGCGAACAGGGCGGCGGCGGCGATGGAGGTGGCGTACTGGAAGACGTAGAAGTTGCCGTAGAAGTGGGGGATGAACATCCACTCGACGGCATAGGCGGGGTCGATGGCCATGACCCCGTCGTCGGCGCCGTGG
>JAJEEA010000359.1 GCA_022821235.1 Vicinamibacteria bacterium
CGGATCTGGTGAGCAAGATCCAGGCGTTCATCGACAGTTACAATGCCTCCGCGACGCCGTTCGCCTGGGTTGCCACGGCGCAGTCGATCATCGACAAGGTGGCGCGCATTGCGACACGCATTTCCGGGACAGCACACTAGCCGACCGAGTACGCTTTACACACTTCAACCCTCCTGGGTCTCTGAGCCGGTCGCTGGCGGGTGGTCCGAATCGGCTCCGTGTACCAGTTTGACGTTTCCGTGAACGCCTTGGTTGCACCTTGGGGCGTTCGTGCGTAACGGGCGCGATTCTACACGATCACGGCAACGGCCAGGCGGTCAGTTCGGGGCGTTCCCGTCGGTGCTTCCCTTCGGCCCCGGCCTCTTCGGGGTCGGGGGTGCCAGGTCGTCGACCATGCGTCGGGTTAGTTCGCAGGGCGGGTGCGGCGCCAGCAGGAGTGTACCAGAACCGGCGGAGCCGCAGGCGACGACAGACGGGCTACGCGCGGGGCCCTGTTGCGGCGGTCGATCTTCCGCGTCACACGTCCGACAGGTACCCCAGGGCGCCGGTGCTGTCGCCGAAGGTCTCCACCGGCAGCCCGAGCTTGTCGAGGACCGCGACGTGCAGGTTGGCGACGGGGGTGTCGGAGGGATAGCGCAGATGGCGCCCGCCCCGCACCCGTCCCGCCGCGCCGCCCGCGAGCAGGGTCGGCAGGTCGAGGTGGAAGTGGAGGTTGCCGTCGCTGATGCCCGAGCCGTAGATGAACAGCGAGTGGTCGAGCAGCGAGCCGTCGCCGTCGGGGGTCGCCTGCATCTTCTCCAGGAAGTACCCGAGCTGCCGGATGTGGTGGGTGTTGATGCGGGCGAGCATCTCGAGGTTCTCGGGGGCGTTCTGGTGGTGCGAGTACCCGTGGTGGCCGCCGGGGACCCCGATCTCGGGGAACGACCGGCCGCTGACCTCCTTGCCGAACATGAACGTGCTGACGCGCGTCAGGTCGGTCTGGTAGGCGAGCAGCAGCAGGTCGAACATCAGGCGGCAGTGCTCCTCGAACGAGTCGGGGATGCCCACCGGCTGCTCGACGACGGGGATCTCGCGGTCGCTCTGCTCCTCCGCCATCTGGATGCGGCGCTCGACGTCGCGCACCGCGTCGAGGTACTGGGCCAGCTTCTGCCGGTCGCCGGCCCCGAGAGCGCGGCGGAGGGCGTCGGCCTCGCCGGTGACGAAGTCGAGGATGCTGCGGTCCTGCCGCAGGCGGGCGAGCCGCGCCCGGACGTCGGTGCTGTCGGTGGCCCCGAACAGGCGCTCGAACACCGCGCGCGGGTTGTTCTCCATCGGCAGCGGGGTGGTCGGGGTGCGCCACGCGATGGTGTTGACGTAGGCGCAACTGTAGCCCTGGTCGCAGGCCCCGAGCACCTCGACCGAGTCGATGGCGAGCTCGAGCGACGTGAGCTGGGTCTCCTGGCCGAACGCGCGCGCCGCGATCTGGTCCATCGAGGTGCCGGCCTGGATGTCGGGCCCCTCGGTCTTCTTGACGTGCACGCCGGTCAGCCACGTCGAGGCGGCGCGGGCGTGGTCGCCGACCCCCTCGCCCTCGCGCGGGATGGCGACCTTGTCGGCGAGGCCGCTCAGCACGTTCACGTGCTCGCGCACCGGCGCCAGGGGCTCGAGGACGCGGGTGAGCTCGAGCGGGCCGGCCGCGCCCGGCGGCGTCCACGCGCGCATCTCGACGCCGTTGGGGACGTAGACGGCGCCGAAGCGGCGGACCGGGGCGGCCGCCGTGTTGCGGGTCGCCTCGAGGGCCGGCACCATGCCGTCGAGCAGCGGCAGCGAGAGCGAGGCGCCGAGGCCGCGGAGCACGGTGCGGCGGGGCAGCGTCTTCTTGGCAATCATCATGGGTCCAGGCTCCCTCGCCCGAGAATCGTCGCCTTGCGGTTTCGCCAGCGCCCAGCGTCGCCGCCCAGCCAACCCTACAGCAAGTCCGCGCGGTTCCCCGGGGCGCGCTCCCCGCCGGGCTGTCGTCGCCTTCGGGCGCCGTAGCGCTCTCTCGGACGCTGTCCAGCTTCCTCTACGCTTACGGCACCCACCGGTTCCGTTGCCGGCCGACCAACCCTGCGCGAATCGGCGCCGTTCCTGCAGCAAGTCCGCGCGGTTCCCGGGGTGCACGCCTCACCCGGCTATCGTCGCCTCGGCCCCGGTCACCGGCCAACCCTGCACGAATCGGCGCCGCGACCGACTGTCGCCGCACCCGCATCACTGCGCGCGGGCGTCGCCGGCTTCCGGCGCGCGCCGCAGTTGGAACGGCAGGCTCTCCACCACGCCCTGAATCAGCGACGACCAGCGGTAGTCGCCGGGCTCGGCGTCGTGCAGGATGCGGCGGACGGCCGGCGCGTCGTAGTGCTCGAGGCCCCGGCCGAGGGCATAGGTCATCAGCTTCTCGGTGACCGTGGTCGCGAACTCGGTGGCCCAGGGCTCGCGCAGCAGCGCCTCGCGGAACGCGGCGGGGCCGTCGAAGGGGGCCCCGTCCGGAAGCGCGCCGGACGCGTCGATGGGCGTCCCGGCGCCGTCCTCGCGCGAGCGCCACCGGCCGACCGCGTCGAAGTTCTCGAGCGCGAACCCCAGCGGGTCGATCTTGGCGTGGCACGTCGCGCAGGCGGGGCTCGCCCGGTGCCGCGCCATGCGCTCGCGCATCGTGGCCGGCGCCGCCCGCTCGCCCGGCTCGTCGAGCTCGGGGATGTCGGGCGGCGGCGGGGGCGGCGGGGCCCCCAGCAGGTTCTCGAGCAGCCACTTCCCGCGCAGCACCGGCGACGTGCGGTGAGGATAGGAGGTCACCGTGAGCAGGCTGCCGTGTCCCAGGAGGCCGGCGCGGCGGTCGTCGCGGTACGCCACGCGCCGGAAGTGGCCGCCGTAGACGCCGGGGATGCCGTAGTGCCGGGCCAGCCGTTCGTTGATGAACGTGTAGTCGGCGCGCAGCAGGTCGAGCACGCCGCGGTCGTCGCGGATCTGGCTGGCCACGAACAGCTCGGTCTCCTGCCGGAGCGCCTGCCGCAGGTTGTCGTCGAACTCGGGGAACCGGCCCGTGTCGGGGGCGACGCTGGGCAGGTTGCGCAGATAGAGCCACTGCCCCGCGAAGTTCTCGACGAGGGCCCGCGCGCGCGGGTCGTCGAGCATCCGGCGGACCTGCCGCTCGAGCACGCCCGGCTCGCGCAGCCGGCCGCGGGCGGCGAGGTCGACGAGCTCGTCGTCGGGGATGCTGCTCCAGAGGAAGAACGACAGCCGCGAGGCGAGGTCGAGCTCGCCGAGGCGGTACGGTGCGCCGGGGGCGGCCCCCGCGGGGGGCTCCTCGACCCGGAACAGGAACTTCGGCGAGACGAGGAGCGCCTCGAGCGCCCATCGGACGCCATCCTCGAAGCCGCCGCCCTCCTCTCGCCCGGCTTCGTAGGCGGCGAGCAGGGGGGCGGTGTCGGCGGCGGTCACCGGACGCCGGTACGCGCGTCGCGCGAGCGCCCCGACGATGCGCTGGGCGCACGCGGTCTCTTCCGCCGCCGTATCCGGATGGCAGGTGAAGATGGCGCGTCGGCTCGGGGTGTCGGCGGGGGTCCGCCCGGCGTACGGCCCGACGATCTCGACGCGCTCGACCGACGGGTCGTTCGGGTACAGGGTGAACGCGAAGCTCGTGATGGGCGGCGGCGGAGGGCGTCCGTCGAGCGGCAGCGAGTGCTCCAGCGCCTCGACGAACGAGACCCCGAGCAGCCGGGTGCCGGCGGCGACGGGGACGCGCACCTCGAGGGGCGCGCGCTCGCCGAGGTCGAAACGCGCTACCCGCTCGCGGTCGAGCCGGATCTCCAGGGCGTGTCCGGCCCGCGACCGGCCCCGCAACGCGACCCGGACGACGTACTCGGCGTCGAGGGGGAAGTGGTGGCGCACGGCGAGCCCGCCCCGCGACCCGAACGGCAGGTCGTCGCTCACCCGCCCGTCCTGGGCGAGCAGCGGCGACGTCCGGTAGAGGGCGGTGGTGGGGCGCAGCGTCGGGTCGCCGACGGCCTGGCGGCTGATCTTCGCCGCGGCGAGCAGGTAGCGGTCGAGGAGCCCCGGCGAGACGGTGAGGACGTCGCCGATGTTGTCGAAGCCGTACCCCGACTCGTCGGCCGGCAGCAGGGCCTGGCCGTCGACCTCGAGGGCCAGCAGGTCGCGGACGGCGTTGACGTACTCGGCCCGGTTCAGCCGCTGCAGCGCGGGCCGGCCCGGGTCGGGCGCGGCCTCGGCCGCGCGGTCGAGGGCGGTCTCGAAGTACGCGACGAGCGCGGCGTAGCTCCCGGCGTCGGGGCGCGGCCGGGGGGCGGGGGGCATGGTGCGGGTGCGCAGCTTTCGCAGCACCTTCTCCCACACCTCGGCGTGGTCCGTGACCCGCGCCGGGTCGACCGTATCGAGGGCGAGGCCGGCGGTGAGGGTGCGGGCGTTGTGGCAGGCGACGCAGTAGCGATCCAGCACCGCGCGGGCCGAGGCTGCTTCGGCCGGGGCTGCCTCCGGGAGCTGCGCCCGGGCGGCGCCGGCCGCCGCGACGGCGAGAGCCGCCCAACCCGCGATGCCGACGATACGTCGCACGGTGCCCGTCATCCGTCCTCCCCGCACGGCCTCGGCCGGGCTGCGGCCGCCGCGAGGGCGGCGAGGCCCGCGATGCCGACGACACGTCGCACGCTACCCGCCATCCGTCCTCCGGTCAGAGCCGCAACTCGGCCGCCGCCACCGCGGGCGGCGGGGCTCGCGATGCCGAGGGTCCATCCCGCGCCGTCCGTCATCGTTCTTCCCGTCACGGCCGCGGCTCGGCCGCCGCCTCGTCGCCGTAGTTCGTCAGCCCGAACGTCAACTGGATGCCCGCGTCGGGGTCGGCGCCCAGCGCGCGCAGCCGCGCCGCCGCCTCGGCATGGCGAACGAAGGTGGTGCAGCAGATGAGGTGCCCCTCGGCGATGCGCAACGGCGTCTGCTCGGCCCCGTTCAGCACGTCGACGTCGGCGCCCCGGCCCACGAGGAACTCGATGACCCGGTTGGCGTTGTGGTACGCCGCCGCGTGCAGGGCGGTCTCGCCGTGGGCATTGGTCACATTCACCTCGAGGCCGAGATCCAGGCCCGCCGCGAGGGCCTCGACCGCCTTCTCCTCCGTCCAGTCGTAGTAGGTGATGTCGGTGGCGGCGCGCTTGCCCAGCCCCGCCGCGAGCATCAGGGCGGTGGTGCCGTCGTCGGTCGTCGCCCGCGGGTCGGCGCCGGCCTCGGCGAGCCGGCGCATCATGCCGGCGTCGGCGGACTTGGCGGCGACGAGGAACGGGGTCGACCCGATCTGGGTCAGCCGGCCGGAGCCGGGCGACGTGAAGACGCCGATCTCGAAGGCGTTGGTCAGGCGCTGCGGCCGCTCGAGGCGGGCGTTCGGGTCGGCTCCGCGGGCCAGCAGGCCCTCGGCCGCCGCCGGCTGGCCGGTGGCCGCGGCCAGGTGCAGGGCCGTGTAGCCGGCCTCGGCCGGATGCGGCGACGCCCCCGCCTCCAGCAGTTGCAGGGCGATCTCGGTATGGCGCTTGGTCAGGGCCAGCATGAGCGCCGTCACCCCGTCGGGCCCCGCGTCGTCGACGTCGGCCCCCGCCGCGAGGAGGATGCCCACGGATTCGGCGTCGCCGGCCAGGACCGCGTAGAGCAGGGGCGTGAACCCGCCCTCGGGCCGGGGCGGGTCCCGGTCGCCGTCGCGGGGCAGCGACGCCGGGTTGACCGCCTCGAACCGGCTCAGCACCCTCGCCTCGCGCACGATGGTCCGCCCCGGCCGGGTCAGCACCGCGGTGCGCGCGTCGATGTCGGCGCCGACCTCCGCGAGCACCGTCACGACGCCGGGGTGGCCCCCCGCCGCCGCCCACATCAGCGCCGTCTGCCCGCCGCGGGCCGCGGCGTCGACGTCGGCCCCGGCCGCGATGAG
>JAJEEA010000196.1 GCA_022821235.1 Vicinamibacteria bacterium
TCGACGTCCTGCGCCCGCACCGCCGCGAGCAGGGCGCGGCCGTCGTCGCCGGCCGCCGCGACAGCCGTGACCCCGGGCGCCGCGAGCAGCGACGCCGCCAGCCAGCACCATCCCCGAGACCGCCACTCGGCACCCATCGTCGCTCCTCCACGCCGGTCGATCCGTCGAGTGGACGCACCGGCGCGACCTTATGATGCAACTCGAACGCGGACTCCGCAACCCCCGCGTGGAGGGACCCGCAGCCGACTTCCTGCAGATCGAGCCGGATCGGCCGCAGGTCGAGACCAATCAGCCGGTCGCGACGGTTCCGCCCCGAGCTCACCTCGCCCCGGCCGCCGCCCCGGGCCGCGGTAGTCCGGCCCGGCGCACGAGAACGCGACTTCGGCGAGACGAGGGCCGACTGCAGCACCCGCCGTCCGGCCCCGGCACCAGACGCGACCATCGCGCCGACACCGAACCAGGCTCCCGTGTTTGCGTTCCCGCCTGGTTTGGGTCAGCATTGGCGCAGGAGTCCCCGCCGCGGAACAGCGCGGACTCCTGTAGGATGGGCGCCAAACGAAGCCGAAGGCGAAGATTGGCGGGCCGGCAGCCCGCGGCGAACACCCCGCGTTGCCACGAAGCGGCGAGGCGCCCGACGGACCGGGCGCGACTCTCGCCGCGCGCTACTGAGGGAGGTTGCCATGGCACTTCGTATCGACCAGCGGGACAGCGGCGCCGTCAAGGTGCTCGATCTCAGCGGCAAGGTGGCGGGCGACGCCGCCGACGCGCTGTGGGACCGGATCGACGATCTGCTCGACGCCGGGAACACGAAGCTGGTCCTCAACCTGGGCGGCGTGACGTTCATCGACAGCGCGGCGCTCGGCGGACTCCTGTCCAAGCGCTCCGCGGTCCTGGGCGCCGGCGGCAAGCTCAAGCTGCTGAACCTGAACGAGCGGGTCATGGACCTGATGGTGACGACCAAGCTCGAGATGGTGTTCGACACGTTCGAGTCGGAGTCGGACGCGGTGCAGAGCTTCTCGTAGCCCGGAGACCGTCGCCTGCGGTCCGTCGCCGCCCCGCGGCGCCGCCGCCCACACCAAACCCTGCCGGGGTATGCCCGTCCATGTCGCAGCCCCCGGCGTCGAGCCGGCGAGTCGATAACGCGGTGTCCACTCAGGCCCTCTCCGGCGTCGTTCGCGTGCTGCTCGTCGAGAACGACCCCGTCGGCGCCGGGCGGGTGCGCGCCCTCCTGCAGGAGGCGCGGCGCCCCTCGTTCACGGTCGAGGTGGTGCCCGCCGCCCCGGACGCGGTGACGGAGACGGACACCCGCCCCTACGATGCGGTGCTGCTGGGGCTCTCGCCCGAGGCGGCCCGCAGCGGCGAGGGTTTCGCGATCATTCGGCACCTGGACAGGACCGCGCCGGTGGTCGTCCTCGGCGATCTCGACGACGACGAGGTCGCGGTCAAGGCGGTCAAGCGCGGCGCGCAGGACTATCTCGTCAAGGAACACCTGATCCCCGAGCTGCTCGTGCGCAGCATCCGCTACGCGCGAGAGCGCCACCGGCTGCTCGCCGAGCAGAACCGGCGGCTGGACTACGAGCTCAAGATCGCCGCGTTCGTCCAGCAGTCCTTCCTGCCGGGGGTCATGCCGGCGGCGCCCCGCCACGACATCGGCGCCTACCTGCACGCCAGCGGCCAGGTCGGCGGCGACTTCTACGACTGCCTCGAGCTGCCGGACGACCGGGTGGCCCTGGCCGTGGGCGACGCCTCGGGCAAGGGCATCCCCGGCGCGATCCTCATGGCCGAGACCCAGGGGATCCTGCGCGCGGAGGCCTCGACGTGCGCGACCCCGATAGAGCTCGTGCAGACCCTCAACCGGGCGCTGCTCCACGACAAGAGCCAGGACCGGTTCGTCACCCTCTTCTACGGCGTGCTGACCCGCTCGACCGGAGAGTTCACCTTCGTCAACGCCGGGCATCCGAAGGCGCTGCTGCTCGACGGCGACGCCGAGTCTGCCCTCGTCTCGACGGGGCCGCCGCTCCGGCTCTTCGCCGAGGCCGCGTGGGAGGCCCAGTCGGTCACCATCGCCGACGGCGGCCGGCTCGTCATCTACAGCGACGGGGTGACCGAGGCGCAGGACGAGACCGACCGGTTCTTCGACCTGGACGGGATCCGGACGGTGATGGCCGAGCACCGGGACGCGTCGGCGCCCGAGCTGGCCCGGCACATCTGCCATGCGGCCGAGCGGTTCGAACGCGGCAACCCCGACCCCGGGGACGACAAGACCGTCGTGGTGATCCGCTCGCTCGATCCCTGAATCAGGCGCTGCAACGCTTCAGCAGGGTCACCTGGTTGCCGGCGGCGTTGTAGCGCACGTCGTCGAGGAACGTCTTCATCAGGAAGATGCCCCGGCCGGTGGGCCGCTCCAACTGCTCGGGCGCGGTGGGGTCCTTGACCGCGGCCGCGTCGAAACCCCGCCCCTCGTCCCGAATGACGAAGCACGCCGCGTCCGACTCCAGGCTCACGTCGACGTGGATCCGCCGGTCCCGGTAGGGGGCGGCGAGGCAGCGCTCCTTCGCGAGGGCCCGGTACGCGCGCGGGTCGTGGTCGCGTATCTCGGAGCGCACCTCGAGGTTGCCGTGGTAGCAGGCGTTGGTCAGGGCCTCGTCCAGCGCCGTGGAGACGCGGTGGCAGTCGGACTCGTCGAACATGCCCGAGTGCCGGAGGACGCCGGTCAGATAGCCGACGAGCGACGAGAGCATGTCGAGGTCGTTCTCGAGGACGAACGAGGCCGCCCGCACGCGCCCCTGCAGGCGCGTGTCGCTCTGGCGCTCGCGGAACACGTCGAGGATGCGCTTGATTACCTCCACGAGGTCGCGCACCAGCAGCTTCTTCGGCACGTAGCTCGCGGCCCCGGCCTCGAGGGCCCGCGCCGCGAGCTCCTCGCTCCCCCGCGCGGTCATCAGGACCACGGGGACCAGCGGATGGTCCTCCTTGGCGTGCTCGACGAAGGCGAGGCCGTCGAGCTCGGGCATCACCACGTCGGTCAGCACGAGGTCGACGGCGTGCTCGCGCATCCGGGCCAGGGCGTCCCGGCCGTGCTCGGCGTACAGCACCTCCCACGACGCCCGTTCGAGCAGGGTGCCGGCCAGCTCGCGGTCGGCCGCCGAGTCGTCCACGACGAGGATGCGTGCCACGATGTCGTCTCCGTCCGTCGCCCCGAGCGCGCTCCAGGCGGCCCGGGGGCTCGCCGTTCCATCTCCGGCGCAAGACTCCGCCCGGGGAGCCCGCGCCGTGCTACGGCGCAGACTCCCGGCCGGGAACCCCTTCCCGAAGCTCGCCCACCGCCGCCGTCAGCTCCGGCTCGAGGTCGCGCCAAGCGGCGGCGGCGGGACCCGCCGCGCCCTCCCGGCAGCGATCCTCGAGGGCCTCGGCGAGGGCCACGACGCGGGCGCCCTCGAACGACCGGAGGGAGCCGGCAATCGTATGCGCCACCCGGCGCACCACCGGCAGATCGCCCTCGTCGAGCGCGGTCCGGAGCTCGGCGATCAGTGAGGGGTGCTGGCCGAGGAACCCCTCGATCACCTTCGCCAGCAGCTCCCGGTCGCCGGCCACGGTCTCCAGCGCCGAGCCCCAGTCGAGGCCGACGCCCGATGCGTCCGCGCCCGTGCCGCGGTCCGCGACGCCGCTTCGGCTTTCATGGGGGTCGGAGCGTACGCTCGCCGCGGCCGCGTTCGTGTCCGCACCGGGCGCCGTCTTCCCGCCGGTGGCCGCACCGTCGCCTTCCCCCGGCGTCCGCCCGGCCTCGCGGTCCCCGCCGACCGCCGCCGCGTCCCCGTCCTCGACGGCCTGCGCTTCGCCATCGCCGCCACCCGCGGCCCCCGCGTCCCCGCCCGGCGCCGGGTCCGGCGGCCCCTGCTCCACCACCGCGGCGATCGCGTCGAAGAGCTCCCGCGGGCGGTACGGCTTCAGCAGGAACCCGTCGAAGCCGGCGGAGAGGCACCAGGCCTCGTTGCTGCGCGACGCCCGCGCGGTCAGGGCCAGTATCGGCGTCGGGCCGGCGCCCTGCGCCTCCTCGCGCCGCCGGATGGCCGCGGTCGCCGCGTAGCCGTCCATCCCGGGCATCTGGAGGTCCATGAGGACCACGTCGAACCGCTCGGCCGCGCACGCATCGACCGCCGCCACGCCGTCGCCGACGGTGCGCACCCGGTGGCCGGCCCGCTCGAGGAACCCGACCGCCACCCGCTGGTTGGCGACGGAGTCCTCGACGAGGAGCACGCGCAACGGGACCCCCTCGACGACCGTCTCGCGGACCGGCGGGGTCTCGTCGGCGCCGGTCTCGGAGAGCCCGAGCCGTGCAGTGAAATGGAACGTGCTGCCCTTCCCCGGCTCGCTCTCCAGGCCGATGGCGCCGCCGAGGGCATCCACGAGGCGGGAGGCGATGGCCAGCCCCAGGCCGGTGCCCCCGTAGCGCCGGGTCGTCGACGCGTCGGCCTGCACGAACTCCTCGAAGACCGCCTGCTGCTTGCCCGGCGGTATGCCGACGCCGGTGTCGGACACGTCGAAGCGAAGCACGATGCCGTCGTCGACCGCATCTTCCCGCCGGACGTGCAGCGCGATCGCGCCCCGCCGGGTGAACTTGATGGCGTTCGACAGGAGGTTCGCGAGGACCTGCCGCAGCAGCCGCCCGTCGCCCACCACCGCGTCCGGGACGTCGGCGTCCACGTGGTGCGACAGCTTCACGTCCTTGCCGTGAAGGCGGGGCGCGAACGACTTCACGAGGGCGTCGAGGCGCTCGCGCAGGCGGAACGCGTGGGGCTCGACGGCCAGCTTGCCCGCCTCCATCTTCGAGAAGTCGAGGATGTCGTTGATGATGTCGAGCAGCGCGTCGGCCGACTCGCGGAGGGCGTCGAGATGCTCGCGCTGCCCGGCCGTCAGCTCGGTCTCGCCGAGCAGCTCCGTCATCCCGATCACCCCGTTGAGGGGCGTGCGTATCTCGTGGCTGACGTTGGCGAGGAAGATGCTCTTGGCCCGGTTGGCGCGTTCGGCCCCGTCCTTCGCCTCGCGCAGCTCCTCCGCCTGGCGCCGCAGGTCCTCCTCCGCGCGCTTGAGCGCGGTCACGTCGGTGTGGCAGCCGAGCAGGCGAATGGGCTCGCCCTTCTCGTTGCGGACGGCGAGGCCCCGGCAGCGCACCCACACCGTGCCGCCGTCGCGGTGGCGGTAGCGGACGATCTGGTCGTAGGGATGGTCGGCGTCGGCGAGGTGCTTGGCGAAGTTGTCGAGGGCGAGGTCGCGGTCCTCCGGGAAGATGTTGGCCATCCACCACTCGGAGGTGTTGGGGATCTCGTCGTCGCGGTAGCCGAAGAGCTCCTTGAAGCGGGGGCTCATCCACTCCTGGTCCTGCCGCTCGACGTCCCAGTACCAGATGCCGTCGAGCGAGCCCGCCTGCAGGAACTCGAAGATCGCCGGGTCCTTCCGGACCAGCTCGTAGAGCTCGGTCTTCAGGTAGTGCTCGTCCTCGGCCATGCTGCACCTGCCGTCGGATGCACGACGAGAAAGTGAGACGCTGCCGGGCACGGCGCCCGAGCCGCCGGCTCGACCGGCGCCGGGGCGGTCATCTCATACGTCCGTCGTGCACCCTCTGCCGTTCGTTCCCGCATGGACATTCCGGAGCCCGCGGAGAAGAACCTGCTGCCCGGAGCCCGTGGCGAAGAACCTGCTGCAGGCGACCGGCGATGCATCCCGCGGGACGGAGTCGTTCCGAGTGCAGGCTCCTCCTCCACGGCCGCCACGGCGCGCAAGCGACGACGGCCCTGCAGAACGTGTCCGCAGGGCCGTCGTCAAGGACACGGGGCGCCGGGGCGCCGCCGTCAGGTGATGATCAGCGTCCGCGGATGCTGGTTGTTCTGCTCGAGGAAGGTCTGCTTGACCTCGAGCTCCTCCGCCGTCGGCTGCCGGTAGCCGTTGGCGTCGGTGGCGCGCGAGGTGACGGTGTGCTCGCCCGGCGTCGCCCCGTGCCACTCCCAGGTGAAGAACTTCCAGGAGTACTTCTCGGTCATGGTGGGGTCGAGGGTCGCCGCCTGCCACGGACCGTCGTCCACCCGCACCTCGACCGACTCGATGGGAGTGCCGTCGTGCATGATCACGCCGAAGACGCGGTGATGGTCGCCCACCTTCGTCACCCGGGCGATGTACGACTTCAGCCGCATCTTCGTGATCGCGGTCTCGACCCACTTGAGCTCGCCGTTGATGACCTCGCCCTTCAGGGTGCGGTACCAGCGGGCCTGGTACTTGCCGAGGTAGGGGTCTTCCTGCACGTTGATCTCGGACAGGAACTTGACGTTCGGCGCGCCGTACCAGCCCGGCACGAGCAGGCGCAACGGACGGCCCTGGTGCGCGGTCAGGGGCTCGCCGTTCAGCGCGTAGGCGAGCAGCGGCTCGTCCGACAGGGCGATGTCGCGCGGCAGGCTGCGGCCGTACTGCTGGTCGACGTTGTAGGTGCGGCCGCGGAACACCACCTCTTCCTCGCCGCGGTCGGCCCCGAGGAAGACGATCTCGCGCGCCCGGTCCTGGAGACCGGCCCCCTGGAGCACCGTCCGCAGCGGCACGCCGGTCCACCGGCCGTTGCTCGACAGCCCGTTCAGGGGTCCGCGGTTGCCCGAGCACTCGAACCCGAACACCAGCTCGCGGCTGGGGAAGTTCCTGAGGTCGGTCAGCGACAGGGCGAGCGGGCGGTCGACCATGCCCGACACCCGCAGCCGGTAGGTGCCGACGTCGATGTCGGGATGACCGTAGTGCTGGGTGGTGAACCACTGGTCGGCCGGGGTGATCGGCCCGTCGATGTGCCGGACGTCGATGATGCGGCGGTCGGGCGTCCGCTCCAGCACGATCTCTTCCGGCAGGTCGGTGAACTCGACCAGCTCCTCGTCCTGCGCTAGCGCAGGGAACGCCCACTCGGGCACGCCGAAGGCCGCGAGCCCGCCCAGCGCGGCCCCGCCCTTCAGAACTTCGCGACGCGTGGTCTGTTTCGCCATGAGTCTCTTCCCCTTCGAACTTGCGGCTCCGTCGCCGCTTCCGGATGAACCCCGTGGCCGGGCCCGGCCCGACCCCGGCCATGCTATCAACATCCCCGACGCCGCGCCAGACCGTGCGGCCTGTCCGGAACAAGCCCACGCGGTCTCGCCTCCTCGGGCTTGCGGCGGACGGCGCCGGGCGGCACCAGCCCGGCAACCTCTCCCGACGGCCCCGCCGCCGCCATGCGCCGCCGCCCCGAACCAACCGGCCGAGCCCGGCCTCCCGCGGGGCGGCAACTGTTCCGCGGGGGCGCCTACGGCGTTGCCGCGTAGATGTCCTCGACGTAGGGGGTCAGCCGCTCCGGCGGCGCGCTGCCGTAGCCCTCGAACCGCGCCGGCACCTCCCAGCCCGCCGCGAAGTCGGCGGCCGACGTGCCCGCGGCCTTCGCGGCCTGGGCGTCGGCGACGAACGCGCCCACGAACTCGGCGTACTCGGCCAGGTCGGCCGGGGCCATCACGCTGCTATGCCCGGTGATGATGCGCTCGACCTCGACACCCTCCGACGCCTTGCGTAAGGTCTCGGGATAGTCGACGCCGCTCCCGCCGTTGCTCGAGTCCATGATCGGCAGGTTCTTGCCGGGGAACGCGTCGCCGGCGTGCATGACGCCCAGGGCCGGGAACACCACCCAGGCGTCGCCGCCGGTGTGGGCGCGGCCGAAGTAGTGCAGCTCGACCGCGTCGTCGCCGTCGCCCAGCGACAGCCGGTCGCTGAACGTGATCTCCGGCACCCCGTGCCCGTCGTCCCCGAACGGGCTCGGCCGCGCGGGCCGGCCCAGCCCCCGCACCGGGTTGTTCTCGCCGATGAGGCGCTGGGTGTTCTCGTGGGCCACGAAGTCGACCGAGGCCGGGAACTCGACGTTGCCGTCCACGTGGTCGAAGTGGGCGTGGGTGTTGATGATGGTGGTGACGGGGTTCGGGGTCAGCTCGCCGATCTTGTCGATGAGGGGCTGCCCCCATCCCGCGAGCTTGGTGTCGACGAGCACCACGCCGTCGCTCGTCACGAACGCGGCCGAGTTGCCGCCCCCGCCGCGGAGCACGAACAGGTTGTCCTCGAGCTGCTCGACCTCGATGGTCCGCTCCTGCTGGCCGGACAGGCCGGCCACCGACACCACGCCCGCCAGGACCACCGCCCCGAGCATCGCCACTCTTCTCATGCCATTCCTCCCGAAAAGAACACCCGTTGAACGAACCAGAACGTCCCGGCCGCGATGACCCCCACGGATCCTGCGACGGCGAGCTGCCGGCCCGCCTTCTCGTTGCGCGCCCGCAGCCACGCGAGGGCCGAGGCGACGACCACCGCCACCGCCACCTGCCCGATCTCGACCCCGAAGTTGAACGAGAACAGCGACCAGCCCAGGGCCCCCGTCGGCAGCCCCATCTCGCGCAGCACGCTCGCGAAGCCGAACCCGTGGATGAGCCCGAACACCAGCGCGATCCACACCCGCATGTCGCGCCCCCCGCGCACGAGCAGGTTGTCGGCGCCGACGTAGATGATGCTGAGCGCGATGATCGGCTCGACGATGTTGCCGGGCGGCCTCACCACGTCGAGCACCGCGAGGGCGAGGGTGATGCTGTGGGCGATGGTGAACGCGGTGATGACGAGCAGCAGCCGGCGCAGGGAGCCGCCGAGCAACAGCAGGCCGACGAGGAAGAGCAGGTGGTCGGGGCCGATCAGGATGTGGTGGATGCCCTGGGGCACGAACCGCTGGATGACGGCCAGGGTCCCCTGCGTGCTGCCGACGAAGTACTCGTAGCGCGGGTCGCCGCCGCTCAGGATCGCCTGCGCCGTCAGGGCCCCCTCGTCGTAGACGTTGACGAAGGTCTGGTGCTGCGGGTCGTAGGGGAACATCACCGCCTGGACGTCGATGCGCCCGGGCGACCCCTCCAGCTCCACGCGGGCGCGCAGGCTGACCGACTGCCGCTCCGGCAGCGGCTCGGGGTCGGACCAGGCCGCGAC
Source organism: Vicinamibacteria bacterium (assembly GCA_022821235.1). Lineage (GTDB taxonomy): Bacteria > Acidobacteriota > Vicinamibacteria > Vicinamibacterales > UBA8438 > JAJEEA01. Next base: position 9,010 of record JAJEEA010000196.1, read on the forward strand.
GTCGAGCCTGACGCCGTCGACGGTGATCTCCAGCCGCTGGCGGACCAGCTCGGCGAGGCGTTGCGCCCGGCCGCCGAGCCCGCCGGGCTCGAGCACCCGGTTGGGCGGCTGGACGGCGAGCTCGTAGGCGACGTCGAAGGCGTGGACGACGACCTCCAGGTCGACCGTCGTCGACTGGAGACGGAGGTCGACGAAGCTGAACGGGGCCGGGTGGGCGGCGGCCGGCGCGGGAAGCCAGAACGCGGCGGCCAGGCCGGCGCAGACGACGAGGCGGTGGACCAACCGGGTCATGCCCCAAGATGGTAACGCAGACGCGCCCACGTCCCAATCCACGTTGCCGCTCACCGACCCCCTATACTTGCGAGAGCATCGCCGCCGTTTACCGGAGGCTCGGCCGTTCGTAGCGGGACCCGGCGTCACCTGCAAGAGCATCGCCGCCGCCGTTCGTCGCAGGCTCGGCAGCTCGTGGCGGGACCCGGCGTCGCGGTACCGCGCAGGAGACGGACGGCCAGGGGGCGCCCGCGGGACGCAGATTGCCGGCGGCCGCCGGGCGAGCGGGGTGCAATCGGCGTATTGTGACCGATGAACCACGCAGCCAGTCGAAGGGCATCGTCGCTCGAATGCAGCGGAACCCTCGACCGCGGGCTGCCAGACCGGGCGCCGGCGCGACCCGAAGGAGAATAGCCATGTCCCCATCCATGACCCGCCGTCAGGCCATGCAGGGCCTCGCCGCCCTCGGCCCGGCCGCCCTCGCCGTGCCTGCCGTCGGAGCCCCGCTGCCGCCGGCCCCACGCGCTGCGGCCGCCCGCCCGCGCGCGGCCGCGCAGCCGGCCCCCATCGGCCCCTACGACCCCGACGTGCTGCCGGCGGGGGTGCGCTCGCGCTTCGTCAACGACGTCAACGGCCTCCGCGTCCACGTCCTCGAGGCGGGCTACGAGGGCGACCGCCCGGCCCTGCTGCTACTCCACGGCTTCCCCGAGCTCGCCTACAGTTGGCGCAACGTGCTCGTGCCCCTGGCCGACGAGGGCTACCACGTCTTCGCCCCCGACATGCGCGGCTACGGCCGCACCACGGGCTGGGACGCCGACTACGACGGCGACCTCGCCTCGTTCCGCCGCCTCAACGTCGTGCGCGACGCCCTGGGGCTGGTCTTCGCCTTCGGCTACCGCGAGGTGGCCGCGGTCATCGGCCACGACTTCGGCTCGCCCGTCGCGGCGTGGTGCGCCCGCATCCGGCCCGACGTCTTCCGATCGGTGGCCCTGATGAGCGCCCCCAACGGCGGCGTCGCCGACCTGCCCTTCGACACCGCGGACGACCCGCCGGCCGAGCCCGGCGAGCCCGGCCCGACGCTCTTCGACGACCTGGCAGCCCTGCCCCGGCCCCGCAAGCACTACCAGCGGTACTACCGGACCCGCGAGGCCAACGCCAACATGTGGCGGGCGACGCAGGGGCTGCACGCCTTCCTGCGGGGCTACTACCACTACAAGAGCGCCGACTGGCTCGGCAACCGGCCCTACCGGCTCGCGGCGCGGACGGCGGCCGAGATGGCGAAGATGCCGACCTACTACATCATGGACCTCGCCGACGGCATGGCCGAGACCGTCGCCAAGCACATGCCGTCGGCCGACCACATCGCCGCCAACACGTGGCTGCCCGACGACGAGCTGCGGGTCTACACCGAGGAGTACGACCGCACCGGCTTCCAGGGGGGCCTCAACCACTACCGCTCGGGCGGCATCGGCGCCCCCGAGCAGCAGCTCTTCGCGGGGCTGACCATCGACCAGCCGTCGATCTTCATCGCCGGGTCGAGCGACTGGGGCAGCTACCAGAGCCCGGGCAACCTCGAGCGGATGCAGGAGCAGGCGTGCACCGACATGCGCGGCGTGCACATGGTCGACGGCGCCGGTCACTGGGTGCAGCAGGAGCAGCCGGAGGAGACGGCGCGGCTGCTCATCGAGTTCCTGCGGGGGCAGGCGTAGGCCGGACGGCGCCGGCGACGCCGCTCGGGGCAGTGCTCGATATGGAATTGCCAACTGCGTTCAGATGCAGCCCGTTTCCGCGTTCCTGCACGTGGGACGTGGAAAGGTAGTCCGTCACCGTCCTTGCCGTGCCTTGGAGCGGGTCCGGAGTGTGCGCCGTCGCCGGGCGCGCCCGCTCCGGGTTCGACTGCCGGTAGGCTCCGGGCTCGCCGCCCACGGCACCGACGTCATCGAGTCGGTGCAGATCCTCCGCTTCTCGCACGCGGAGGGCGGCTTCTCGGTCCGCTTCGACCTGGAGCCGGAAGCCCTCGACCTCGCCTGGCCCAGCGTAGACGGCGAGTTCCGCGACGATGCTATCTGCTACGTGTGGCTTCGCCAGCCCGACGACTTCTTCGGCCGCGTGGTGATGGCGTGGTCGAGCCCGGTCCGGGTGACCCGGGCCCGCCGACCAGCACCGACGCACCCGGAGTCGACCGCAGTCCTTGACGCCAGTTCTCGTGAGGTATCCTCTCGACCGTGCAGGAGAGCCGCAAGATGAACCACAGGGAGACGGGCACCTCACCACCACGAATCGAGTACCTGAAGGTGGCGAACTTCCGCGCCCTGCGAGACGTGGAACTCAAGAATCTCACCCCCATGACCGTGTTGCTCGGCCCCAATGGCAGCGGCAAGTCTACGGTGTTCGACGCCTTCGCGTTCCTCGCCGAGTGCTTCGAGGCCGGCCTGCGGCGCGCTTGGGATCGCCGCGGCAAGGCCAAGGAGCTCAAGACCCGCGGGGCTCAACAGACGGTCACGATAGAAATCAAGTACCGTGAGGCGCCGGGTACGCCGCTCATCACCTACCACCTGGCTGTCGACGAAGTCCACGGCGCGCCAGTGGTCGTCCACGAGTGGTTGAGATGGAAGCGCCGCCGCTACGGAGCTCCTTTCCGTTTTCTCGAATACCGGAAGGGTCAAGGCGAAGCCGTGAGCGGCGAAGCGCCCGACGCGGAGGATCAGCGGGTCAAGACCCCGCTCAAGTCTCCCGATCTCCTCGCCGTCAACGCATTGGGGCAGTTCCAGGAGCATCCGCGGGTCGCCGCCCTGCGCGACTTCATCATGGGTTGGCACGTTTCGCACCTGTCTGCCCAAAGCGCGCGCGGCCAACCGGAGGCCGGTCCTCACGAACGACTGACCCGGACCGGCGACAATCTGGCCAACGTCATCCAGTTCCTGAGCGAACGCCACCCGGAGCGACTGCAGCGCATTTTCGGTACTCTGCGCCGCCGTGTGCCGCACATCGAGCGCGTGGTGGCCGACACCATGCAGGACGGCCGGTTGCTGCTGCAGATCAAGGACGCCCCGTTCGAGAGCCCCGTGCTGGCCCGCTTCGCCTCCGACGGCACCCTCAAGATGCTCGCCTACCTGGTGCTGCTCTACGACCCCGAACCACCGCCCTTCATCGGAATCGAGGAGCCGGAGAACTTCCTGCACCCGCGGCTGCTGCACCACGTAGGTGAAGAATGTCGCGCGGCCTGCGCCCGCACGCAACTGCTCGTCACGACCCATTCACCTTTTTTTCTTGGCGCGCTGCGCCCCGAGGAGGTCCGCGTTCTGTGGCGCGACCAGGAGGGTCACACAAGGACGCGACGAGTGGACGAGGTGCCCGGCGTATCCGAATTCGTCGAGGCTGGAGCGACACTCGGAGACTTGTGGATGGAGGGTCAGTTCCGGGCCGGAGACCCGCTGACGAACCAAGGCACGCCGATCCCCACGTTCGGTGGAGACGACGAATGACGGCGCAACACATGGAGGTACTGACCGAAGAACTCTCCATGGAGGCGTTTCTCGAAGTACTGTTGCCCCGCTTGCTGCCCCCGGAGACCACTTTCGCGCTCCACTCCTTTCAGGGCAAGTCGGACCTGCTCAAGAATCTGCGCAGCCGCCTGCGCGCCTACTCACGCTGGTTGCCTCGAAGCGCCCGGATCGTCGTGGTCATCGATCGCGACACCGGAGACTGCCGCGAACTGAAGGCGGAACTCGAAGCCGCCGCGACGCGCTCCGGCCTCCTGACCCGGTCGAACGCCGCCGACCGTCGCTGGCAGGTCGTCAACCGCGTTGCGGTGGAGGAGCTCGAGGCGTGGTACTTCGGAGACTGGGAAGCCGTCTGCGAGGCGTATCCGCGTACATCGAAGAACATTCCGGAGAAGGCGCCCTACCGTAACCCCGACGCCATCCGCGGCGGCACGTGGGAAGCGTTCGAGCGAATCATGCAACGCCACGGCTACTTCGAGGCGGGAGTCCGGAAGGTGGAAGCGGCCCGCGCCGTCGCCAGGTTCATGAATCCGATGCGGAACCGGTCAGACAGCTTCGTGAAGTTCCGCGACGCCGTCCTTGAGACTGCAGAGCCACGGAACTGATCACGCCGGGGTTCAACCCGCCGTCCGGTCCCGCCGGACTCGCCCTCCGTTCCCTCCGTTCCCGGAACCAGTCGGAACCAGTCCCGCCGTATGGTCGGCAAGGGCTGCGTCCGCGCTGGCGTCCAAGCGTCCGTCGTTTGCGTCCCGTTCGATTTGCCCGTCCCACTTCTCGGCCTCGAACCGTTCGTACCAGGCGCAGAACTCGCCCAGTTGCTCGTGACTCAGCGCTGACACCGCATCCTTGATCTCACGCAATGAACCGAGCATCTCGACAACTCCTCATCGACGTTCGCTTCGTGGTCTCGGGCAGGGCGCCGGCATCGACCGGCATATCAGGACGGCGGCTCGATGGACCGCGTGGACTCGGACGGGATTGGCCAGCCCTTCTCCGGACCACGCGAGGAGCGCGTCCACCAGTCCCGTGTTCTTCGGCGGCTCGGCGCGGACGAGCCGAGACTCGCCCCGGTTGGTCCGTTCGATCTCGAACGTCCGGCCCGGTTCGACGCCGTTCCGCCGCGGAAGCTCGGCGGGCGGGACGATCCGCCCCGAAGAGGCCGTGCTCTTCATGGGAGCAAGATAACAGCTTGCAGCCGACGCCCGTCAGCCTGTCGTTCGATGCCGCCCGGTTACCGGCACTCCCCGCGGACGCTCTGCCCCTTACCCTTGACAGCCTATGTGAACCCGCGCTACGCTCTGTCGCATAGACACTCTATGGCAAGGAGCGGCGCGTGAAGCCCAACCGCAACCCCGACATGCTGCGCGGCACCGTCGAGCTGCTGATTCTGACCGCCCTCAGCCGCGGCCCCCGCCACGGCTTCGGCATCGCCCGCTGGCTCGAGGCGACGTCCGGCGACGAGCTGCAGCTCGAGGAGGGCTCGCTCTACCCCGCGCTCCACCGCATGGAGCGGCGCGGCTGGCTGGAGGCCGAGTGGGGGATCTCGGAGAACAAGCGGCAGGTGAAGCTGTACCGCCTGACCGCCCGCGGCCGCGCCCGGCTCACGAGCGAGACCGAGGGGTGGACGGCGTTCGCGGCGGCCGTCGGCCGGGTGCTGCAGGCCGCGCAGACCGCGTAGGGGGGTGGGTCGATGACGCGCAAACCGATGTGGCGGCGGCACCTCAGGTTCTGGGGAGCCGATGTCCGCGCCGACGTGGACGCGGAGCTCGACTTCCACGTGCGCGAGCTGATCGAGCGGCTGGTCAGGGAGGGGCGCGGCCCCGCGGACGCCCGCGCCGAGGCAGAGCGCCGCTTCGGCGACTACGCGCGGGTCAGGGCGGCGTGCGTGGGCATCGACCTGGGTTGGGAGCGGCAGCGCCGCTGGCGGCGCCTGCTCGCCGACCTGTGGCAGGACCTGCGGATCGGCGCCCGCGCGCTCGCCAGGGACCGCGGCTTCACGGTCGCGGCGGTGGTGGTCCTCGGCCTCGGCCTCGGCGCCGCGACGGTGATGGTCGGCGTGATCAACGCCGTGTTCGTCCGACCGCTCCCCTTCCCCGAGCCGGACCGCATCTTCAGCGTGGTCTCGTACGGCACGGGACCCGGCCCGAACCCCTTCCAGACACCGGCGGCCGTCGCCCTCAGCCGTGACCACAGCCGGGCCTTCTCGGCATTGGCGGGCATCCGCGAGACCCCGGGGGGCAACCTCGCCAGCGACCGCGGGTCGACGTTCGTCCGCAGCATCATGGTGACGGCGGGCTTCTTCCGGGTCTTCGGCGTAGACCCGCGGCTCGGACGCACGTTCACACGCGACGACGAGACCGCGCCGTCGACGGTCGTGCTGAGCCACGCCGTCTGGGCCGACCACTTCGACGGCGACCCGGACATCATAGGGCAGGCGGTGCGGCTGGGCGGCCGGCCCCACACCGTCATCGGGGTCATGCCGGCCGGCTACTGGTCGTACGAGAATGCCGACGCGTGGACGCCGTTCCGCCCGGACCCGACCGGCCTGGGCCGGAACTACCTGTTGATTGGCCGGCTCGCCCCGGGGTGGACCGCCGCGCAGGCCGAGGCCGAGCTGCGGGCGCTGGCCGTGAGCCTGCGCGACCAGTTCCCGGCGCCGGCCGAATTGCCGGCCGCAGCGCCCGACGGGGCGCGACCGGGCGTGGAGCCCTATCGGGACGTGCTGGCCGGCCGCGCCGGGGGCATGGTCTGGCTGCTGACAGCGGCGGTGGGCGCCATGCTCCTGATCGTCTGCGCCAACACTGCGGGGCTGCTGCTGGCGCGTGCGGTGGGGCGCCGCCGCGAACTGGCCGTCCGGGCCGCGCTCGGCGCCGGCCGGGGCCGCCTGCTCAGGCAGTTGCTGACCGAGAGCGTCCTGCTGGCGGCGGCGGGCGGCGCGGTGGGCCTGGCCGCCGGCGTCTGGGGCGTGCGCGCGCTCGTCGCCGCCCAGCCGCAGCTCGCGGTCTGGGGGGTCGCCGTCGATGCCCCGACGCTGCTCGGGGCGCTGGGGATAGCGCTCGCCACCGGCTTGACGTTCGGTCTTCTCCCCGACCTCCTCGCCGCCCGCGGCAAACCTGCGGACGCGCTGCACGGCAGGTCGTCGCGCGGCGCGACGGCAATGCGCGGGGCCTGGGTGCGCCGGTCGCTCGTCGTTGCCCAGGTCGCCCTGTGCGCCGTGCTGCTCACCGCGGCGGGAGGGTTCCTGCGGACGTTCGTCGGGCTGAGCGCCTCGGAGCTCGGCTTCGAGCCCGCCAACGTGCTCACCGCCCGCATCGCGCTCCAGGGTCCCGACTATGGATCCGGCGCCGCAGTGTCGGCGCTCTATCGGCGGACCCTGGCCGACATGGCGCGGGCGCCCGGCGTCGTGGCCGCCGCGGTCGCCAGCAACCTGCCGGTCGAACGCGGCCTGAATCTCCCGCTGCGCGAGGCGCCCGGGGGGCCGATCGCCGCAAACGTCGACTGGCGCTACGTCTCGGGAGACTACCTGGTCCTGGGCATTCCGCTGGTGGCCGGCCGGCCGTTCGGCGATGCGGACCACCGCACCGGGGCGCCGCCGGTGGCGCTGGTCAACGAGGAGTACGTCAGGCAGCTCGGCGCCGGGCGGACGGTGCTCGGCACGCGCCTCCAGGCGACGGTCATGGACTTCGACGACCGGACGCGCGAGGTCGTCGGCGTGATCGGCGACGTGCGGACGCGCGGCGTCACCACGACCCGGCCCACGGTGTTCGTGCCGGCGGAGCAGGTGCCGAACGACCTGCTCGCGCTGGTCCACGGGTTCTTCCCGGTGAGCTGGGCGTTGCGGACGCGCGACGCGGCGACCGGTATCCGCCCGTCCGTCGAGCGCGTGATCCGCGCGGCCGACCCGCAGTTGTCGATAAGCGCGTTCCGATCGATGGACGAGGTGGTCGGCGGGGCCATCGCGGCCACGCGCTTCCGCACCGTCGCGCTCGGCCTGTTCGCCGCGGTGGCCCTCACCCTGGCCGCCGCCGGTCTCTACGGGCTCGTCGCCTACGCGGTGGCCCAGCGCAGCAAGGAGATCGGCATCCACCTCGCCCTGGGCGCCTCCGCAAGGCAGGTGACAGCGCGCTTCGCGCGGCAGGGCATCGCCCTCGCCGCCGCCGGGGCGGTGGTGGGAGCCGGCGGCGCGGTGCTCGTCACCGAGCTGCTGCGGCGCCTGACCGAGGCGCGGCCGCTCGACCCCTGGACCGTCGCCGGCGCCGTGCTCGTCCTCGGCGCGGTCACCGCCTGCGCCTCCGTCGTCCCGGCGCGCCGCGCGGCGCGCGTGGACCCGATGCTGACGCTGCGCGTGGAGTGATCCGCCTTGCGCGCTGCGGCGCACCACGCCGACGGCAGAGTCGCAGGCCGGATGCTACCGCGGGCGCACCGGCACCTCCGTACCCTGCCCGGTGGGCTCGTACGGCTCGAACGGAACCGGTTTGTCGGACATGGTCGGCAACGTGTGGGAGTGGACGTCGGATCGCCGGGAGGGTGACGGCGGCCGCCGTGTGCTGCGCGGCGGCGCCTGGGACGTTGAAGCCTGGAACCTGCGGCCCGGCCTGCGCCACGGGCTCACCGCCGACACGCGGTACCCCTTCATCGGCTTTCGGGTTGGGCTGACGGTCGACCAGGTGTCCGCGCCGTAGAACGACGCGGACTCCTGGAGGGTTGGTTGGGCGCCCAGCGGGGCCGAAGACGACGATGGGCGGGCTGGACTAGCGTGGGAACCGGGGGATCCCGTAACTGCCCCTGATCCCGCCAATCCAGATCTCGTCATTTGCCTCGATGGCCACGGTGCCGACCTGGAAGAACTCGTTCCCCTTGTAGTCCACAAGCTGCCGGACTTCGAACGTCGTCGGATCGACCTCGGCCACGCGAGCGGCCGACAGCTCGCAAGGATCGACGCCTTCACACTGCGTCACGTGGCCGGCGACGATGACCTGGCCGTCCGGTCCCCAGCGCACGTTGTCGACGTTGAAGCCGACCGGAATCGGGTCGACGCGCGGCGGACTCTGGACGCGCGACAGCCGCACCAGCGCCCGATCGCTCCAGCCCCCGATGTAGAACCACTGCCCGTCATCCGACGACACGAGGCCGTTGGGACCGGGCATTTGGCTTCCGGGCACCTCGATCCAGCCCGTCGTGGGATTCCATTCCCAGAGCTCCCCGCCTGCGCGGTCGAAGTTCGTCGCGCCGAGATAGCCGTCCGGCAGCGCCGTGCTGGAGTTGATGCGGGCGGTGCCCTCCGGCGCCGGGATGCATCCGATCCACTTCATCGTGGGCACGGCGCCGCCGACGTCCAGCGCAAAGACCTCGATGGCCTCGCGCGCGCCGTGACCGACCACGTAGAGCGTATGCACGTCGCCGCCGCCCTCCCGCAGGGTCAGTCCGTGCGGCTGGAACACGTCGTTCGGACCGGGGCAGGCGCCATAGGTATCGCGGTCGTGCTCCGGCGGCAACGCTCCCGCGGGAAAGATCTCCTGGACCCGGTGATCACGAAGGTCCACCGCGTAGACGGGGCCTTCCGAATCGGAGTAGCGTCCCGATGCGATTACCCAGGGGGCGCCCGGAACCGCGTAGAGATCTTCCGGATTGGTCGTGCCGCAGACGAACTTCACGTCTCCGTCGGGATCGCAGGCCGGAGCGGTCTGGGCGCCGAGAGGCTGCCCGCCGACAAGACCCGACACCGACACGACGAACAAGAGCACTCGCAACATGGCGCACCTCCAGACTTTTGCGACGCGCCGGAGTATACCAACTACCGGCCGGCCTTGGGCTGGAGCGAACAGCGGCACCGCCCGGACCCTCTCCAGCGCCGCGGGCGGGACCAAGCCGACCGGTCAGCGGCGGGCCGCGGCCAGGCTCGCGTCCAGCCGTTCCTCGATGGCGCGGGCGCTGATGGCGCCGGCGTAGACGTAGAGCCGGCCGGGCAGCTTGTCGTCGAGGACCTCCTCGCTGACCCGCAGCCGGCGGCTGACCGCGAAGACGATCGGGTGCGGCAGGCCTGCCTCGACCAGCTCGACGCGGCGCCACACCGCCTCGCGGCTCCAGTAGCCGAGGGCCTCGAAGTAGACGCGGCGGCCGCTGTCGGCGTGGGTGAAGACGAGGTCGGGCACGCACAGGCCGAAGCCCGGCACGTCGAGCAGCTCGTGCGCCACCTCGACCGTCCACGGCGTCTTCATCCCGCGGAACCGGTCGTGCAACCGGGCGACCTCGTCGGGCAGGCGCGGACCTTCGCCGGCGGCGCCCGGCGCCGGCTCGCCCTCGAGCTGGAACTCGAGCGCCTGCCGCTCGGGGCCCCACAGGACGTCGGCGTCGAGCTTCCAGCGGCAGCCGCAGGCGTCGAGGGCCGGCAGCAGGAGCGCGAGCTGCAGGCCGTAGGCGGTGACGGACCGGAACAGGCTGAACGGCCCGTCGATCTCGACGCGGCACGCCCCCTCGGACGGCCGGGTCGCGACGTACAGCAGCCGATGGAACTTCAGCTTGCGGAAGAAGAACCGGAACCCGCCGGGGTCGGGCCGGTCGAACGTGACGACGACCCGGACCGCCCGCAACAGGATCGCCTGGTGCTGCGCGGTCTCGTAGGCGGCGACGAGGGCCGGCCCCGCGATGGCGTCGAACCGCGCGAGGACCTGGTGCTCTTTCTGGTCCGCGAAGAGCGCGTGGGGAAGGTCGCGGGCGGGCCGGCCGCACTCGGCCGCCGCCGCCGCGAC
>JAJEEA010000293.1 GCA_022821235.1 Vicinamibacteria bacterium
CAGATTCGTGAGATGGCTGCCACCCTGGGCTGTCAGGCTCCCGATTCTCGGTGTTCTCGGCTGCGAACCCCTCCGGAACGCGCCGTCCCGGCCTCAGCGGTACGGTCTGCGGGCCGCGTCTCACTTTCTTGACGTGCGCCCCTCGGCAACCGAGGAATTCCGACATCGGACCGCCTGTGGTATCGTGTCCGTCTTTTGCCCCCGCGCCTCTCCAGACCGCGACCGTGGTCGCGTCCGCACGGAGGCGCTCAACGGGCTCAATCCCAACGTTCCACCGGACGGTCCAGGGTCATCCCCGGCCGGGTCTGACGGCGTACCCGACGCGAGTGGCGCCCATGTCGAGCAACCTCTGGGACGAGATTCTGGCGCGTGTCGAGAACAAGGTCAGCCGGTACATCTTCCACACCTGGTTCAAGCCCACGAGGTTCATCGAGAACGACGACAACGCCATCACCGTGCTCGTGCCCAACGACGGATTCAAGCAGTGGTTGACCCGGCACTACGCCGGGCTCATCAAGGAGGCCGCCGACGAGCTGGGGCGACCCGGAACGACGATCTCGCTGATCACCGGCGATTCCGCGCCGGCCCACGCGGAACCGGGGTCCCCGGCCTCGACGAACCCGCCCGAACCCGCCCCTCGACCGGCGCAGCACCAGCAGCGCTACACCTTCGAGGAGTTCGTCGTCGGACCGTCCAACCAGTTCGCCCACGCGGCCGCCCGCGCCGTCGCCGAGGCCCCCGCGCGGTCCTACAACCCGCTGTTCATCTACGGCGGCGTCGGCCTCGGCAAGACGCACCTGATGCACGCCATCGGCGAGTACCTCGACGTCCACTCCCCGCAGTCCAGCCGCACGTACATCTCGTCCGACCGCTTCATGAACGAGATGATCAACGCCATCCGCTTCGACCGGACCATCGACTTCCGGGCGCGGTACCGCAGCGCCGACATCCTGCTGGTGGACGACATCCAGTTCCTGGCGAGCCGGGAGGGCACCCAGATCGAGTTCTTCCACACGTTCAACTCGCTCTACGACGCGCAGAAGCAGATCGTCATCAGCAGCGACTGCCCGCCCCACGAGCTGCAGTTCCTCGAGGAACGGCTCAGATCGCGCTTCGAGTGGGGCCTGACGGTCGACATCCAGCCCCCCGATCTGGAGACCCGGGTCGCGATCCTGAAGAAGAAGGCCGAGCACCTGGCCCCCGCCATCCCCATCGGCGACGACGTCGCGATCTACATCGCCGAGCGGATCAAGTCGAACATCCGCGAGCTCGAGGGCTCGCTGACCACGCTGATCGCGCGCGCCTCGCTGTCGCGCCAGAAGATCTCCCTGTCGCTCGCCCAGGAGGTCCTGCCCAACATCGGAGAGCGCGACAAGCCCGTCGTGACCATCGAGATGATCCAGAAGCAGGTCGCCGGGCACTACTCCCTCAAGCTGAGCGACCTCAAGTCGCGCAACAACACGCAGACCATCGTGCTGCCGCGCCAGATCGCGATGTACCTGTGTCGGACCCTCACCGGAGCCTCGTACCCGGAGATCGCCAGGAAGTTCGGCAAGCACTACTCCACCGTGATCTACGCGTTCGACAAGATCGAGGAGGAGCGCGGGAAGGAACACCGGCTCGACGCCGTCATCGACGGCCTCGTGAAGTCGATCACGAAGTCGGTCGAGTAGACGGCCCGCCCCGCCCCCGCGGGCCCGCCAGGGGGGGTTCCGGACTTTTCCACAGCATCCTGTCCACAGGGTCGTCCGCCGGCCCCGGCCTTCGCGGCGGGAAGCCGCCCTGTGGATGGCTGCATTCGGGGCCCACACGAAATCCGAAGGATCATGCACAACGCAAGTGATTCTGCAAAAAGCACTTAGCACCGTCCAGGGGCGGTTTTCGACACAGCGTACTGATGTTATAATTCAGAGATCAGTGTCTACTGACGGTCGACGCCCACAACCCCGAAGGCCTCTCCCTCGATGGAACTCAATATCCGCCAGACCGCACTCCTCAAGGAGCTGCAGCTCCTCCAAGGCATCGTCGAGCGCAAGAACACGATCCCCATTCTCGCGAACGTCCTGATCGAGGCGGACACCGGGGCCTCCGAGGTCCGTCTCGCCGCGACCGATCTCGAGGTCGGCCTGCGCGGCCGGTGCGCCGCCGCCGTCGTCGAGGGAGGCTCGGTGACCCTGCCGGCGCGCAAGCTCTACGAGATCGTCCGGGCGCTGCCGGACACCGAGATCCGCATCGCCGAGCCGTCGGCGGGAACCGTGAACGTCACGGCGGAGCGGTTCAGCTCGCGCATCCAGACGCTGCCGCGGGAGGATTTTCCGTCGATGCCGGATGCGTCCGGCGCGGCCACCGCCCATCTCGCGGCCGGACGCCTCGCGGAGATGATTGCCAGGACGCAGTTCGCGATCACCGGCGAGGACACGCGGTTCTTCCTGAACGGCGCCCTGTTCCTGCTGTCGTCGGCCTCGATGAGCCTGGTCGCCACGGACGGGCATCGGCTCGCCCTCGCGTCGGCCGCCGGCAAGGGGGCGGAGGACGGCGCCGGGAGCGGCGCCGGGGGGGACGGGGAGGATCCGTCCCGGGTCATCCTGCCGAGGAAGACGCTGATGGAGCTCGCGCGGCTTCTCGGCGAGGACGGCGCCGAGGAGGTGGTCTACGAGCAGGGCGAGAATCACCTGTTCTTCGACGTGGGGGCGCGGCAGTTGATCTCGCGGACCATCGACGCGCAGTTCCCGGCCCACGAGCGGGTGCTGCCGAAGGGCAACGACAAGCGCATCGAATTCGATCGCGAACGGTTGGTGGGGACGCTCAAGCGGGTCGCCCTGTTGTCCAACGAGCGGTCGCGGGCGGTCAAGTTCCGGATCGACGCCGAGGGCGTCGAGATCTCGTCGAGCAGCCCGGACGTCGGCGAGGCGTCGGAGGTCCTGGCCGTCGAATACGCGGGGCCGCGGACGGAGATCTGCTTCAACGCGCAGTACGTCCTCGACTTTCTGGGCGTCGTCGATTCGGACAGCGTCGTGCTGGAGTTCAAGGACGAGGTGAGCCAGGCGGTGCTGTCGCCCCTGGCGACCGAGGGTGGCGAGTACACGTACGTGATCATGCCGATGCGGAGCTAGGAGTCTGCGCCGTATAACGGTGCAGACTCCTGGCAGGGTTGGTTGGGCGTCAGGCGGAGCCGAAGGCGATGCTCTCCGGGCCAGGCGTCCGCGCCGGTGAACGGCGCAGAGCTCCCGGCGGGGGTCGGTCGGGCGTCAGGCGGAGCCGAAGGCGACGGTTGGCGGGCCGGGAGACGCGTGCCGTGGAGCCGGCGGCGTGGCGACGGCGCGGGCTTCAGGATGTCTCGTTGGGCCGCCGGTCGAGGGGCGGGCGGCCCGGGTGCGGCGTCGATCGGCGGCCGGGGACCCTTGGCGAGGCCCGGCGCGCCCCGAGAGAGGCGAGGAGACCGCCGGGCCAGGGTGACCAGGACAGATGACGCAACTGGAGGAGAGCAAGCAGTCGGTCGGCGCAGCGACGTCCCCGATCGGCGAGGGAGATGCCGTGGCGACGGCGGCGCCGGAGATCACGTCGGCCGATCTGGCGGACTACGGCGCCGACAAGATCAAGGTGCTCGAGGGCCTCGAGGCGGTCCGCAAGCGCCCCGCCATGTACATCGGGTCCACCGGTGCGCTGGGGCTGCACCACCTGGTGTACGAGGTGGTCGACAACGCCATCGACGAGGCCCTGGCCGGGTTCTGCGACACCATCAGGGTCACGATTCACATCGACAACTCGATCACGGTGGTCGACAACGGCCGCGGGATTCCCGTCGATCTCCACGCCAGCGGCCGGCCTGCGGCCGAGGTGGTGCTGACGGTGCTCCACGCCGGGGGGAAGTTCGACAACGAGAGCTACAAGGTGTCGGGCGGGCTGCCCGGGGTGGGCGTGTCCGTCGTCAATGCCCTGTCGGAGTCGGTCGCCCTGGAGATCTGCCGGAACGGGAACGTCTACCAGCAGAGCTACACGCGGGGCGTGCCCGATGCCGACCTCGAGGTCACGGGGACGACGCGGCGACGCGGCACGAGGCTGAGGTTCAAGCCCGACGCCGACGTGTTCGAGACGGTGGAGTACAGCTTCGACACCCTGGCCCACCGCCTCCGCGAGCTGGCGTTCCTGAACGCCGGGGTGCGCATCACCATCGACGACGAGCGCGAGGACGGCAAGCACCGCGACTTTCGCTACGAGGGCGGCATCAACTCCTTCGTGCAGTACCTCAACAAGAATCGGGTGGCGGTCAACGCCGAGCCGATCTACATGCGGGGCGAGCGCGACGGAATCGACGCGGAGATCTCGCTGCAGTGGAACGACGGGTACTCCGACACCCTGCACGCCTTCGCCAACAACATCAACACGCAGGAGGGCGGCACCCACGTGTCGGGGCTCCGCGCCGCCCTGACCCGCACCCTGAACAGCTACGCCACCCGCCAGAACCTCGCGAAGGACCTCAAGGAGAGCATCGGCGGCGACGACATCCGCGAGGGGCTGACCGCCGTCATCAGCGTCAAGATTCCCCACCCCCAGTTCGAGGGCCAGAAGAAGACCAAGCTGGGCAACACCGAGGTGAAGGGCATCGTCGAGGCGATCGTCAACGACTGCCTCGGCGCGTTCCTCGAAGAGAACCCGGCGGTGGCCAAGCGCATCGTCAACAAGACCATCGACGCGGCGCGGGCCCGCGAGGCGGCCCGGAAGGCCCGGGACCTCGTGCGCCGGAAGGGCGCGCTCGACAACAGCAGCCTCCCGGGGAAGCTGGCCGACTGCCAGGAGCGGGACCCCGGCAAGGCCGAGCTCTACATCGTCGAGGGGGAGTCGGCCGGCGGGTCCGCCAAGCAGGGGCGCGACCGGCAGTTCCAGGCGGTGCTGCCCATCAAGGGCAAGATCCTCAACGTCGAGAAGGCGCGCTTCGAC
>JAJEEA010000300.1 GCA_022821235.1 Vicinamibacteria bacterium
CTCAGGCTGCTGTCCGGCGCGCTCGCCGGCCATCGGTTCACCAGCGTCGTCACCGGGGACGGCTCGCTCCGCCGCCGGCCCATGCGCCGGATCATCGAGCCCCTCTCGCGGATGGGAGCCCGGGTGACGGGAGACGGGGACCGCCCGCCCCTCACCATCGCCGGCTCCCGGCTCGAGGGCATCGACTACACCCCGCCGGTCCCGAGCGCCCAGGTCAAGAGCGCCGTGCTCCTGGCCGGGCTGCACGCGGCGGGCGACACCACGGTGAGAGAGACCGCCGCCACCCGAAACCACACCGAGCTGGCTTTCCCGCTGTTCGGGGTCGAGCTGCGCCGGGCCGACGGCGGCGTCACCCTGCGCGGCGGGCAGCGCCCGCGGGCGGCCGGGCTGACGGTGCCCGGCGACCTTTCGTCCGCCGCGTTCTGGGCGACCGCCGCCGCCGCCCTCCCGGGGTCGGACGTGATCATCGAGGACGTGGGGCTCAACCCCACCCGCGCCGGCGTCCTCGCCTGGCTCGAACGGGCGGGGGCGGTCGTCGACCTGCTGCAGGTCGTCGAGGACGGCGGCGAGCGCCGGGGCTCCGTCCGGGTCCGCCACGGCGGCAACCGCGCGCTCGCGGTTGGGCCCGCCGACGTCCCGGGACTCATCGACGAGCTGCCGGTGCTGGCCGCGCTCGCCACGCACGGCGGAGAGCTGCGCGTGACCGGCGCCGGCGAGCTGCGCCACAAGGAGAGCGACCGCATCAGCGCGCTGGCCGACGGCCTGCGCGCGCTCGGAGGAGACGTGGACGAGACGGCGGACGGCTTCCACGTCGCCGGCGACCGGCCGCTGACGGGCGGCGAGGCCGACGCGGCCGGCGACCACCGGCTCGCGATGGCGTTCGCCGTCGCCGCCCTCGGCGCCCGCGGGCCGAGCCGAATCCGCAACGCCGAGGCGGTGGACGTGTCCTACCCCGGCTTCTTCGACGTGCTGGCGTCCCTCTGCGTACCCGGGCCGGCGTGACTCCGGCAGGGCGGGTGGGTGGAGCCGTCCGACGACGATGGGGAACGAGCCGCCCGAGAAACCGGTTCCAGCCGGATGCGGCGCCGGCCGATGCGTACTGACAAGATCTACCTGGTGGGGTTCATGGGCGCCGGCAAGAGCAGCGTCGCCGCCGCGCTCGGCAGGAAGCTCGGTTGGCGCGTCGAGGACGTCGACGACCTCATCGAGCGGCGCGAGCGCATGACCGTCGCCGACATCTTCTCCCGGCGCGGAGAGGCCTACTTCCGCCGGGTGGAGCGGTCGGTGCTGGCCGCCCAGGTCGCCGTGCGGCACGCGATAGTCGCGACCGGCGGCGGCACCTACGCGGACCCCGCCAACCGCTCGCTGATCGATCGGGACGGCGTCTCCGTCTGGCTTGATGTATCCTTGACGCAGGTCATCGAGCGCTTGCCGAGCGACGGAAGACGCCCGCTGGCCGCCGATCGAGCGGGCATGGCGAGGCTCTTCCGCGACCGGCAGGCTGCCTACCGGCGCGCCCGTCTCCGCCTGGACGCCGGAGAGGCGTCGGTCGGCGAGATCGCCGAGCGGATTGTCGACCGGCTGGACATGTAAGCCGGGTCTTCCCGGTGGGCAGCCGACCGACTCGATGTCCGGCATCCGGCGGTGAGGCCGCGCGCCGCGCCTGGACCGGCGAGGCGCGCCCGCGGCGAGGCGGGGCCCTTCCCGATGCGCTTCCTGATTCTCAGCGACATACATGGCAACATCGACGCTCTCGACGCGGTACTCGCCCGCTCGCCGCCCGAGTCCTACGACCGGTTGCTGGTGCTGGGCGATCTGGTCGGCTACTGCGCGAACCCGAACGAGGTCGTCGAGCGCATCTTCCAGCTCGAGCCGGACGTCGTCATCCGCGGCAACCACGACAAGGTCTCGACCGGGGTGGCGGAGCCCAACGACTCCCGCCGCGTCGCGGCGGAGGCGGCGCGCTGGACCCACAAGGCCCTCACCCCCGAGAACCGGGAGCGGGTGGCGGCGCTGCCGGCGGGACCCAAGCGGGTCAACCGCGAGATAGAGGTGTGTCATGGCACGCCGTCGGACGAGGACACCTACATCTCCGACGAGGAGGACGCGGCCCGCGCCTTCGAGGCATCTCGACGCCCCATCTGCTTCTTCGGGCACACCCACGTGCCGGTGGCCTACGTGCAGCGGGGGTCCGACGTGGCGGCGACCCACCCCATACCGGGCGGCCCCGAGACGACCGTGATCAACGTGGACAAGAAGTGGCGCTACCTCGTCAACCCGGGCTCGGTGGGACAGCCCCGCGACACCGACACGCGGGCGTCCTACGCGGTCTACGACTCCAAGACGCCGAGCATCGAGATACGGCGGGTGCCGTATCGGATCGACCTCGCGCAGCAGCGCATCACCGAGGGGGGACTTCCCGAGAGCCTCGCGTTCAGGCTCGGCCTGGGTCGCTAGCGGGCAGGCGTCTGCGCGGCCGGGAGGGGCGGTCAGGCTTCCCGCGCCTTCTTGCGGGCGGCGCGCTCTTCGCGGCGGCGCAGCTCCGCCGCGTAGGCGTCCGCGGCGGCGCGGGACCCGAGGATCCAGCCGACCACCAGCCCCAGCAGCAGGATGGCGGGGATGTAGACGAAGTGTCCGGCGGGCATCGTCGAAGCAGGGCCGGGACGATCAGGCCTCGTCCCGGTCTTCGATGCGGCGGGTCACGTCGGCGAGATCCGCCTCGACGGTGCCCATCCTCTGCCAGATGGTCCACAGGTAGCCGACGGCGATCGCCCAGACCACGGCGTAGGCGGCGGCCACGAGCGGCGCGGCGGGCATCTGTTCTTCCGGCGGAACGTCGCCCATCGGCACGAACCCGTCCTGGGCCGCGGTCGTCGGCGGCTGGGCCGCCTCCAGCACCGTCACCCCCGCCGCCACGCCGACGACCAGCCCCAGCGCCACCACCCGGGGCACTCCCCACCGGGACGCCGCCCGCCGCGACGCGCCACGCAGACGCAGAATCCCCACTTAGTCCTCCTCCAACGCCAGGTAGAGGCGATCGAGCGCCGCCCGCTGCTCTTCCAGCCGGGCCCGGGCCGCGAGCAGCGCCATGCACAGCACGATGAACCCGGCGAACGACCACCAGAGCGGCAGGCCGAAGTCGACCGGAAGGGTGGGCACCACCGAGGTCCGGGGATGCACCGTGCGCCAGATCTCGGTCGAGACATAGAGGAACGGCACGTTGGCCATGGCGAAGATGCCGACTCCTGCCGCGAGCCGCTCGGAGCCGGCCCCGCCGTACTGGCGCAGGAGCAGGTAGGCGACCAGGATCAGCTCCAGGATCACCGCCATCGTCAGCCGGGCGTCCCACTGCCACCACACGCCCCAGGCCTTGATCCCCCACAGGGGCCCGGTGATGAGCCCCATCAGCCCGAACACCACCGCCAGCTCGGCCGCGGCGACGGCGAGGCGGTCGGCGGCCGGCTTCCCCCGGAACAGGTACTGCACGCTCGCGATGCCGAGCACGAAGACGGCGAGGAACATCGCCATCCACGCCGGGAAGTGGAAGTAGAAGATCTTCTGGACCAGCCCCATCGTCGATTCGTAGGGGGCGCGGATGATGACGATGGGGGCGGTCACGAAGAAGAAGGCCGCCAGGCCCGCGAGCACCGGAAAGAGGCGTCGGTTCATCGCTGTCATTCTGTCATGACCGGCTCGAATGTCCATAGCGCGAGGGTCAGGAACACCGTATCGAAGAAGAACAGCAGGCCGATCCAGAGCCGCGCCATGGCGAGGTTCGGCTCGGGGTCGATGAGCACCGCGGTCCCGCTGACCCCCATGATCAGGACCGGGATGGTGACCGGGTACAGCAGCACCGGCAGGAGAACGGCGCGGCTGCGGGCGCGCACGAGCATCGCCGAGAACAGGGTCCCCACCCCCGCGAACCCGAGGGTGCCGAGCGAGAGCAGCGCGAAGAGGCGGACCGGATGCCGGAACAGCGGGGCCTCGAACAGGAACGCCACCATCACCGTCACGATCGCCTCCACCACCGCCAGCAGCAGCAGCAGGCCCGCCAGCTTGCCGACGTAGATAGCGGGGCGGGCGACCGGCGCCAGCAGCAGGCCGCGCAGGGCGTCGTGATAGCGCTCGCGCTCGAAGGCGCGGCCGAGGGCCAGGGTGCCCGAGAAGGCGATGGCGATCCACAGGATGCCCGCCGCCGCCCCCTCCACCGCGCGGCCGGCACGCACGAAGCCGAACGAGAACACCAGCACACAGGAGATGGCGAAGAAGACGGTCGTGAACAGCAGCTCGCGGCTGCGCGACTCGACGCGCAGGTCCTTGCGGAAGACGAGCCACGCCACCCGCAGGAACTCCCTCATCGCGCGCCCCCGGCCGCGACCGCGGCCCGGTACCGCTCGCGCAGCGTTCCCTCGCCCGCGAGGGGCTGCAACCGGCCCCCGCGCAGCAGGAGCGCCCGGTCGAGGAGGCCGTCGACGACGTCGAGGTCGTGGGTGGCGAGCACGACGATGCGCCGCCCCGCCCGCAGGCCTCGCAGCCGATCCACCAGCCTGCCGCACGACGCCTCGTCGAGCCCCGTGAAGGGCTCGTCGAACAGGGCCAGCCGCGGGTCGTGCAGCAACGCGCGCTCCAGGGCCAGCCGCTGCCGCATGCCGCGGGAGAAGCCCTCCACGACGTCGTCGGCCCGATCGTCGAGGCCGGCCCGGACGAGGCCGTCCGCGGCCGCGCGCCGGGGGTCGTCGAGGCCGTGGAGCCCCGCGAAGAACTCCAGGTTCTCGCGCGCCGAGAGCTCGGGGTACAACTGCAGGTCGTGGGAGAGGAAGCCGATGTGCGCGCGCAGGGCGTTCCCGGCCTCGCCGGCCGTCGTCTCGCCGTAGCGCACGCTTCCCGCCGAGGGCGCGGCCAGGGTCGCGAGCACGGAGAGCAGGGTCGACTTGCCGGCGCCGTTCGGGCCGAGCAGCCCCACGATCTGCCCGGCCGCGCAGTCGAACGTCACCCGGGACAGGGCGCGGCGACGCCCGAAGTGACGGGACACGCCGGTCACGGCGACGCGATCGAAATCGACGGGGTTCGGAGTCGGCACGCCGCTCTCAGCACTCGGCCGGCCCCGGCGCGGGTGCGCCGGTCCGCGAGCCCGGCCGGCGCCGGGACCCGAGGCGGCGGCGGGTCACGA
>JAJEEA010000493.1 GCA_022821235.1 Vicinamibacteria bacterium
CCGGCGACCGGCGGGAATCGTCGTGAGCTCGGGCCGGAGGCGCGCCGGCCGGACCGGTCTCCGGCCCCGTCGCCGCCCCGGGGCCGGCCTGCACGTCCTTCGCGCCGCCCGCGCCGGGGCCGACCTGCTTGTCGGTCGGGCCGCCTGCGCCGGGGCCGGCCTGCACGTCCGTCGGGCCGCCCGCGCGTGGACCGGCCTGCATGTGGGTCGGGCCGCCTGCGTCGGGGCCGGCCTGCGCGTCCGTCGCGCCGCCTGCGCCGGGCTCGTCGTCGCGATCGCGGCGTGGGGATGGCTGGCCCCGCACGCGGCCGCCCAGGTCGTCACCCTCGACGTGATGACGTTCAACATCCGGACGTCGAACGTCGACGACGGCGCCGACGCGTGGCCGCACCGCCGGGACCTGGTGGTCGAGACGATTGCCCGGGCGGCGCCGCAGATCCTCGGTCTGCAGGAGGTGCTCGACGAGCAGATCGAGTACCTGGACGCGATGCTGCCGGACTACCGGTGGATCGGCGTCGACCGCGGCCTGAACGGCGGCGTCGGTCTCAGCGAGTACACGCCGATCTTCTACCGCCACCGCGAGTTGAGCCCCATCGCGTCGGGCAACTTCTGGCTCACCGACACCCCGGACGCCCCGCCGCCGCCCCGGCGCCCGGAGCCGCGCCGGCGGTTCCGCCGGCCGCGGGGCCGCATCGTCACCTGGGCCCGGTTCTACCACCAGGCGAGCGGCCGCGAGATACACGCGTTCAACACCCACCTGACGCTGCGCCAGGGCCCCCGCCAGTACCAGTCCGCCCGCTTGATCGCGGACCGTGTCGCCGCGCTGCCGGCCGGCGCCGCGGTCGTCGTGACGGGCGACTTCAACGCGAGCGCCGGCGACACCGAGACCTGGCGCATCGCCACCGAGCAGGGGCTGCGGGACGCCTGGCTCGCGGCCGACGAGCGGCAGGGCCCGCCGTTCACCAGCAACGGCTTCGGACCCCCGCCGCCCCACCACGAGGTCTGGCGCATCGACTGGATCCTCGTCGGGGGTCCCCTCGTCGTGCGCACCGCCCGGACCGTCCTGTACAGCGAGGACGGCCGGTACCCCTCCGACCACTATCCGGTCGCCGCCCGTCTCGACTGGCCCTGATTCCCGCCGAGCGGCCTGGTCTGGCTGAGGAAACCTGGTTGACCAAGTTTGCCTGCCGGACTATTCTCGACATCAATGGCCATGGTGAACGTCAACGAAGCCAAGACCCAGCTCTCCCGGCTGCTCGAGCGCGTGCGTGCGGGCGAGGAGATCGTCATCGCGAAGGCGGGCAGCCCTTGCGCGCGGCTGGTGCCGTTGGATCCCCCGCCGGAACGTGTGCTCGGGCGTTACCGCGACCGCGACGGCGACGTGCCGGACTCGTTCTTCGAGCCCCTCGACGAAGCGGAGCTGGCAGCGTGGGAGGGCGGCGAGTGAGCCTGTTGCTGGACACTTGCACGCTGCTCTGGGCGTGGGGCCACCCGGGGAGGCTGAGCCGGCGGCTGCAGGGGTTGCTGCGCGACCCGCGCAACCCCGTGTGGATCAGCGCCGCGAGCGCGTGGGAGCTGGCGACCAAGTACCGCGTCGGCAAGTTGCCGCGTGGGGGGCACATCCTCGCCGAGTGGGACGATCGACTGGCACGGGACGGCTTTCGGGAACTCGCGGTATCGTGCCGCCACGCGTTGCGCGCCGGCTCTCTGCCCGGTCCGCATCGGGATCCGTTCGACCGCATGATCGCGGCCCAGGGGTTGATCGAGGGGCTGCGCGTCGCGACGCCCGACGAAGAGATTGCCGCCCTGGGCGCCGACACGGTCTGGTAGGCGCAGGCGGCGTCCGTCGTCAGGTGACGCCCGCCGCCGGGCGGGCGGACGGACGCTACAGATAGCTCGGGGGCAGGTCGAGGACCACCCGCCGCCGTCTCAGCTCCGCGCAGCGCGGCCCGAGCTGCCGCGGCTCGATCGGGCCGCGCAGGTCGGCGTCCACGGCCACCCGGTCCGGAAGATACCGCCGACAGTGGCCGAACTCCTCCTCGTACTCGGGGGTCGGGAACCGCAGGGTCAGCACCGAGCGGCCGTCCCGGACCTCCACCGCGTACAACGGGTTGACCCGCAGCACGCCGGCGACGGCGGCCGGCTCCGGTGCGGAGACCCGCCGGCGTGCCCCGGCTTGCCGGCTCGCCACAAGGGTGAGGGAGGGCTCGCCGTGGAGCTGTTCGGGCGACCGGTCGTCGGCGAGATCGAGGCACGCGTCGTCGAGGAGCCCGTCCAGCAGCCGGGCGTCGCTGAGCAGGGCGGGCCGGAACGGCGCGAACAGATCGCGGTAGGCGGACGGGCTGAGGGGGTCGCCGGCCGCGTAGTTCTCGCCCTCCGAGCTGTGGAGGTGCGGCAGCGCGATGACGCCGTCGGGATGCGCCACCCGCATCATCTCGTCCGCGCACAGCCGCTTGTGCCAGATGTAGGGGAAGGCGTCCATGAGGACGACCATCGAGAAGCGGTCGGTCGTGAACGGCAGCGGCGCGTCGGCGCTGCAGCAGACCGCGCCGGCCGCGGGCGTCGTGATGCGGGTCGCGAGCCACAGCTTCCAGAAGTACAGATCGGCGATGACGGTTTCCGCGCGCGCCGGTCCCGGCTCCCCCCCGGCCCCGGCGAGGGCGTGCGCCAGGTGTCCCGTGCCCCCGCAGAGGTCGAGCCAGGGGCCGCCGGCCGGCGCCGCGCGGCCGAGCACCCTCGCGAGCGCCTCGGCCGAGACGAACGTCGGGTCCGAGAAACGGTGCAGGAAGTAGGTGCCCTCGGCGTCCGGGGCGAGCACCGCGATCGCGTCGCGATAGGTCAGCGCCGCCGCACCGGCCGCGCGGGCCAGCTCTGCCGCCTCCGCCCGCGGGACGTCGAGGGCGGTCGCCAGCGCCTCGTCGCGGTCGCCGCGCTCGAGGGCGTGCATCGCGGCGCGGGTCGCGTCGTCGGCGAGCAGGATGGGGATGCCGTCGATGACCGGGAAGGCGCAGCATTCGCAGCCGAGCACGCCGGCGTCGATCCGGGTGTCGTCGCGCGCGAGGGCCGCGTTGTCGACGAGCTCCAGTCGGGTGCCGCAGAAGGGACATCGAATCCAGTCGAGGAGCGTGGCTTGCATGGTTCTTCGGGCGCCTGTCCGTCAGCCCGCCCCGTCCCGGGCGTTCCGGAGGGGGAGCTCGCGGGTCACGCCTGGTGGCGCGTCACGTCCCAGTCTTCGGACATGCACATGGGTTTGCAGCATACTGATCACGGGGCCGTGCACCCGAACGTTCAGCCATGACACAGCATTGGCTGCCGGGCGACAGCCGCAGCGAGGCCCCTCGGGTCCCACCACGTTCCAGCGGGAGCCCGGGGGTCACGCCTCGCCGGCGTCGGCCGGTCCGTCATCGCTCGCGGTCCTCACCGGCGGCCCCGTCCCGGCCGCGGCCTCCGCGGCCCAGCCGATCGACGATGGTCTCGCCCCGGGCCCCGACCTCGGATCGCCGGTAGTGCTCGGTCCCGAGCAGGCGCGGCGCGTCGTCCTCATAGACGAACCGCAGGGCGCTGTCGTCGAACTGGGTGCGGTGACAGCGCAGCGCGCGCAGCTTCCGCACGGCGTGGCCGCGCGCTTGCACGACCAGCGTCGGCGCCGGCGCCCCGGCGCCGAACGCGTCCGCGTCGGCGACGCCG
>JAJEEA010000406.1 GCA_022821235.1 Vicinamibacteria bacterium
GCCCCGTCGCGGCCGTTCTCGACCTGCACCGGCAGCTCGAAGGGCTCGGCGTCGAGCTGCTGCTGGCGCCGGTGCCGCCGAAGTCGGTCATCTTCCCCGAGAAGGTCTCCGGCGCGGTGGCGGTCCCCATTCCGGTGCCCCGCCTCGACCCCGCCCTCGAGCGGCTCTACGATCGGCTCCGCGCGGGCGGCGTCGACGTCCTCGACCTGACGGATCACTTCATCCGCGAGCGCTTCCACGCGGAGGGCCCGCTGTACTGCCGCACCGACAGCCACTGGTCGGGCAGCGGATGCACGACGGCCGCCGCCGCCATCGCCGCCGACGTCCGGGCCCGGCCGTGGCATGCGGAGCTCGACACCGAGCCGTTCGGGGCGAGCTGGTACAGCACCGGCATCAGCGGCGACCTCGCCGGGCCCGGCGGCGTCCCCGCGGCCCGGGAAGAGCTGCGCCTGCGGGGCGTGATTCGCGCGACGGGAAGCGACCGCACGGCCGTCGCGATCGATCCCGAGAGCCCCGTCCTGCTCCTCGGCGACAGCCACGCGCTGGTGTTCCACGCCGGCGGCGACCTGCACGCGGCCGGGGCGGGGCTGCCCGATCAGCTCGCCTTCGAGCTCGGCCTCCCCGTCGATCTCGCGGCGACGCCGGACCCCTCCCCCGTCGCCGCCCTCGAGGCGCTCGTCGAGCGGGTTCGGGCCGACCCGGGCTACTGGGGCCGCAAGCGGCTGGTCATCTGGTGCTTCGCGGCGCGCGCGTTCGCCGCGCGCGACGACTGGCGTCCGGTATCCATCGCGCCGTGACCGAAGTCCCCCTCGTGGACCTCCGCGCGCAGTACGCGTCGATCCGGCACGAGGTCGACGAGGCGGTGGCGCGCGTTCTCGCGAGCGGCCGGTTCACGCTGGGGCCCGAGGTGGCCGCCTTCGAGCGCGAGTTCGCCGCCTTCTGCGGCGCCGGCCACGGCGTCGCCGTCAACTCCGGCACCAGCGCCCTCCACCTCGCCCTCCTGGCGGCCGGCGCCGGGCCCGGCGACGAGGTGATCACCGTCCCGTTCACGTTCATCGCCACCGTCGCGGCCATCCGGTACACCGGCGCGACCCCGGTGTTCGTCGACATCGACCCCCGCACCCGCACCATGGACATGGACCGGGTCGAGGAGGCGATGAGCGCGCGCACCAGGGCGGTGGTCCCGGTGCATCTCTTCGGCCGGCCCGCCGACCTCGACCCGCTGCTCGCCCTCGCCCGCCGGCGCGGCGTGACGGTGATCGAGGATGCGGCGCAGGCGCACGGGGCCGAGTACCGCGGCCGCCGGGTCGGCGGCCTCGGCGAGCTGGGCTGCTTCAGCTTCTACCCCACCAAGAACCTCGGGGCGTACGGCGAGGGCGGCATGGTGGTCACCAGCGACGAGGCCCACGCCCGCGCCGTTCGCGCGCTGCGGAGCTGGGGCGGCGACGACCGGCATTCGCCGCCGCAGGCCGGCTTCAACTACCGGATGGAGGCCCTGCAGGGGGCCGTGCTCCGCGTCAAGCTCCGTCATCTCCCCGCGTGGACGGAGGCCCGCCGCCGCATCGCCGCCGCCTACGACCGCGCCCTCGCCCCGACCGGGGTCGCCGTACCCGCGGCCGGGCCGGTCGACCGGCCCGTCTACCACTGCTACGCGGTGGAGACGCCGCACCGGGACGTTCTGCGCCGGGCGCTCGAAGCGGAGGGCATCGGGACCGGGCTGCACTACCCGGCGCCGTTGCACCTGCAGGCCTGCTGCGCCGATCTGGGGGGCCGGGCCGGCGACCATCCCCACGCCGAGGCGGCGGCCGCCCGCATCCTGAGCCTGCCCATCTACCCCGAGCTGCCGCAGGACGTGCCGGCGCGGGTGGCGGAGGTTGCCGGGCGGGTCTGCCGGGGGTGACCGCCGGGGCGCGGTCGAGCGCCCGCGGCGTCGGCCGAGGAACCGAAGCGCGGCTATCGGAATCGCGGTCCGTATGCCCGCGGCCTGGGACGCCGACCCTCACGGCCGCGGCTCGGACGGTTCGTAGTAGCGCCGGTAGTCCTGGCCGACGCCCCGCCGGAACAGCCAGCCGCCGAGCGGGCCCAGCCACCGCAGGACGTGGCGCATGTGCCGCAGATCGGTCAGCTCGATGAGGTTGCCGTCGGGGTCGCGAGCGAAGAACAGGGTGTGGCCGTGGGGCGACCGTTCCGGCCGGCTGACGATCTCCACCCCCTTGGCCGCCAGGTAGTCGTGCCAGCGCGAGGTGTCCCGCACGTTGAAGCAGATATGGGTCAGTCCGACCCGGTTCCAGGCCACCTCGGCCGCCGGCTGGTCCGGCCGGAACTCGAAGATCTCGATCACCGCTCCCCCCGGCACCCGGATCCAGCCGATCTTGCAGGTCGGCTCGGAGGCGTCGACCCCGAAGAAGCCCCGTATCCGCTCCGTCGGGGCGTCGGACACGCCCACCAGCGGGCACCCGAAGACGTCCCAGTAGAACCGGACCGCCCGGTTGAAGTCGGACACCGTGATGCCGGTGTGACTGAAGGAGCGTACGCGCACGATGGTGTCCCTCCTGCTCTGCCCGTCACGCGCCGGTCCGGAAACGGGTCCTGCGCTCCACCGGCCACGCCGGCGAGGCCTCCCGGCCACCTCATCCACTGCCGCCGGCGCCGCTTCGCGAACCCGAGCCTGGATGACCGGACGGCGAGGACCTCCGACTGCCCCTCCACCGCCGCAGCCGCCACTCGTCGCCTTCAGCTTCGCCTGGCGCCCAACCACCCACCGGGCGGAACGAGCGCCCTCCTACCGCGCGCCTTCCGGCGCCGCCGGCTCCCGGGCCGCCGGCGCCCCACCCGCCGCGACCGCCGACTCGCCGGGAGCGCAGCGCAGCTCCGTCCCCCTGATGTGGTCGGCCACCCGAAGGGCCTGCGCGACGATGGTCAAGCCGGGGTTCACGGCCGACGAGGACGGAAAGAACGAGGCGTCGACGACGAAGAGGTTCTCCACGTCGTGCGACCGGCACCACGGATCGAGCACCGAGCGGCGCGGATCGGTCCCGAAGCACAGCGTGCCGCACTGGTGGGTCGTATTGTGGATCGACCGCGGATGGGCGTAGACGATCCCGAGCCCGAGCCGGCGCAGCATCCGCCGGACCTCGCGGACGAGCCGGTCGTGGGCCCGCACGTTGTTCGGCCGGTAGGACAGCCGGACGCGCCCGCCGGCACCGACCGTCACCCGATTGTCGGGCCGCGGCAGGTCTTCCGTCATCGCGAGCCAGTCGAGGCCCCGCGCCACCCAGAAGTCGAAGAACCCCAGCGGCATCCACGGCACCGCGGTCCGGGCCATGACCCCGTGGGTCCTCCCCTGCGTCTGGATCTGCCCCAGCGGGTACCCTCCATCCGGCCCCGCGAGATAGAAGTCGTTGATAGCCACCGTCTTCTGGAACACGGCGTGGTTGCGGCGGAACGGATGGAACCCCGCCATCATCGTCGCGAGGTGCGCCATGTAGCGCCGCCCCACGAGGCCCGTGGAGTTCGCGAGCCCCTGCGGGTGCCGGTCGCTCGCCGACTCGAGCAGCAGCGCGGCCGAGTTCACCGCACCGCAGGAGAGCACCACGAGCGACGCCTCGACCCGACGCAGCTCTCCCCCATGGTCGACCTCGACCGCCTCGACCCGCCGGCCGGCCGGGTCCGTCAGCAGGCGCCGGGCCCGCGCTCCGGTCCACAGAGTGACGTTGCTGCGCGCGGCGGCGGGGCGGACGCAGCAGACGTCGGCGTCGCTCTTCGCATCGCGGTGGCACGGGAACGAGTTGCACGTATCGCACAGGATGCAGCGTCCCGGCTCACCCGGCCCCCGAAGCCCCAGCGGCAGGGGCGAGGGATGCAGCCCCTGCTCGCGGATCCGGGCCACGTACTGCTCCACCTGGTCCGCGTGGGGAACCGCGGGGTACGGGAACGGGGCCCTCGGCGCCTCCGTCGGGTCCTCGCCCGCCGTCCCGTGCACCTCGTACAGGCGTTCGGCCCGTTCGTAGTACGGCTGGAGCGTGTCGTAGTCGATGGGCCAGGCCGGCGACACGCCGTCGGCGTGCTCCAGCTCGCCGAAGTCCTCGCGGCGCATCCGGAAGAGGACGCTGCCCCAGAACTTGGTGTTGCCGCCGACGCAGTAGTGCATGTACGGACGGAAGGGCCTGCCGCCGCCGTCCACCCAGCGCTCCGACGTCTGGTAGCGCCGGCGCCCCCAGACCGCGGCGGGGTCCCGGTTCTCGGGCTCGCGCGGCACGAATCGGCCCCGTTCGACCAGCAGGATGCGGGCCGGAGCGTCGGCCAGCGCCCGGGCCAGGGTGCCTCCCCCGGCACCCGTCCCGATGATGACGATGTCGTAACGCTCGCTCGGCATCGAAGCTCCGAACCCGGCGTTCGGCAGACCTCGGTGACCCGCGGCGGCCCCGGTCCGCGTCCCCGGCCGGCCCGACCGGGTCCGCTGCCATGGCGCCGGAACTCCCGAGATCGCCGCTTGCCCCCGGTTCCGCGCGGTCAGTCCCCGGGCGTCGTCGCCGCGGGCGCCGTGGCCGTGTCCGCCGCGTAGATCTGGTCCATGATCCGCTGGTCGTCCATGGCGGCCTCCAGGCTCATCTCCGGCGGCCGCCCGGATCGAACGGCGCCCGCGAAGTCGCGGTACATCGCCTGGTAGCCGCGTATGTCCCGAAACCCGGGGAACAGGAGCCGCGGGAGGCCGCGGCCCCGCACCAGCACGAAGCCCCCGTTGGACTCGAACGTGATGACGCCGTCCCGCCCGTACAGCTTCGACAGCCGGACCCCGCGCAGCAGCGACGGCACCTCGCGCGAGTAGAACAGGGCGCCGGCGGCGCCGTTCGCGTACCGGAACGCGGCCAGCATGCTCTTCGAGCGCCGGTCCGGACCTCGCCCCGAGGGCGGCGGCGCGAACCCCGTCGCGGTGGCAATCGACATGCCGAGGCTGTTGGCGAGGTGCAGCCAGTGGATGCCCTCCTCGAAGAAGGCGTCGCCGCCCGCCATCCCCTCGTCGTTCCGCCAGTCGCCGGCCGCCTTCAGCCGCTCGACCACCGTCGTGAAGTGGGCGAGCACCAGATCGCCGATGACGCCGCGGGCGAGGAGACGCCGCAGGCAGACGGCCAGCGGCTTGTAGTGGTCGTTCTCGCCGACGAGGACCACCCGGCCGGCCCGGTCGCGCGCTTCCCGCACCCGCCGGTAGTCGTCCATGCAGAGGAAGGCCGGCTTCTCGACGAGCACGTGCTTGCCGGCCGACAGCGCCTGCAGCACGAGCTCCAGATGGAACCGCGGCGGCACCGCGACCACCACCGCGTCCACGCCCGGATCCTCGATCGCCGCCGAGTAACCGTCGTAGCTGCCCGCCCCGCGGTAGCGGCGCCGGTACGCCTCGGCCTTCGCCCGATCACGGCTCGCGTAGCTGCAGGCGAAGGTCCCCCGCAACCCCTTCAAGTGGCGGCTGTGCACCCCGGTGATGAACCCGCATCCGAGAAACGCAAGCTGCACCGGCACGTCCTGCCGTCCTGGCCCGGAGAGCGTCGACTGCGGCTCCGCTCACCGCCCGAACCGACATCGTCTGCACCGTTCTACGACGCAGAATCCTGGCCCGCCAATCGTCGCTCTTCGGCTCCGCCTGGCGCCCAACCAACCCTGCCAGAAGCCTGCACCGCCCTACGGCGCAGAATCCTGGGTCCGAGCCCGACATCGTGGCCCGCCAATCGTCGTCTCGGCTCCGCTCGTCGCCCGACCGACCCTTCGGCCCGCGTCGTCACGCGACGCCGGGCCCTGGCCCGGTCGGCGTCGTCACGCGGGTTCGCCGCCCTGCCACGCGGCCCGGACCCGGCGGGGTCCTGCGCCGGTTGCGCGGTACAGATTCCTGGATCACTCGCGAGGCGACGGCGCCGCCGCCGGTTCGCCGTCCGGCGCCTCGAGCACCTCGCGGATGTGATAGGTCGGCTTGTCCTGCGACTCGTGGTACGTCCGGACCTGCAGCTCGGCCAGGAGCCCGAGGGTCACGAGCTGCACCCCCGTGAACAGCAGCAGAATGCCGAACAGCAGCAGGGGCCGGCCGCCGATGTCCTGCCCCCCGAACAGCCGTACGTACGCCAGCCACGCGGTGATCGCGGCCCCCGCCGCCCCCATCGCCAGGCCGACCAGCCCGAAGATCTGCAGCGGCCGCGTCGAGTAGCTCAACAGGAACTTCACGGTGACGAGGTCCAGGATGACGTGCGGCGTCCGCGACAGGCCGTACTTGGACCGCCCATGGCGGCGGGGGCGGTGGTTGACGACCACCTCGGCGATGCGCACCCCCTGCTCGCTCGCGATGGCGGGGATGAACCGGTGCATCTCGCCGTAGAGGCGCAGCGACTTGACGACGTCGGCCTGGAACACCTTGAGCGAGCAACCGTAGTCGCGCAGCCGCACCCCGGTGACCCGCGAGATCAGCAGGTTGGCGATGCCGGAGACGAGCCGGCGGGTGATCCAGGGGTCGCGGCGCCGCTTGCGCCACCCGCAGACGATGTCGAACCCCTCGCCCAGCTTGTCGACCATCCGCGGAATCTCGCGGAGATCGTTCTGCAGGTCGCCGTCCGCGGTGGCGATCAGGCGTCCCCGGGCGGCCGCGAACCCGGCCGAGAAAGCCGCGGTCTGTCCGAAGTTGCGGCGCAGGCGGACCACCCGCATCCGGGGGTCCGCCGCCTGCAGCCGGGCGAGCCGCTCGAAGGTGCCGTCGGTGCTGCCGTCGTCGACGAACACCATCTCGTAGGTGCCGCCCCAGGCGTCGAGGGTCCCCGTGAGCTCCTCGTGGAGCGCATCGACGTTCGGGGCCTCGTCGAGGAGGGGAATGACGACCGACAGCTCTGGACTCATCGAATCGTGGGTGGAGGCGCGGTTCGGCGGGATTATAAGCCGGACCCCCCGGCCCGGGGCGCGAGGGGACGACCGCGGCAGGCCGAGCGCCCGCCCGGAGGCGGGGCCGGTCGGTCGAGGCGGCTGCGAGCCTGCACCCGAGCCGGCGGGCGGGGCGGCGACCCGGGAGTCGGGCCACGCCCGAGGCGTGACCCGCCGGGACCCGACCGCCGCCCTCCCGTCCGGCCTCAGAAACCGACGTTGAACGTGAAGGCGGTGGTCATTCCCCCCAGGTCGATCCGCTCGGCGAGGAAGCCCTGGTCGACGCCCACCACGCCCTGGGCGTCCTGGTAGCGGAGCTCGATCCCCGCCGCGTAGCGACGTCCCCCGAACCGCAGCCCCGCGAGGTAGACGCGACCGGGGTCGCTGCCGTTCGCCGTGTACTGGCCCCAATGAACGGGCCAGTCGAAGTGACCGAAGTCGATGAACTCGCCGACCTCGCTGTAGCGCCAGTTGAAGAGGCCCACCCCCGCGCCCGCGTAGGGCTGCACCACCGCCCGCCGCCCGAAGGGAAAGAAGCGCGCAGTCGCGGTGACCGGCGCCACCCGCAACGTGAAGTCCTGCTCGATCTCGGTCCCGTCGACGTCGACGAACTGGTCGTAGACGCTGAACGCCGTCCGCCGGTACCAGCCGGCCCCGACCCCCACCTCCAGGTAGTCTCCGACCCCGAGGAGCCACTCGGCGCCGACGCTGGCGCCGTTCAGGTCGTCCGGGAAGAAGTAGAAGTCCTGCAGGTTCGCGAGCAGCACGTCGTCGGCGATGCGCGTGTCCGCCCCCCGAACCGTGAACCGCCCCAGGTTCAGGCTCAGCCAACTGTCCTGCGCCAGGAGCGGCGCGGGCCACCAGGCCACCAGCAGCGCCGCCAGCGCCGTTCTCCGCATCGACCTCATCGACATCCCATCCTCCTCACGGGCCGCCGGCCGTGCCCGAACCGTCGCGTCGTGGCCGGGTTCGGTGACCCGCTACGGAGAAAGCAACACTCATGCCAGGACCGGGATTTCCGACAACCTGCTTTCTCGCAGCAACTTGAACGGTCCTCGCCGAAAAGCCGGTGTCCATTCCAGATGACGCCGCGCCAGTCGAGGACGAGGGGCGCGCGGAGCACCGGCAACCGTTGGCGGCCCGGCGTGGCATCGTCGCACGGTGGAGTGGAGCTATGCGGACATCATGTCCACGGTGGGGGCCCTCAGCGCCCTGGTCGCGGCGATTGGGGTCATGCTCACCAGCCGCAAGGTCGACGTCCTGACCGGACGCTTCGACGAGCACGGCCGCATGCTTCAAGCCATCGTCACCGCGATGGTGAGAGCCCCCGAACCCGGCCCCGGTCCCGCCGCGCCCCCGCTCACGACGGCGCCCCCCCGCCCCCGGGCCGATCACACGGCTAGGACTCCGACTTCGCCGGGACGACGTCCAGGGTGTAGTCGAGCATCCGCTCGCCGTCGAAGATCCAGCGGCCGGCGAAACGGCGGCCCGCGACGATCAGCGGCAGCCAGTGACGGTCGTCCTCCCACATCTCTTCGAAGGGGATCGCGCCGACGTCGAACCAGAGGGGCGCCGCCTCGTCGGTCTCCACCGGCTCGCCGTCGACGTCCGCCGCGCGATACACGCGGACGAACGTCGAGTAGCCGTCGACGAACTGGAAGCAGTGCTCGCCGAGCCGGGCGAGGCGGAGCGGGGTCACTCCGAGCTCCTCGCGCATCTCGCGGACGGCGCAGTCGTCGAAGGACTCGCCCGGCTCGCGCCGCCCTCCGGGACCGTTGATCTTGCCGGCCCCGAGCCCGCGCTTCTTTCGGATAAGCAGGATGCGCCGGTCCTTGACGACGAAGACGAGGGTCGCGGGGTCGACGGCCCGCCACGACGTCCAGTCGATCTCGCGCACGCGCCGCGCCGTCATCCCGCGCCCTCCTTCCCGACGCCGGGCGACCCGGACGACCGGTTCGCGATGATCCGGAGCATCTCGTCGTGGATGCGCCCGTTCGAGGCGACGATCTCGTCGCCGTGGGTGTCGAACGCGCCGCCGTCGAACCGCGAGAGCCGCCCCCCCGCCTCCTCGACCACGAGGCTGGCCGCCGACATGTCCCAGGGGTGGAGGCGCTGCTCCCAGAAGCCGTCGAACCGCCCCGCCGCCAGGTAGCACAGGTCGAGGGCGGCGGAGCCGAGGCGCCGCACCGCCCGCGCCCGCGCGACGAAGGCGCCGAAGAGCCCCACCAGATCGTGCACGTTGGCGTGCACGTCGTAGGGGAACCCCGTGCAGAGCATCGCCTCGAGCACGGACCCGGTGTCGGACACCCGCAGGGGAACGTCGTTCAGCCACGCCCCGGCGCCCCGTTCGGCGGTGAAGAGCTCCCGGCGCGTGGGGTCGTAGACGGCCGCCACCACCGGACGCCGGTCCACTTCGAGCGACAGGCAGGAACAGAAGATGGGCAGGCCGTGCGCGAAGTTGACGGTGCCGTCGAGGGGGTCGAAGACCCACCGGCAGCGGGCCGGCGGCCCCCCGGGGTCGTTCCCGAGCTCCTCGGCCAGCACCTCGTGATCCGGAAAGCGCTCCGCGATGACGGCGCGGCCCATCCGCTCGACCTCGACGTCGATGGCGGTGACCAGATCGATCGCCCCTTTCTTGCGGACCTGCAGATTGCCGCCGAGGCGCTCGATCTGGATCTCGCCGGCGCGCCGCACGATCTCGACGGCGGTGGCCAGCCACGTGGAGGGGTGCGTCATGTCGTCGGGGAGGAGGCGGTTCGCGGGTTGCGGAGCGTTCCGCGTCGGGGCCGCGTTCCCGGTTCAGGGCGTCGATTCCTGAGAAACCGCCTGGAGGGTCTTCACCATCACCACCTCCATGCCCCCCTCCGGCGCCCGCCCGATGCGCACGTCGTCCATGAGGCTGCGCATGAAGAAGATGCCCCGCCCGCTCGACTTCAGCACGTTCTCGGGGGCCAGGGGATCGGCGACCTCCACGGGGTCGAAGCCGTCGCCCTGGTCGACGACCCGCACCGTCAGGCGCTTCGGGTCGGCCGGGGGCGCCAGCCCGAACTCGACGGTGACCAGCTTGTCCTCGACGTCCTGGTTTCCGTGCTTGATGGCGTTGATCACCGATTCGCGGACCGCCACCCCGATCCAGTGAATCGAGTCGCCGTCGAAACCGACGATCCTCCCCAGCTCGTCGCTGACGACCTGGACGAAGTCCAGCATGTCGAAGTGACTGCGGAACGTCAGACGAACGACGGGGTCGCTGGTCATGCCGGTTTGTCTCGGACGGGATGAACGGTCCCCCTCGGATCTCGCGGCGCGTGCACGGGACGTCGGCGCCCGACGGTCCGCGGCGGGAACGCCTCCGCCCGACGGGCGCGACGACGCAGTGCGTAAGATACTGTCGCTCCCCGATTGGCGCAAGGCCGGCCGCCGGGCCCAAGGACCTCCCGGCGCCCCCTGATATAGTGCTGGTGATGGCGTCCGTAGTCGTCCACCCCGCCGCCCGCGCCCGCGGCCGCGTCTCGGTACCCGGCGACAAGTCGATCTCGCACCGCTACGCGCTGCTCGCGGCGCTGGCGGAGGGCCGCTCGACCATCCACGGCTACGCGCCGGGGGCCGACTGCGCCTCGACCCTGGCGTGCCTCCGCACGCTCGGCGTCCGCGTGGAGGGCCCCCGGGCCGACGGCGGGGCGGCCGGCCGGCCGGTCGTGGCCATCGACGGCCGCG
>JAJEEA010000078.1 GCA_022821235.1 Vicinamibacteria bacterium
CCGTGAACGCGCGCGAGTCGTCGCGGGGACAGACCGCGCTGATGTGGGCGGCGGCCCAAGGGCATCCCGATGCCGTCCGCGTGCTCCTTGAGCACGGCGCCGACGTGCACGCGCGCTCCGAGGCCCGCTCGCTGCTCGTGAGCCTCGGCGGGCGGGGGGCGGACCGCGCGGGGAACCTGCCGCTGGGCGGCTTCACGCCGTTGCTGTTCGCGGCGCGGCAGGGGAGCGTGGAGAGCGCGAGGCTGCTGCTCGACGCCGGCGCCGACGTGAACGACACGGCGCCCGACGGCGCCTCGGCCCTGGTCGTCGCGAGCTTCAGCGGCCACGGCGAGCTGGCCGCGTATCTGCTGAGCCGCGGCGCGGAGCCCGACGCGGCCGGCGCGGGCTATGCCGCCCTGCACACCGCGGTGCTGCGCGCCGACGCGGCCCTCGTCAAGACCCTGCTGGCCTACGGGGCCGATCCGGACGTTCGCCTGACGAAGGGCAGCCGGGTGCCGCGGGCCACCCACTGGTGGGTGCTGCCGGGGTCGCTGGCCGGGGCGACGCCGTTCCTGCTCGCCGCCAAATATGCCGATGTCGGGATCATGCGCATCCTCGCCGAGAGCGGGGCCGACCCGTTCCTGCCGATGCGCGACGGGACGACGGCGCTGATGATGGCGTCGGGGGCGAGCTGGCCCAACGGCGAGATCGACCGCCACGACCGGCGCGTCCCGCCCGAGGTCGCGGAGGCCCTGCACGCCGACGAGCGGCCGAACCTCGAGGCGACGCGCTTAGCGCTGGCCCTGGGGGCCGACGTGAACGCGCGCAACGAGGCGGGCGACACCGCCCTGCACTCCGCCGTCTTCAAGGCGTGGCCGGCGGTGGTGGATCTGCTCGTCGACCACGGGGGCGACCTGAACGCCGCGAACGAGCGCAACCGGACGCCGCGGCAGATGATGTGCCACGCGGCCGACGGGTTGCTCGTGCGGTGCGCGGGCTAGGAGGGGTAACGAGATGTCGCACGAGAAAGCGCGTGCTGTCGTGACGCCGCGGCGACGCGATTCGTTACGGCCGAACGGGTGGCCGGTCGGTGCGGCGCTTGCCGGGTGCCTCGTGCTACATGCCGCGGCTGCGGTGGCGGGGCAGGCCGAGCCCGCGGCGACGCCGGGCGCATCCGAGCCTGCCGCCGCGGCGTCGTCCGCGGCCACGGTCGAGGCGATGCTGAACCGCTACTGCATCACCTGTCACAGCGACGGCGGCTACGCGGCGGGGCGCGTTCCCGTGTCGCTGCAGCCGCTCGACCCGGCGAACGTGGGCGCCCACGCCGCCTCCTGGGAGCAGGTGGCGCTGAAGCTGCGGTCGCGCATGATGCCCCCCGTCGGCCGGCCGCGCCCCGACGAGGCCGACTACGACCGGGTGGCGAGCTGGCTCGAGGACGAGCTGGACCGCGCCGCCGGCGCCGACCCGAACCCCGGCCGCACCGTCGCCCACCGCCTCAACCGGGTCGAGTACGGCAACGCCGTCCGCGACCTCCTCGGCCTCGAGGTCGACCCCGAGGCGCTGCTCCCGCCCGACGACGACGACGAGGGCTTCGACAACATCGCCGACGTGCTGTCGGTGTCGCCGACCCTCATGGAGCGCTATCTGTACGCGGCGCGGCAGGTGAGCCAGCTCGCCCTCGGCGACGCCGCGCTGCGGCCGCGCTTCGACACCTACCAGGTGCCCGACCGCGAGATTCAGGACCACCACACCAGCGACGACCTGCCGTTCGGCACCCGCGGCGGCATCGCGGTGCGCCACTACTTCCCCCTCGACGGGGAGTACACCATCCGGGTCGGGCTGCGCCGCAACTTCTACAACTACATCCGCGGCATCGGCAACGTCGCCCACCAGCTCGACGTGCGGGTGGACGGCGCCCTCGTCGCCACGTTCATCGCCGGCGGCGGCCTGAGCCTCGACGCCGAGCGGTGCATCGCCAGCTTCTGCGGCAGCTCGGGCATGGGCGGGGCCGAGTGGGAGTGGTACGCCAACCACGCCGACGACGACTTCGAGGTGCGGGTGCCGGTCGACGCGGGGCTGCGGACGGTGGCCGTCGCGTTCGTGGACCACCCCGCCCTCGAGGAAGGCGTCCTGCAGCCGCCGGTCGACATGTCGACGTTCGGCTACAGCACCGACGAGGAGATGGGCGGCGAGCCCGCGGTGGGGAACGTCGTCATCGGCGGCCCGTTCGACGGCGAGACCCCCGACGACGTGGCGAGCCGGCAGCGGCTCTTCGTCTGCCGTCCCGCGGACGGCGCGGCCGAGGAGGCCTGCGCCCGCGAGATCATCTCCACGCTCGCCCGCCGCGCCTACCGCCGGCCGGTGACCGCGGCCGACGTCGACCACCTGTACGGCTTCTTCGAGACGGCGCGGCGGCAGGCCGACTTCGACGCGGGCGTCCGCACCGTGCTCGAGCGCGTGCTCGTCGATCCGGAGTTCCTCTTCCGCATCCCGCGCCCGCCCGCCGACGCGGACGCTGCGGTCTACCGCATCGACGACATCGAGCTGGCGTCGCGGCTCTCGTTCTTCCTGTGGAACAGCATCCCCGACGACGAGCTGCTCGCCCTCGCCGAGCGCGGCGAGCTCGCGAGGCCCGCCGTCCTCGACGATCAGGTGCGCCGCATGCTCGCCGACCCGCGGTCCGCCTCGCTCGCCGGCAACTTCGTCGACCGCTGGCTCGAGCTGCACAAGATCCGCAACGTGGCGCCGGACCCCACCATCTTCCCCGCGTTCGACCAGAACCTGCGCGACGCCATGCAGACCGAGACGGCGCTCTTCATGGCGAGCCAGTTGCGCGAGGACCGCGCGGTGGTGGACCTGTTGCGTGCCGACGACACGTTCCTCAACGAGCGGCTGGCCCGGCACTACGGCGTTCCCGGCGTCTACGGGAACCACTTCCGGCGCGTGGTGCTGCCCGACGACCGGCGCGCGGGGCTGCTCGGCAAGGCGAGCATCCTCACCCTGACCTCGTACTCCACCCGGACCTCGGTGGTGAACCGCGGCAAGTGGCTGCTCGAGCGGGTGCTCGGGTCGCCGCCGCCGGCGCCGCCCGCCAACGTGCCGCCGCTCGAGGAGAGCGCCGCCGGGGCCGCGCCCACGTCGCAGCGCGAGCGCATGGAGGCGCACCGGCGCAACCCGACCTGCGCGGTCTGCCACCGCGTGATGGACCCGCTGGGCTTCGCCCTCGACAACTTCGACGCCATCGGACGCTGGCGGACCACCGACGACCCGCGGATGCCGGGGCAGCGGGGCCCCGTCATCGACGCCTCCGGGGTCATGCCGGACGGCACGCGGTTCGAGGGCCCCGCCGGATTGCGGGAGCTGCTGCTCGACCGGCGGCAGGAGTTCATTAGGACGGTGACGGGAAGGCTGTTGACGTATGCGCTCGGCCGGCGGCTGGAGCACCCCGACATGCCGGTGGTCCGGCAGATCGTGCGGGACGCCGAGGACCAGGACCACCGCTGGTCGGCGTTGATTCAGGGTATCGTCAAGAGCGCGCCGTTTCAGTTGAGGAGCCGCGGCTATAGCAGCCGCGCGGCCGCGGGCCACACCACCGCTGGTCGGCGTTGATTCAGGGTATCGTCAAGAGTGCGCCGTTTCAGTTGAGGAGCCGCGGCCAGAGAAGCCGCGCGGACGCTGGCCACACCACCGCTGGTCGGCGTTGATTCAGGGTATCGTCAAGAGCGCGCCGTTTCGGTCGAGGAGCCGCGGCCAGGGAAGCCGCGCGGACGCTTGCCACGGATTGTCGAGGAGGATCGAACCATGATCGTCACCAAGAAGGCCATCGCGCGCCGCACCGTGCTGCGGGGCATGGGCACGGCGCTGGCGCTGCCGCTGCTGAACGGCATGGTGCCGCCCCTGACCGCCCTCGCGAGGACCGCGGCGAAGCCCGTGAAGCGGCTGGGCGTCGCCTACGTGCCGAACGGCATCATCACCCGCAACGGCAACTGGACGCCGGCGACCGACGCCCCCGGGTTCGACCTGCCGCGCCTGCTGAAGCCGCTCGAGCCGGTGCGCGAGCACCTGACGGTGCTGACCAACCTCGACAACCGCGCCGCCTTCGCGCGCCCCGGCGAGGCCCTCGGGTCGCACTCGCGCCCCGCCGCCGCGTTCCTCACCGGCCTGCACGCCGAGCAGACGCAGGGGTCCGAGCTCGACCTCGGCACGTCGATGGACCAGTTCGCGGCGCAGACCCTGGGCCGCGAGACGCGCCTGCCGTCGCTCGAGCTGTCGCTCGAGGGCGCCGACACCTTCAACGGCGTCAGCACCTGCGACACCGGCTACAGTTGCGCCTACCTCAACATCTCGTGGCACGACCGCACCACGCCGATGCCGCGCGAGACCAACCCGCGCGTGGTGTTCGAGCGGCTGTTCGGCGACGCCGGCAGCACCAGCGCCGACGTGCGGCTCGCGCGCGCGCAGCAGCAGCGCAGCATCCTCGACGCGGTGATGGACAAGATCGCCGGGCTGCAGGGCCGGCTCGACGGCGAGGACCGCCGCAAGCTCGGCAACTACCTCGACGCGGTCCGCGAGATCGAGCGCCGCATCGAGATCGCCGAGGGGCAGGCCGACCGCGAGCTGCCCCTGCTCGACCAGCCGGCCGGCATCCCCGTCTCGTTCGAGGAGCACGCGCGGCTCATGTACGACCTGCTCCTGCTCGCCTGGCAGACCGACGTCACCCGCGTCTTCACCTACATGATCGGCCGCGAGCAGAGCGGCACCACCTATCCGCAGATCGGCGTCCCCGACCCGCAC
This sequence comes from Vicinamibacteria bacterium, assembly GCA_022821235.1. Classification (GTDB taxonomy): domain Bacteria; phylum Acidobacteriota; class Vicinamibacteria; order Vicinamibacterales; family UBA8438; genus JAJEEA01. The sequence continues at coordinate 4,774 of JAJEEA010000078.1, forward strand.
CACCCGCTGACGCACCACCGCGGGGACCTCGAGAAGATCGAGAAGGTGACGAAGATCAACCAGTATCACGTGCAGCTCTACGGCGAGTTCCTCGCCCGGCTCGCGTCCACGTCGGACGGCGACGGCTCGCTCCTCGACAACTCGATGCTGCTCTACGGCGCCGCCCTCCGGGACGGCGACGCCCACCAGTACGACAACGTCCCCCTCCTGCTCGCGGGGCACGACGGCGGTTCTCTCAAGGGCGGCCGCCACCTCGTGTATCCGAAGGGCGAGAACCCCATGACCAACCTGCAGCTCACCATGCTGCACAAGCTCGGGGTGCCCGTGGAGCACTTCGGCGACAGCACCGGCACCCTGAAGGAGCTGACGGGCCTGTCGTAGCGCATCTTCACTCCAGGCTGACCGGGGTGACGTCCGTCACCCCGGCCGGCTCGGCCGCGGGTATCCGTAGCGGCTCGCCGCTCGTGCTTGCAGCCCGCGCAGTGCTTCATGAAACCCGCTTCATGAGTCGCTGTCCTTGCGGTTCCCTCGACGAGCCCGTAGGCGTTTCGCTTCTTCGATGGCCTTGGAGACATCGGCAGCGACCTCGAGCACCTCCGCCGGTGCACGAACCGGCTCGCCGGCCAGGCGGCGAAGGGCGACGACAAGCGGCGCCAACGCGTCAGCGGTCTTGCTGTCCGCCGACAGGATCTCGACGAGGTCGCGCTCCGGCGCACCGGCTGCGATCAGGGTGGGCACACGCGCCAGCATTTCACGCAGCATCGCTTCGTTGCCGACGACGAACGTGGCGCAGACGGATTGAAACACGCTCAGGGCCGCCGGGCGTTCGTTCAGCAAGAGCAGCGCGTGCGTTCTCATCCACTTTGCTTGCCACCACAGGAACGTGGACTCGGTGTCAGTGTCCTCACCGAACCGGCGATCGAATTCGTCGCAGGTCTGCAGAGCTTCCTCGGCCTGGCCGATCTCGATTTGTCGATTCCCCTTGTTGAGCAATGCCCTGAAAACCCGCACCCGAAGTTCTGGGGCGCTGCTGGCGCCAAAACGCGCGACGAGATCGCCGTAGGCTGCCACCTCCGCCTCAGGCTTGCCACGCTGGCCGTGGGTGAGGCCCTTGTTGAACAATGCCTTGGCGACCTGCACCTGGAGGTCCGGGGTGTAGCTGGCGCCGAAACGTGCCACGAGATCGTCGTAGACTGCCAGCTCTGCTTCTGACTCGCCACGCTGGCCGTGGGTGAGGCCCTTGTTGAGCAGTGCCATGGCAACCTGCACCTGGAGGTCCGGGGTGTCGCTGGCACCGAAGCGCGCGACTAGATCGTCGTAGGCGGCCAGTTCCGCGTCGAATTCGCCGCGCCGACCGTGCATGACGCCCTTGTTGACCAGCGCCTGGGCAACTGGCACCTGGAGTTCCAGGGCGTCGCTGGCGCCGAAACTCGCGACAAGATCGCCGTAGGCGGCCAGTGCCTCCTCGGGCTCGCCACGCTGGCCGTGCGTGAGGCCCTTGTTGACCAGTGCCTTTGCTACCTGTACTTGGATATCCAGGGTGTTGCTGGCGCCGAATCGCGCGACCAGATCGTGGTAGGCGGTCAGCGCCTCCTCGGACTCGCCACGTTGGCCGTGCGTGACGCCCGTGTTGAACAACGCCCCGGCAACGTGCCGCTGGAGCTCCAGGGTGTTGCTCGCGTCGAAACGCGCGACCAGATCGTGGTAGGCGGCCAGCTCCGCCTCGGACTCGCCGCGCTGGTTGTGCGTGACGCCCGTGTTGAACAGCGCCCGGGCAACCGGTACCTGGAGTTCCAGGGTGTCGCTGGCGCCAAAACGCGCGACGAGATCGCCGTAGGTGGCCAGCGCTGGCTCGGACTCGCCGCGCTCGTTGTGCGAAACGCCCTTGTTGAACATCGCCATGGCAACCTGGACCTGGAGTTCCAGGGTGTCGCTGGTGGCGAAACGTGCGAGGAGATCGTCGTAGGCTGCGATCTCTGCCTCGGACTCGCCGCGCTGGCCGTGGGTGATGCCATTTTTGAGCAGCGTCTTGGCAACCTCCATCTGGAGACCCTGTGTGTCGCTGGCGGCCAACGCCCGCTCGAGTCCCTCGCGAATGGGCGGCGATTGCGCGGCCTCCGCACGCCATTTGTCAACCATCTCGGCCAATTCGTCGCTGCGGTAGAACACCGTCATGAACTGGATCAGGTTGCGCACCAGCCCGGCCTCGTCGCGTTCGCGTCGCAGCTTGTAGTAGATGCTGTAGAGACGTTCCGCGGCGGCGTACTTCCGCTTCCGGCCGGTTCCCTCTGCGACAACTGCGCCCCGGTCGACCAGCCGCGCGATCAGCGCCGATACGATGCGAATGTCCCTGCGAGCTCGCGCTGCGATCTCCTGGGCGCTCGACGATTGCCAGAGGTCGATCACCGCGAGGTAGACGCGGCGCTCGGTCTTCGGAAGGACTTCCAGATGGCTGCGGAAGTACTCGGTGTGGTCGTCGATCAGCGTCACCAGATCTTCCAGAAGCTGGCGCAGAGATCGGTGCCGTGCAAACGTGGCAACGATGACCAGCAGGCGGGGGCTGCCGCCGGTCAGAATCCGCAGGGGCCTGATCTCGCGGCTCGTCTGCTCGTCGCCGCTGACCATGTTCCAGAGGCGCCGGCAGGCATCCGTGCTCAGTGGTTCCAGCTCGACGATCCGGAACAGCTCGAAGAACGGCTGGCTCGCATCGTCGAGCCCTTTGAACCGACTGGTTGCGGTTGCCAGCAGCATGAGTCGAGGCTCCAACTGGAGCGTCTGGCGAAGCTGCCAGCCGAATTCATCGTCGACGTCGCTGCAGAGGGACTGCAGGTTCTCGACCATGAGGACAATCTTCCGGTCCAGCCGATCCGCCGCCTCCAGAAGGGCAGCGCGCGCACACTCCTCGATGTTCGTGTCACGCCAGCGAGCGGTCAGGTCGGCGTGCGTCGCGCGGAGTTCCCGGGAGAACTGCGGATTGCCGGTCGGGTTCGCGTGGGCAAGGTGGAACAGCGCTTCGAGCCAGAAGTCGGCGAGGGTGGCGATCTCCTGGCTCTCTTCCATGAACCGCACGGGAAACAGACGCTCGGAGAGTGCGTTGTCGGTCCGCAACTCTGCGCCGACGCGGGCCAGCAGCATGGTCTTTCCGCGACCGCGCGGTCCGACGATCAGCACGTGTTGGCACGACGGCGAATCGATATTGCCGCGTATGACCTCCAGCACGAGGTCGAGCTCCCCCTGCCTGACCACGAACTGTCTGACGACCTCGTCATCAGACTGGAGAGTGCCCGGATTGAACTTGCGGATCGGCCGATCGAGTGCGCCGTTCATCGAGACCCCGTCAGTCATGGCCGCCCCCGACGCTCCTCGAGGGGTATGTAGTGGTCGCGGAAGCGCGCCGACCACCAGTCCTTCAGCAGCCGCGACGGGAATCGGAACGCGTCGTCCCCGTCTTCAAGGTAGCCGTCGTGCACCAGGACCTCGAGGACGTCCGCGACAAGACCCGGCGCATGGCCGACGACCCGTGCGTACCATTGTTCGAGGCAGCGTCGGGCCGACCGTGTGAACCGCTCCTGAATGGTGGCTTCAGCGAGGATTTCCATGGCGATCGTGTAGTGTTCGTCTTCCAGCCCCTCCTTGAGACGTGTCTCGTAGTGCACGAGGTCGTTCTGCCCCGAGGGTCCGAGAAGGGCGGTGCGATAGACCGTGTCGACGTCCTCCACCGTCACGCGGTCTCGCCCATGCATGATGGCGAATTCCTGCAACCAGGCGAAGAAGGATTGAACATGGTGGGGAATGCCCGTCCCGAGCGCGTCGTACACGGCATCTGCCACGCCATGCTCAATCGACAATTCGTGACTCTCGGCCAGTCGCTCGAAACACGTGACGCTGGCGTGACGGTCCCAGGGTCCAAGACGAAAGGGATCGAGGTGGTTGATGCGGTCGGGGATGCCGAGCCGTTGCACCAGGGGCTTGAGCCCGATGCTGCCGGACAGGATGAGGACCAGGGAGCCGGGGTCTAGCCGGTCTAGCCCCTGAACCTGACCGGGCGGAAGCGGACTCCGCCGCCGCGCCCCTCACCCGGCCGCGTGCAGTGATGTTGCTCTTCAGGGCGAGTCTCCGGCCAGAATCCGTTCCCAAGATTTGCGGCAGTGGGCCGGCAGATCACCGATATCGGCGGAAACCTCGGCGATGAGCGCCTCGCGGTCTGGTCCCGCCAGCAGTTGCGCCACGTCCCAGGCGTCCTGGGCGCCGCCGGCGAACAGCTTGAGCGCGACGAGGTCCCGGGCCTGCACGGTGGGCACGCTCGAGCCGCCGACGACCGCCGGCTCGGCGCGATCGAGCATCCGCACCTGCCACCGATGACGGCCGACGACCAGATCGACGGGGCGCGTGCCGCCTTCCTCGAAGCGGACGACACCGGCGAGCGGGTCCGCCGCATCGCCGCGGGTCACCGACACCGCCACGCCGGCATCGGCGAGCGGCGCCCACAACGCCGCGTCGAGGCACGCGCCGGCGAGCGTCAGGAGGTCTATGTCGTGCGTAGAGCGGGCGACGCCGCGCGCGGCCATCGCGGAGGCGCCGATCACGGCGTACCGGGCGCCGGCGCCATCGAGGACCGCGGTGACGCGGTCGAGCAGGCTCACCCGATCACGCGGTCGAGACATGCGCTGGGCCGGCGGGTGGCCTGGCGGCGCCGTTCGAGCAGCCGAATCGCCGTCCGCCGGTCGAGGCCGTGGGTGGCGCGGAAGGACTCGATGGCCTCGTCGCCGAGACGGAACGCCAGCTCCACCCGTTCGGCCGGGGACATCCGCCGGATCTCGGCGTGGGTGCGGGCGCGGAGGACGGATGCGACCGACTTCATGATGCGAGTATACCGCTCGACCGGTGCAGTCATCCGTCGCTCGGCAGCGGTGGTAGTCTTCTCCTCGGGACGAGTTCGGAGGGACCGGCGACGTGGCCTCCGGCAGGAGACGTCGATTGAGCCGAGTTGGGGGTTGGAACCGTGGAGATTGCGTCCAGCGTCGGTCTCGGAGTCGGCCTCGCCGCAGCGTGCGGCTTCCGGGTCTTCCTGCCGGTTCTGGTCATGGGGCTGGCGGCCCGCGCCGGCTTCCTCGAAGTAACCGACGGCTTCGAATGGATGGCGGCAACTCCCGCCCTGTTGACCGTCGCGGTGGCGATGGCCTGCGAGATCGGCGCCTACTACATCCCGTGGCTCGACAACCTGCTGGACACGGTCGCGATGCCGGCGGCGGTGATCGCCGGCACGGTGGTGGCGGCGGCGAACGTCGAGACGGGGTCACCACTTCTGAGCTGGAGTCTGGCCGCCGTGACCGGCGGCGGGGCGGCGGCCGTCGTGCAGGCGGGAACGACCCTGCTTCGCGGCGCGTCGACTCTCGCCACCGCCGGCCTTGGCAACCCGGTGGTCTCGACCGCCGAGACCGGGGGAGCCGTCGGGCTGTCCCTTCTCGCGATCGCGTTGCCGGTGCTGGCGCTGGCCGCCGTGCTGGCGCTGGCCCTCGTAGTCGTCGCAACGATCCGGCGGCGTGCATTCGTGCAGCGACCGGCGGGCTCCTGAGCCGGTTCCGCGTGCGTCGAGGCCGTCCGCGGCACGGCGTCTGGGCGCGGACCAGCGTTCTCGGCTTCGAGAATGACCGCCCTTCCTCATGGAGCGCGGTCATCCCGACGTAGGGCCTCTGAAGTTGACGGCTACCGCAGATCCCGGAAGAACGCCCGCAGGTCGTCCACGTACAGCGCCGGCTCCTCGCTGGCGGCGAAGTGGCCGCCGCTCGGCATCATCGTGAAGCGGACGAGGTTGTAGCGGGCCTCGAGCCACCGGCGCGGCGTGAAGCGGAACTCGCCGGGGAACGCCGCGCAGGCGGTCGGCACCTCGATGCGCGGCGGGTCCGGGGCGTTGGCGCCGTGCCGGCCCTCGTAGTAGTAGCGGGCGGCCGAGGTCGCGGTTTCCGTGGCCCAGTAGATGGTGAGCGTCGTCAGCAGCTCGTCCTTGCTGAAGCGGGTCTCCGGGTTGCCGTCGCAGTCGCACCAGCTCCGGTACTTCTCGACGATCCACGCGGCGAGGCCGACCGGCGAGTCGTTGAGGCTGTAGCCGAGGGTCTGCGGCTTGGTGCCGTGCATGTGGCTGTAGCCGCGCTCCTCGTCGGTCCAGAACGCGGCGCGTTCCTCCATCAGCGCGATCTCTTCCGGGGGCACGCCGGCGGTGGGGTCGTCGGGGTCGGGCGGGCCGGCGGTGCACAGGTTGAGGTGCAGGCCGGCCACATGCTCGGCGTCGTTGGCGGCGAGCCAGCGGCTGATGCCTGCGCCGAGGTCGCCGCCCTGGGCGCCGTACCGCTCGTAGCCCAGGCGCGCCATCAGCCCGGCGAAGATCGCCCCGGTGCGGTCGCGGCCGTAGCCGAGCCGCGGCGGCCTGTCCGAGAAGCCGTAGCCGGGGATGGACGGGACCACGACGTGGAAGGCGTCCTCGGCGCGCCCGCCGTGGGCGACCGGGTCGGTCAGGGGCTCGATGACCTTGTCGAATTCCGCGAAGGTCCCCGGCCAGCCGTGGGTCAGGATCAGCGGGAACGCGTCGGGCTCGGCCGACCGGCGGTGGACGAAGTGGATGTCGAGGTCGTCGATGCGGGTCTTGAACTGCTCGAGCCGGTTGAGCCGGCGCTCCTGGGCCCGCCAGTCGAACTCGTCGCGCCAGTAGTCGACGAGCTGCCGCAGGTAGGCCTGGTTCATCCCGAGCTGCCACCCGACGCCCTCGGGCTCGTCGGGCATGCGGGCGCGCGCGAGGCGCTCCTTCAGATCGGCCAGCACGTCGTCGGGGATGTCGATGGTGAACGGCTCGATGGCGGCGCCGGGCGCGGCCTGGCTCACGGTCGCGCGGGCCGGCGCCGACCACGGGGCGGTTCCCAGGACGCCGGCGCCCAAACCCAGCGCCAGAGCGACGAATAGGGCGGCGACTGCTCGTCTCATGCCTGATGCTCCCTTCGCGTTACCGGTAGGCCGAGCGGGGGACCGCCTCTCGCGGCGTTGCCGGCTCGCCGGGTGTCCCGGGCCGGAAGCCACTCGCGTGAGCGGCCCCGCGAGTACGGTCCAGTGGTTGTACCCGAATACTGCCGCCGGACCCTGCAGGCGACTGACCTCGCGTCTTCCCTCTGGGCGCGTATGTTACGCGACCCACCGGCCGCGGGTGGCGAGAGTCCCCGATGCCGCGGCGCCGTCGGACCGTCACCGGCTCGACTTCGCGTCGGCCGGCACGTCCCGTTCGCATCGCCGGCACGTCCCGATCGTCCCACGTCGGCAGCGGCACTCCGGTCCGGTCTCGCCGGTGTTCTGGACGGCACCGCAGACCGGGGTCGAACGCGGGCCACGGAGAAACGGTTTGAAATGCTGGCCTGAACGAGCCTGCGCCGGTATAGTTTCGTTGCGCCGGTGTCCGGCGCGCGAGGAGGAGCAAGAATGAGACGAAGCAGATACTTGGCCACGCTCACGGCAATCGGCGTGGTCCTGACGGGCGCGGCCTACCAGGCGCAGGACGAGCGGGCGGCCCTCGCGGTGCAGCAGATCACCGACAACCTCTACGTGCTGGGGAATGCGCCGGAGGTGCAGGGCATGGGCGGCGGCGGGAACACCGCCATCTTCATCGCCACCGACGGCGTCGCCCTCGTCGACACGAAGATCAACGGCTACGGCCAGGACATCATCGCCGCGGTGGGCGAGCTGACCGACAAGCCCATCACGCACGTCATCAACACGCACACCCACTTCGACCACAGCGGCGGCAACACCGAGCTGCCCGCCACCGTGAACTTCGTGGTGCACGAGAACACCCTGGCCCAGATGTCGCGCGACACCTGCCAGCCGGTCACCAACTGCGACGCCTTCAAGGGCGACAACGCGAAGTACCTGCCGAAGCTCGCCTACTCGGAGCGGATGTCGCTCTTCAACGGCGCCGACCGCATCGACCTCTATCACTTCGGCCGCGGCCACACCGACGGCGACACGTTCGTCGTGTTCCGCGAGGCGCGCACCATGCACACCGGCGACATGTTCCAGCGCAAGGGGCTGCCGTTCATCGACGTCGCCAACGGCAACGGCAGCGCCAACGAGTTCGGCGAGACCCTGAAGAAGGCGGTCGCGGGCGTCTCCGGCGTCGACACCGTCATTCCGGGGCACAACCCGACGCCGGTGACGTGGGCCGAGTTCGTCGACTTCAGCGGGTTCTTCAACGACGTCGTGAGCAAGGCGCAGCACGGGCAGGCGGCGGGCCTGTCGGTGGACGAGGTGGTCGCGGCGTACAGCGTGCCGGGCCAGTACAGCGACTTCGCGGCGCCGGAGGGGAGCCTCCGGACGACCGTGCAGCACGTCTACGACGGCAACTGAGGGGAGGCGGGGCCATGACGTTCGCGAGAGAGCGTCTCGGTCCCGCGGCCGGGGCGGTGCTGCTGGCCGTCTCGGTCGCGGGCGCGCAGACGAGCAACGATCCGTTCCCGGCGCCCATCGCGGCGACCGACGGGGTCATCACGGTCGGCGTGGTCGAGTTCGCCGAGCTGCCGGACTTCCGCGGCGAGACGGCGCGCATGATGCGGCTCGTCGACGAGCCCGTCACCGGCCGGCTCTTCGTGAGCGACATGTGGGGCGTCGTCTACACCGTCAGCTACGACGGCGCGACGGTCACGCGCTACCTCGATCTCACCGACCCGCGCTGGGCGGTCGACGTCCACGCGAGGGGCCGCGAGCGCGGGTTCCAGAGCTTCGCCCTCCATCCCCGTTTCGCCGAGGCCGGCGCGCCGGGGTACGGCAAGCTCTACGCCTGGACCGACTCGAGTGACACGGCGCCGCCCGCCGACTTCGTGCCCGGCGGCGGCAGCGACGCCCACGACACGATCCTGCTCGAGTGGACGGCCGCCGACGCCGCCGCTCCGGCTTACGACGGCGGCCCGCCGCGCGAGCTGATGCGCGTCGAGCAGCCGTTCGGCAACCACAACGGCGGCCAGCTCGCGTTCAACCCCCTCGCGGCTCCCGGCGACCCCGACTTCGGCCTGCTCTACGTCGGGTCGGCGGACGGCGGCAGCGGCGGCGACCCGCTCGACCTCTCGCAGGACCTCGGCTCGATCTTCGGCAAGGTCCTGCGCATCGATCCCCTCGGCTCGAACAGCGCCAACGGCCGCTACGGCATCCCCGCCGACAACCCGTTCGCGGGCGACGACGATGCCGCCCTCGGCGAGATCTACGCCTACGGGGTGCGGAACCCGCAACGCCTCGCCTGGGACGCCCGGAACGGCAACATGTTCCTCGCCGACATCGGCCAGAACATCGTCGAGGAGATCAGCCCGGTGTGGTCGGGCGCCAACCTCGGCTGGAACGACTGGGAAGGGAGCTTCCGCTTCATCAGCCGCCGCGAGGTGAGCCTGGTCGACCCGCGCGGCGAGCCCGGCCTCGCCTGGCCCGTCGCGGAGTACGGTCAGCTCGACCCGCTGCTGGGGCCGCGCTCGCACGCCACCGGGCTCGTCGTCTACCGCGACGACGCCATCCCGCAGCTCCGGAACCGGCTGCTCTTCGGCGACGGCCCCAACGGCGAGGTCTTCCACCTCGACGCCGACGCGCTGCCCGAGGGCGGCCAGGACCCGATTCGCCGCGTGCTGTTCGAGCACGAGGGCGAGACGCGCACCTTCCTGCAGTTGATTCAGGCGAAGAACGTCGAGCAGGGGCGAACGCCGACGACCCGCGCCGACGTGCGCATCGACGCCGGGCCCAGGGGCCAGCTCTTCCTGCTCAACAAGCACGACGGGGTCATCCGCCGACTCGTGCCGTAGCCCCGGCAATCGGCGGACCGGTGAATGCTCCACCACCCGCCGGTCCGCAGGCCAGAGGCCAGAGGAGTTCGCGCTCGCAGCCCCGGCAATCGGCGGTCCGGTGAATGCTACACGAGTCTCGACGCGGATCGGGGCGACGATACCGGTGGAGCATCACCGGCCGGCATGACCCGGCCGTCATGACCCGGCGGAGTCGAATACCGCGCTTACGTCGACCGTCAGTCCGTCCAGCGACGCCGATTCGGCGCGCGCGCCGCGCGCATGGACTCCGCGCACGACGTATGCCGCGCCGTCGAGCTCGAGGACGGTGACGGTGTGGCTCCGAGGGTCGACGATCCAGTACTCGGGGATCCGCGCCTCGGCGTAGTCGCGGCGTTTGTCGACCAGATCGCGCGCAGGGTGATCGGGGCTCACGATCTCGACCACGAGATCCGCCCCCAGCCAGAAGCGGCTCTGCCGCCGCGTGTCGCCCGCGTCGCGAATCACCACGAGATCGGGCTCACGGAACTTGCCCTCGCGGATGCGGAGTCGAAGGGGCGCGAACAGGACCTTCCCGCCGCGGTCTCGCACGAAGGTGGACAAGACCTCGTACAGATGGGCCAGCATGCTCTGATGCTCATCGGTCGGCATGGGCAGGACCTCGATGCGCCCATCCGTGAACTCGATGAAGCGACTGGTGCAGTCCGTGAGCCAGAGGTAGTCGTCCTGGCTCCACTGTCCCTGGTGAGGCAGGACCTCCTGAACGAGGTGGGTCAACTCCTCCTGCGTCGGGGCGAGAGTGGCGCCGTGTGCAGCGGCCGCCGTCGTTTCCACGGGTGTTGCACGGTCGGTCACGGCCGATCCTCGGCGTTCTCCATGGTCAGGAAAGTGAATTGCCTTGCCACGTGCCCAACGCGTGAACCGCCGAAATCCGGCTGCATCCGGGGTGCAGTCGGCAGTTCATATCGATCGCTCTCCTTGCGGTGTCGGATCCGGATTCTACCACCCGCCCGGTCGCTGACGTCGCCGCGCAACGAGGGCGACGGACGTCGGGTCCCACCCGGACCGTCACGCCGGATGGGGCGGGACCTCGCCGGTCGCTGGGGCGGGATCGCCCCCGAGGCGATCAGCCTCCCTGCGCGGAACGGGCGGATGCCGGGGGGGCACCTCGACCGTGGCGCCGATGGTGACGTTCGTCACCGGCGAGCACGTTCCGATCCGACCCACGAAAAGCAGGCTTGAGATCGCGTCTCATTCTCAGGCGTGCTATGATAGGCCCCGTCCATGGAGAGGGTGGAACAGGAGCGCATCGTCTGCGCGTGCCTGCAGGTCACCGAGCGCCGGTTGCGCGAGGCGGTCGAGGGGTGCGGCGTCCGGACCGTCTGCGAGCTCATCCGCGCGACCGAGGCCGGCACCGGTTGCACCGCATGCCACCACCGGCTCGAGAGCTGCCTCACCCGCTGGTCGAGCCCGCCCCCGCCCCTGGTCGAGCCGGCCGCCGAGAGTTACGCCAGCCCTCCCGCGTGATTCCGCACCCGCCCGATTCCGTACGCCGACTCCCCGCCGATTCGAAGACCCTCGGCCCCCCGGTGGTGCGAAGAGCCGTCGTGGGAAGCTCCCCCATTGCGGTCGGCGGGGCCCGTCTCGACCGACTGGCGGCGTCGGTCGCGAACCCCGAGGTTCGCCCCGGGGGCCCACCGATCGTGGCCTCCCATCTGCTCGCTCGGGTAGTTTCGATGGCCGACCCTGTTCGATGCGGAACAACCCGCTCCCATCGGCCCGTTCGCGGCGCGATGAGCCGCCCGGGCGGGCCGGGCGCCGCCCCTGGCGCCGCCCCCCGGCCCGGCCCGTCTGGGACGCCAATCGCTACAGGCTGAACCGCACCTCGCCGACCACCGTCCGGCGCAGGATGTCGCCGAAGATGTGCTGCTGGATGCTCTGGTTGAACAGGTTCGTCACCTTGAGCAGCGTCGTGACGGCCCCGTTGTTCCACCGCACCCCGAAGCTGCCGTTCACCATGGTGTAGCCGTCCGTGTAGCCGTGGAAGGCCGGCGTGAGCACGTCCGACCAGAAGGCGGCGGTGGCCATGCTGATGGACGCGTTCCCGAGGAACCGCGTGCCGTTCAGCGACGCGCCGATGTTCACACGGTGGGTGGGGGGCAGGGTCAGCTCCTCGGGCAGGAACCGGGGCAGGAGCGGGTCGTCCGAGTCGAGGATCTCGGGCTCGGCCTGCCACGAGTAGTTGAACCAGGCCGAGGTGGAGCGCGAGATGCGCTGGTCGAACCACAGCTCGGCCCCCACCTGCCGCGTCGGCCCCAGGTTCGAGTAGGTGAACGCCGTGCGCGGCAGGTCCACGCCGGCCACGGCCGACATGAACGTGAGCACCTGCGGCGGGAGCACCCATCCCGGCGGCGGGTTCTCCGCCGTGTAGGGGTCGACGCTCGGGGCCAGCTCGGTGAAGGCGATGGGGGTGTCGCGCCGGTTCAGGTAGACGGCGGCCCCGGCCGTCGTGCCGCCGAAGGTCCCCGTGTAGCTGAGCTCGTAGGCGGTCAGCGACTCCTCGGTGAGCCCGGTGCGCGGAGTCGAGCCGAGCGGCAGGTCGCTGCCGATCGACTGCGTCACCAGCGGGAACGGCTGCGACGTGGTCTGGTCGAGCTGCTGCTCGAGCTGCATCAGGGCCCCCTGGGCGACCTGCGGCGGCAGCCCGGGCGGCAGCAGCGCCGGCAGCAGGGGCTTGAACACCGCGAGCCCGCTCAGGTCGACGGGGAAGACGACGTTCATGTCGAGGAAGTTGTTGATGATCGACGGCGACCGGAACGCCCGGTTGTAGGAGACGGTCACCGAGTGGTCGACGCCGGGCTTGAACATCAGCGACAGGCGCGGGGAGAAGGCCGGGGTCGACACGCTGCCGAACTTGTCGACCCGTCCTCCGAGGACGAGGCGGAACCGGTCGAAGAAGATCTCGTCCTGCAGGTAGGCGCCGAACTCGAGGCGGTCGGGCGCCTCCGGCGCGATGGTGATGTCGAAGGTGTTCCGGCGCACGTTGCCGCCGTAGGTCAGCAGGTTCCGGTCGCCGAGGAACGACGAGTTGCCGATCTCGACGTCGAACGTGTTGCCCTTGAACCCGAGCTGCACGGGCTGGCCGGTGGCGGGGTCCGCGAGCAGGAGGTTCGGCGCGTCGCCGTTCATGATGTTGGTGAAGGCCTGGAGCCGGAAGTCGCCCCGCGTGTAGCCCACCTTGCCGTAGCCCACGTACGACCCGCGCTGGATGTCGAACGGGCCGACCCCGCTGTGCGAGAGGCCCTCCGTGCCGGCGACCCCGCCCGAGTACGAGAACTGCCCGCCGTTCGCGACCTCCTGGTCGACCCGCACGTCGAACTTGGGCTGGCTCGTGCCCCGGTTCGCGAACGCGGCGCCGAACGGCCCGGCCCCGTCGAGCGGATACGTCGCGCCGCCCACCATCCGGCCCGGGACCCGCGGGTCCTCGGTGATCGGCACCTGGCCCGTCGGGCGGGGGAACGCGTCGGATTGGAAGTAGCCGGCGCTGATGCGGTAGGCGAGGGTGTCGGTCGGCGCCCGGGTGACCGTCGCGTTTGCGCCGAACATCGTCCCCGCCCCCTGTCCGAGGGTCGACCCCGCCTCCCGGTCGATCCAGCCGCCGCTCATGCTCACCGTCGTGCCGACCGAGTCTCGCGGCGGCCTGGTGATGATGTTGACGGCGCCGGTCATCGCGTTCGCCCCCCAGGTGGCCGACGCCGGCCCGCGGACGACCTCGATCTGCTCGATGTCGCCCTGGTTGGCGGGGAGCGTGTCCCACAGCACGAGGCCGAAGAAGTCGAGGTAGATGCTGCGCCCGTCCATCAGCACGAGCTGCGAGTTGGCGATGGGGCCGGTCGACTGCCGGCTCGTCACCTGGACGTCCCGGGCCGAGAGCTGGATGACGTTGACGCCGGGGACCGAGCGCAGGGCCTCGCCGACGTTGGTGCTGGCCGTGGTCTCCAGGGTCGCGGCGGGGACGACCGAGGTGGTGACCGGCGCGTCGACCACCCGGACCTCGGTGCGCGAGGCGGTCACGACCACCGTGTCGCCGAAGCTCGCGATGGCGAGCACCAGGGTCGGCGCCTCGACGAAGGCGTCGGCGACGACGATGTCGTCCAGGGTCGCGTCCGAGAATCCGGAGAGCCCGGCCGTGACCGACCAGGCGCCGGGGGCCAAGGCCGGGAACTCGTATTCCCCGTTGGCGTCGGACTGCGCGACCCGCGCCTCGCCCGGACCGCTGAGAGAGACCGTCGCGCCCGGCAGCACGGCCCCCGTCTCGTCGGTCACGCGGCCGGCGATTCCACCGTCCTGCGCCGCGGCCGGGACCGCCGACAGTGCGAACAGCAGCAGGATGATTGCACCCTTGTACGGAGTCATGCTTGCCTCCCGCGGTCTACGAAGACCATCCACGTCACTACGCTCGACTCGCACGCGTTCCGGGCCGTGCCCGCGCGGCTCGCATCGTCGCCCCGGGTCCGCGTGACGCCCCGCCGACCCTCCGGCAGACTGCGCCGATCCGAATGACCACGATCGATGCAACTCGCCGACTTCACCGGAACGCAGCCGGTTCTCGACGGTTCCGGCGGCTGACACGGTGGACCGGCGGTCTTCCGTCACCGTCCTGCCGGGCCGATTCCTGCCCGTCACCGTCCTCGCGCGCCAATCGTCGCCTTCGGCTCCGCTTGGCGCCCAACCAACCCTGCCAGGAGTCTGCACCGTTCTACGGCGCAGACTCCTGGGGCGCCGACTCCTGCCCGACTGGCGCCCGGGGCGCCAGAGGGCGGCCTCGTGGCGCGGCACGGGGGGCGCGCGGCCCGTTCAGCATCGTCCCGATCGCCGTGTAGCGAACGCCCGCCTGGTAGGCGAGCAGCAGAACGGCGACGACCGCGACGTTGATCAGCGCGAACTTCAGGTGGACGCTGACCGGCCAGTCCACGACCAGCCGCTGCGCGCCGATGACCAGCGGCAGATGCGTCAGGTACAGCCAGTACGACGCATCCGACAGGTACCGCACCCAGAAACGCTCCTCCGAGGCGATCCAGCGGAATAGGCCCATTGCCCCGAAGCACATCAGCCACGCGAAGGCGACCTGCACGACCGCGGCCACCCCCCGGACCCAGTCCTCTCCCGCGTACGGGAACGCCGCGTCGTACAGCAGCATGACCCCGGCCGGCAGAAGCAGCAGCAGCGCGGGGGCCAGGAAGACCGTCCACCACCGCCGCACCGCGAGGTTCCGCTGCCGGAAGAACACCCCGAACGCGAAGAACACGGCGTAGTAGGCGAGGACGCGGCCGGCCGGGACCAGGCGGTCGGCGGTGTCGGGCCCGAATGCCTGCTCGTGCATCACGTACTGCGGCGCGAGCGCGAGGGGCACGAGCAGCCACCAGGCCGGGTGGCGGAACGCCAGGCCCAGGCGGGCGGCGGCGACGAGCGCCCCCACCAGAAGCAGCAGATACCAGAGGAACCAGAGATGCTCCAGCCCTTCCAGCCACGCCAGCGGCCAGGCCAGCAGCGAGGAGCCGCCCGGCTCGACCCACGCGATGGCCGGCACGACGGTGAACATGCCCGCCACCAGCGGCAGACCGACGCGCTCCAGGCGGTGCCGGGCGAGGCGGTCGAGCCCCCGCGACTGCCACAGCATCGCCGAGAAGAAGCCGCTGACGAGGAAGAACAGCGGCATCCGGAAGCCGTGGATGGCCGACAGGAACCACGCATAGACGTTGGCTTCCGGCGCCGTGTCGTAGGCGTAGGCCTCGTGCACCGGCCAGAAGTCGACGGGCACGAGGAAGACGCCGGCGTGCAGCAGGATGCCCAGCAGCATGGCGAACCCGCGCAACGCGTCCAGGTCGTGGAACCTGGCCCGCCCATCCTCGCCTGACGGCTCCGCCGGGCGCCCAACCAACCCTGCAGGAGTCCGCGCCGGTCCGCGGCGCGAGCTGCTGGCCGCCGCGTGCCCGCCGGTTCCGGGTCCGCCGTCGTCGATCTGCGGCGGCGATCCCGTGGCTGTCGCCCGAGTCGCCATGGTTCGATTATAGCGCCGGTTCGCCGCCCTCTCACCAAGGCCGGGGGGCGCCGCAGCGGCTGGCGCGCCCCGCAGGTGAGCGGCCGCCAGACCCCACTCGGCCGGCCCGAAGCGGAACCGCGCAGCCGGAGCGGCGAGGCGGCGAGCTGCACGGCCCAGACGGCGGCCGCCACGCCGATCTGCCCCACGCGGTCGGCCGGGCCGAACCAGCCGAGTCCGTGGCCGCAGGGAGACCAGGGTGCACGGG
>JAJEEA010000185.1 GCA_022821235.1 Vicinamibacteria bacterium
CGGCGATGGTGGCCTGGTCGGCGGCGGGGGGCTGGCCCGCCAACGACCGTTCGGGCAGCGACTTCGCCGAGCGGCACGCCGAGGTGGTGTTCGACCTGCTGCCGCCCGACGCGGTGCTGTTCGTCTTCGGCGACGCCCTCGGCCCCATCGGCTACTACCGCCATGTCGAAGAGCGCCGGCCGGACGTGGCCCTGTACAGCCTGCAGGGCCTGGTGTTCGGCAACCGCCTGTTCGATCCCCTCGTGCCGATGGAAGAGCGGCAGCGCGCGCTCGACCGCTTCGTGGGCTCGGCCGACGAGGCGGTGTTCCTGCTCCCCGACTTCGACATATCCCCGACCGGCCGCGGCCTCGGGCACCACGGCTTCGTGCTCGAGGTGCTGGGGGAGGGCACGGCGGGCACCATCGACCTGACCCGCGACGAGCGCGGCGAGCGCTATTTCCTCGAGCTGCTGGACCGGCGGCCGGTCGACCGCTGGGAGCGGTCGCGCCGCAGCGGCCTGCTGTCGCGGTACGGGAACTACCTGGGGCTCGTCGTCCTGTCGGGCTCGCCGCTGCTGCTCGATCCCATGGCGCCGTTGTTCGAGCGCGCCGACGACTGCTACCCCTGCCTGCTCGGCATGGCCGGCTCGCTGCTCGACAACGACGCCGTCGACCACGCCGGCCGCCTCGCCGCCTGGCTCGCGCGGGCCGAGACGCTGCGCGACCGCGCCCTCGGCAAGCAGGAGTCGGCCAAGGTCTTCTTCGAGCAGGGCCGCCTGGCCGAGTTGACCGGCGACGCCGCCACCGCCGCCGCCCGCTACCGGCGGGCCTTCGCCATCTATCCGCACCCCGACGTCGACGCCGGCCCCGCCCTGCGCCGCCACGGCATCGCGCCGTGACGGCGGCGCCGGACGACGACCGAGGAAAGCCGGCCTCGGGTTGCCGGGCAATGACGACAAGATCCGTGAAGTGCTGTGCAGGTTCGCGCCACTGGTGCCGATAACCGAAGCATGTGGAAGGCTAACCGCGAACGCGACAACTCCAAGTGGGCGGCGCTGCTCGCCGTCGTCTTCGTCCTGGGCGGCGGAGAGGCGGCGGCCCAGCTCACCCCCGACAACACGCTCGACGGGAACGGCCTGAAGGTCGACGTGGCGCCGCGGGTGGCCGAGGGTACGACCGCCACGATTACCGTGACCCTGAAGGCCAGCGTCGCCGCCAACACGGCGGCGGCTACCCCGGTGACCGTCACCGTTCACGTCGAGCCGCACGGCGAGCACGGCGCGACCAACGAGGACACCGACGTCATCCTGAACCCGGGAACGACGACGCTCTCCTTCCCCGCCAACACGACCAGCGGCGCCGTCACGCGCGAGGTCAGCGGCACCATCCCGCTGCAGACCCTCCACGACCCCGACGCCGAGGACGAGACCATCGTGCTGGCGATAGACGCATCGGGCGGGCTCTCCATCACGGCCGGCAGCCAGCCCGGCGACGAGCCCCGGCGGCCCGTGACCCTCGTCGACGACGAGACCCAGTCGTACGTCCTCGCCCTGACCCCTGGGGCGGCCCCCCGGGAGGGGGCGCCGTTCGACGTCGTGGCTCGCGCCGACCCCGCCCACGTGGATGACAGCAAGACGTTGACGCTGCAGGTCAGCGACGCCAGCTATGTGCTCGATACGGACGCCACGACGGCCGGCGCCCAGATAGAGGGCACGCTCGACGGCGACACGCCGTCGTTCACGGCGGTGGTCACGCCCCCCGACAACGACGAGAACCGGGTGGAAGACACGCTGACGGTGACGGCGTACTCGGGGACGGTGGGCAACGCCACCGAGGAGGCCTCCGCGCGCTTCACGGTGGCCGACGCCCACGCGCTGCCCGCGCCGGCCGCCGTCACCGTCGAGGCGAGGGACACGACCGGCCGCGCGGTCACGTCGGTGCCGGAAGGCGGCGCCGTCGAGCTGACGGTGTCGGTGGACCGGGGAAGGGGCAACACCGCGGCGACCGGCGAGGCGCTCACGGTGGCGCTGTCGCTGGCCCCGAGCGACCCCGCCCAGGCGTCGACCTACCGGCTCGCGCCCGGCCGCGTCGACCTGCCCGCCGTCGCGCCCCCCGACGGGAGCCAGTCGGCGGCGACCGTCGTCCGGCTCGAGGCGCTGGCCGACGAGTGGGTCAACGACGACCGGCTGACGCTCAACCTGGTGACCACCGGCGAGGCGGTCTTCGGCGCGGGGTCGGTGGCCGGCAGCTTCGACATCGAGGTCCGCGACACGACGGTGAAGCGAATCGCGCCGAGGCCCGACTCGGCCGTGAAGCAGGCGTTCGACGCCGCGAGCGCGGCGGCCGCCGGGGCCGACGGCCTGAACCCGGGCGAGGAGTTCAGCGTGGCGGTGAGCGACCTGTTCGAGGGGATAGCCGCCGAAAGCACCGTCGCCTACTCGGCGACCTCGTCCGACCCGGCGGCGCGGGTGTCGGCGTCGAGCACGGCGGTGACGGTGAGCGCGGTCTCGGCCGGAAGTGCGACCGTCCGAGTCAGCGCAAGGGTGACGGGCACCTCTGCCGCCGTCGTCCAGACCCGCTCGGACGAGGCCGCGGTCGAGCACACCGTCACCGTCGCCGACCTGCCGCTACAGGTCACCCTGACCGCCGACCCGCCGGCGGCGGTGGAAGAGGGCGGCGACATCACCCTGACGGCCGCCGCGAGCCGGGCCGTGCTCGCGGGCGAGGACGCGACGGTGCGGCTGACGGTGATCGGGCCGGTCGTCGAGCCGGCGCCGACCTCGGTGGCCATCGCGGTGGGCGCCACCAGCGCCACCGCCGTGTTGACGGTGGTGGACGACAACGAAGTGAGAGACCTGGGCGACATCACCGTGGTCGCCACCGGCGGCAGCCTCGCCACCGATCCCACGAGGCTCGACATCGCGGTGACCGAGGACGACGTGGCCGCCGTCCACACCTACACGTTCACCGCGTCGGCGGCCCGTGTGACCGAGGGCGGCGAGGTGCAACTGGTGGTGACGGTCGCGCCGGCCGTGCAGGCGGAGACCGTCGTCGACCTGACGGCGTCGCCGCGCAGTCTGGCCGGCGACTTCACCCTCGCGCCCTCGGCCATCACGATCGCGGCCGGGGGCACCAGCGGGACCGCGGTGCTGCGGGCGACCGACGACGACGAGGTGGAAGACACCGAGACCCTGACGGTGACCGCCACCGACCCCGACAACGTGCTCATCGGCACGGTGGAGATCGATCTCGTCGACAACGACACCGTCACCTACGCGTTGTCGGGGCCCACCGACACGAACCTCGTCGAGGGCGAGTCCTACAAGCTGACGGTGACGGCCGACGCCACGGTGTCGAGGGACGCCACGTTCACCATTCGGCGCGACGGGTCGGCCAGCACGGCCGACGCCGACGACTTCACCCTCGTGCCGGCGTCCATCGTCATCACGGCCGGCGCGACCGAAGGTACGGCCACGCTGACGGTCGCCGACGACGACCTCGACGAACGCTCCGAGACGCTGGTGCTCTTCGCCGTCGCCCCCGCGGGCGACGAGATCGGGCCGCTGGAGCTCATCCTCTGGGACGCCCTGGTCCCCGTCCTGCCGCTCGTCGGGCAGCTTCTGCTGGCGGCCTTCCTGGCCGTTGGCGGCTACCGCCGGTACCTGCGGCGGTAGCGTTCCGGCCCCGGACCTTCGACGGCCGGCCGCCTCGCGACGTCCGGGTGCGGATAGACCACGTAGTTGTCGTCGCCGTGTTCTCTCCAGAGCTCGCGCGCCGGGCCGGGCAACGTCCGCTTCATCGCGCCGCCGCTTCCGCGCAGCTCGGGCACACCGGCCTGTCGCCTCGCCGCTTCTGCTCCCCTGCTCGGCATGGCGCCGGCCGTCCTTCAGCCGCCCGCCCGGCCGTCGCCGCGGACGCGGGCGAGCAGGTCGGCCCCCGTCTCGCACTCGATGATCCAATCGCCGACCTGCGCGAGGCGCTCCGGGTCGGCGACGCCGGTCAGCGCCGCCGCCAGCCCCTCGCCCGCGGCGGCGTCGAACTTGCGCGCTGCCTGACGGCAGAGCAGGGCGCGGCCCTGCTCGATGCCCTGCGCCCGGCCCTGCGCCAAGCCCTGCTCGATGCCCTGCGCCAGCCATTGCCGCGGCCACTGGCTCACCCGCTCTTCAAGCGTCATCCTCGCCTCCTCCACCGTGGAGACCGTCGGCGGCGCGTCGCGCGGCGCGAGGCGACGCATCAACCGCTCCAGCCATTTCGCGAATACCAGGTCGAGACGTTCCTCGCCCGGCGCCCACCCCCGGCGATCGAGTGCCGCCGCCACGCGATGCAGGTCCTCCATCGACCGGCTCTGCTCCAGCGCCGCCACCGCCGCCATCAGGTTGCCCTCGGCAGCATCGTCGCTCCGTACGTGCCGCTCGTCAACAACGACATAGCTTTGCGCCGGCTGATACCGGGCCAGCGACGGCGGGACCGGCGCGATCAGCTCGCCCACCTCGCGCGCCGACCGCCACGGCGGCGCGCCGTTGTAGAGCACCACCGGCAGCACCGGGGGCCGGCGGCCGTCCGGCTCCAGCGCCCCGTTGCGAGCCAGCTCCTGGTAGAGCAGGGCGGTGTACTCCAGGATGCGGAGGGCCATGTCGGGGTCGTCCCGGGACTGGAACTCAAGCATCACCAGCAGGTGCAGCCAGACGTCCCGGCGCCGGACCCGCCAGACGGTGTCGCCGCGGCGTGCGCGCCCCTCGCCGCTGACGAACTCGGCCGAGAGCTTGTCGAGGGTGGAGAAGTCGACGTCGTCGAGCCAGTCGCCGTCGACGAAGCCGCGGAGCAGGTCCTCGACGAGGCGGGGGAAGGCGAAGAGGCGCTTGTAGTGGTCGTCGTGCATTCGAGCGCACCGCGGCTGCGGCAGCCGGTCGGGTGTTTCAGGAGCAAGAACGGGGCCAACGTCGGAACGGCCGGCGTCCACGGGGCGGAAGGATGGGCGGGTGGCGGACGGCGCAGGAACTGCGACGCCGGGGCGGTGCGGGGGTGGCGCGCACGTCAACGTCGACGCCGTCCGGCCGGCGCCGGCCAAGCGCCATGGCCTCGTGCGACCACCATGGTGTTGCTCGTCGCGCCGAGCCGTGGTGCCTGCCGGCGCGACCGGCGTGCTGCGCCGAGTACAATCGGCTGCGAGATGGCGAGCCGACCGGAACCCATCGCCACCGGGCCGTCCCCTCGGCGCCGGCCGCCGGCGCGGAACGAGTTGACGACAGACCTCGGCCCGACGGATCGCGAAATCCTCGAGCTGATGTACGGCCGAACGTGGAAGGACCACGTCGTGCCCAAGCCGACCGCGTTCTCGAAGAGAAGCGCGATCGGCGACATGGCTCCCGGCGCCGAGAACGACGCGCCGGCCGACGGGCGTCGGGAGAACAGCGGCGCTCTCGGCCGGCGCATCGCTTCGTCGTGCGCCGGCTGGGCCGCACCGCCTACGGGGCGGGAGCTGTACTACAGCTTCCACCCCGGACCCCGACCACCCGCAGCCAGACGGTCTTGTGAATGTGGATGACGGAAGCATCCACGAACGACGTCATCGGGGCCTGGATCGACCACTGCCACAGTTGGCGCGAACTGGCGGAAGCGTGCGAGCGGCACTACGTCGCCGAGAACGCCAAGATCCTGAACCGGATGCGGCAGGAGCATCCGGAGCTCGGCACCTGCCGCCAGTGCGGCGACGAACCCGCGAGAAGGCGGCGAGACGACAGGCCCGTGTGCCCGAGCTGCGCGGAAGCGGAGGGTCCAGGCGCGAACCGTCAACACGGCCCGAGAGACGCGTTTCTGGCTGGGTGAACACGGGGCGCACGCGCGCGACAACGAGACCGCGCTCGACAACGCGGGGATTCTGCTGCACCTGGACAAGAACTACCGCAGGAGCGTGCTGCGGGTTGACGACATTCTCCGTGAAACCGAGAAGGCGGCCCTGAGCGGAAGGCGCGAGCGGTCCACACGCGGACGGCGGTGCTCAGCGAAGAGAAGGGCCCTCCGCAAGCCCTGATGACGGCCGAGATGCCACCGGAACCGCCGCGCGCGGGAACCGCCCGCTGATCGAGCTGCCTCCGGCCGCGTGACTCCGAGGCCAGACTCTCGCCCCAAAGAGAAACCCCCTCCCCCCCGGGGCGTCGGGGGAGAGGGGGCAAGGGAGAGTTACGAACGCCGCCGCCGCCGAACGCTACCGCCGACGATAGCGGCGGTAGCCGCCGATGGCCATGAGAGCCGCCAGCAGGAGCTGCGCGATGACCGGCAGAGCCGGAACAGCAGCATCCCAAATGTAGAAGCTGACCGACTTGTCCGTCATCTGCATCCCGTCCACGACGAGGAACAGCCTCAGCATCTCCATGTCCTCGGCCATGCCGTCCTCTGCCGCCATCACCATCGTCGAGCCCGTTTTTTGACCGGCCATGATGGTGACCAACGGGGGCTCCAGCATGTAGTCATCCTCGGACGCTGAGCTGCTCCCGTCACGCATGAGCATCACCTCGGTGTTCTCGGTGACCGGACGGTTGGTGGAAACCGTCACCATCCCGCCCATGCGGCCTTCGGTGAGGTTCGCATCGTCGGGCCCAGCCACCATGAAGACCAGATCCTCGTCCTCGACCATCACCGGGAAGGTCATCTGCGCGACGTTCGCCTTGGTCTGGTTGACGACCAGCGACGAGGCCGTCGGGGTCGCCGTCGCGGTGATCGTCACCTTGGCTTCGCCGGCCATCGCCCCCATGATGGTGACCGTCCCGCCGCTCGCGGACGCGGTGACCGCCGCGCCCTCGACGGACGTGCCGTACGCCACGCTCACCGCGGCCGAGTCGTAGTCGAACAGGTTGACCCCCATCAGCTCCGCAGACATGCCGGTGGTCAGCATCGGGGGATCACCCAAGGCACCCTTGATGACGTCATACGCGTTGTCCCTCACGGAGACCAGCGTATCCGTGGCGTCCTGGATGGTCAGGGTCGCCTCGGCCATGGTCCCATTGTAGTCCTCAGGCCTGGCACCGTCGTCCACGCTGGGCCTGGGCCCGTGGTCTCCTTCCGTGCCGTTCACCACGAATCCGAGCGTCAGCATCTCCGCGTCGATGTCCTCGTCCTCGGTCGCCATGACCTTGACCTTCACCGACTGCTCCCATTTCGGGTTCGCGGCCCGGTGGACCGCGCTCGTGTACTCTTCAACCGAGATGCTACTCGGCGTCATCGTGAAGTCCGACGAGCTCGCACTGCCGCCGGTCGTCACCGCAATGGTGAGCGCCTCGGACGTGTACTGCTTCTCCTCCGGGTCCGTGGCGATGGTGTTGGCCGGATTCCGGTTGACCTTCAGCGTCAACTCGACCTCGCCGCCTTCCGCCACGGCGCCGGACACCGGGCTGACCGTCAGCCACGGCAGCTTGTGAACGTCCACCACCTTGATGGGAGCGGACTTCGTCTTGATGGTGTCGAAGCCGCCGCCCGTCAAGGAGTAGAGATTCACCGACGCCTGCATCTGGTAGTCGTTGTCCACCCGGTTGCCGTCCGACGCCGGCAGGTGGACGGTCACCTTCGGGGCGCTCTCCCCAACGCCGATCTGCACCGAGGCATCGCTCACCGAGATCTGCGCCGCGCTCACCGTGACGCCCTCCAGATCCAACATCTCCAGCACCACGTCGAGCGGCAGCTCCACGCGCCGAGGATTTGCGCCGAGGGTGAACTCCGCGGTGCCGGCGCTCTCGTAAACGGTGGTCGGCCCCTTGACCGTGACCTTCTGCTCCTCGTCGTCGTCGATGACCACCTCCGGGGTGATCGTGTTCACCCCCCCAGGGCTACGCAGATCGACATCGGAGTACATCGTGTCCACGGCTTCGATGTAGAACGCGTCGTTCTCCGCTTCGTGGTTGTCGTGCAGCACTAGGACGGGCAGCTTGCCGGGGGCCGACTTCATGACGCGGTTAGGGCTGCGGCGCTGCGCGACAGGAATATCGGATTCCTTGGGCGTCTTGACCCTGACCCATCCGCCCAAGCGGCCGTAGCCGCTATCGCGCGTACTGGATTGCGGGAAGTGAACGTCTCCTTCGTAGTCGATCCAAGACAGCCAATTCCCTGCTCCCGAAGGAGGTCCTGCGGCCCGATTCTCCCTGATGCGGACGTTGATATACTGCCACCGGTCATACCCGATATCGTGGATCTCTTCATGCGTCCACTGCACCGTTACCGACAGTTCGACATCCTGCTCTCCTTCGTCAACGAAGAGCCGCTTGACGCCTCCGATCGTCTTCTCCTCGACTGCGCCGACCAGCTTGAACTCCGTGATCTGGCCCCTCTTGGCGCGCGTAACAGGTGCGGAACTGGTGGTGCCGCGACCGCTTTCGGACCAGGGCGAAGCGCCGTTGGCGTTGAAGGCCATCACCTGAGCCTCCCACGTTGTGTCGTCTCCCAGCTCTTCAAGCATTGTGGATGTTTGCGTCAGGTCCGTCCGGACGACCCAGTCCGTGTCACCCACCTCCCGATACCGCACGTCGTAGTCGATGATGGGACTGCCGCCATCCGCCGGCGCCTCCCACATCACGGTCAACGACCCGCGGGCCGTAGGCGTGAGTTCCGGCATGGCCGGCGCGGCGGGCGCGGTCGTGGCGGCGGCCTCGACCGTCACATCGAACATGATCTCTGCGATGCTCGGCGAGATCTGATTCTCGACGAAGGACGACGACATTGGAACCGCTGTGGCCGTCAACGTGACCGTCGAGGTGTTCGGCGAGGTGGTCGTTTCCTGCGGCTTGATCGTGATGCTCCCACCAGTCGTCTCGTGAGTGACTGCGGAACCCGAAACCCCTACTGACAGTCTGATCTCGTAGCCGGTGGCAACCCCGAACAGATCGGACACCATGAGGGTGAAGTTTTCCCCGGGATTCAGCTTCCCGTCGGTGCCGTCCGCCTCACCCATCTTGTCGTCGATCTCGTCCTCCGCGTCGTCAAGGACCCAGACTTGCGCCCCCGTCTCATCGTTGATCTCCAGCGACAGAACGCCGGTGCTGGTTTCCGTCCCCGGACCGATCTCCGAGTCGCCAGACACCACGGCATCGAACACCAGCATTTCGTCGGCATCCAGCTCCTGGTCCGGTCTCGCTTCCAGCTCGAACATGGCGCTGGACATCGCGTCTTTGCCGATCTCGATGGGGTTCATCCCCAAGCGGTAGTCGGCAGCGCTAGCAGTGCCCGTCTGCATCAGCCGGACCGACAGATCCTCGACCGCCTTGGTCTCATCTCCATCTTCGTCGATCACCGTCAGCTTCACCATGACGGTGTCGCCCTCATCGATCGAAGTAGGCTGCGGATCGAAGGCCATCCCGTCCTCGTCGTCGACCACCATCGCCGTGACCATGGGCAGAGGGTTGGCGTCCTTGACGTCGATTTCCAGGCTCTTGATCACCTCGCGAGCCGCCAACGTCCCGGTGTACGCCGTCACGGTGATCTTGTTGAGCATTCGGTCGCCGTCGGCCAGCGCCTGAATGGTGGCAGTGACGGGATTAAGATCGTCGGCATCCGTTCCGAATGTAGTGGCAGGGGCAGCGGGGTCGGCGCTGTTCATGATACCGCCCAACGTGTACTTCATCGGATCGTTGGGGTTCACTGCCATGTCGACGTCGATTGCCACAGACCTAGCCGGCTTCGCCGTCAGCGTCAGCTCCTGCGCATCCGCGCCCTCGGTGATCGCACCCTCGGCCTCGGTTGGCAGTTCCAGCGTGTATTCCTGGTCTTCGTCGTCCATGACGATAACGTTCAAACGGATGACTGTGTTTGGGGTTGTGCTGGTGTCGGTAGCCACCAACTCAAAATACTCGTCTTCCGCGTCATCGTCTTCGGCAAACGTCAGTGCGGCCAGGAGTTTGCCAGTCTTCTCGCCAGGGTCCACGACGATCGAGGGACTGGCGTTTAGGGCCACACCATCAGTGCCGCTGACGATACCGTTTGTATCATCACCGACGCTTCTACCCGTCAATAGCGGGACAACGCCGTCGTACTCCGCCACGGTGAGAGTGAACGTTCTGGCGACGCCGCCGTCGTCGGCGGCGGGTATTGCAGTCGCCAACGTCACCGTCGCTTCCGGCGACGTGCCCTCGTCCATTCCCGAGAGCGTAAGCGTGTTCTGCGCGGCGGCCGAACCGATCCCCAGCGCGAACACCATCCCCAACAGCGCCAACCACTTCAGCGCCCTGCAACTGCCTCTCGCGAAAATCGCTCCTGTCCGCATGTCGCAATCTCCCTTGGAAGTTGACTTTCGCGGTCCTGCCTCGTCCGCCATCGTCCGCCTGAATCCAAACGGATAACTGTAGTAGACACAACATTTTGCCGATGCGCCGTCTTGACGCGTCCCGGTACTTTCGCTAGAATCCAAAAATAAATTGGGTACGGGATAGGACATCCAGTGATACCGGAATAAAGGGCGAAAGCACCATGGACACGCCGCTCCCCAAGAAGACGCCGGGCACCAAGCGCCGCGGCCGCCACCCCGACAAGGCCCTCTCCGCCGCCTTCTGCCGAAGCGTCGC
>JAJEEA010000327.1 GCA_022821235.1 Vicinamibacteria bacterium
CCGACGCTGCGGACCGACGACGAGACCACCGCGCTGATGCTCGCCGTCGCCGGGAACCACACCCCGGTGGCGCGCCTGCTCCTCGAGACCGGCGCCGCGGTCTCGGCCCGCTCGACGAACCGGTTCACGCCGCTGCTCTTCGCCGCCCAGCAGGGCAACCTCGAGGCGGCCGACCTCCTGCTCGCGGCCGGGGCCGACGTGAACGAGTCGGCGCCGGACGGCATCGGCGGCAACACCAACGCGCGGTCGCGCTACGTGCCCGACACCGACGCCGCAGCCCTGCTCGTGGCCATCGACAGCGGCCACCCCGAGCTGGCCCGCTTCCTGCTGGCGCGGGGCGCCGACCCCGACCACGACGGCGCCGGGCGCACCGCCCTGCACGCCGCCGTGCAGCGCAAGATGCCCGAGGTGGTCGCGGCCCTCCTCGAGCACGGCGCCGACCCCGACCCCCGGATGACGAAGCGGCTGCCGTTCGTCTCGCGGCGCATCACGCAGGGCCACGGGCTCTCGCCATCCAACATCGGGGCCACGCCGTTCTTCCTCGCGGCCAGCTACAACGACCTCGAGAGCATGCGGATCCTCGTGGAGGGCGGGGCCGACCCGACGCTGCGGACCGACGACGAGACCACCGCGCTGATGGTGGCGGCGGGCGGCGACTACGTGGAGGGCGCGGACAAGTACGGCGTCCGCTGGTTCGGCGACAACCTGGCGCTGCAGGAGTCGGCCCTGGAGGCCGCGAAGTACCTGCTCGACCTCGGCCTCGACGTCAACGCCCGGAACATCCACGAGCAGACCACGCTCCACGGCGCCGTCTACCTCGGCGGGACCCTGCTCGTGCCGTACCTCGTCGAGCAGGGGGCCCGGATCGACGTCGTCAACGTCCGCGGGCAGACGCCCTGGATGATCGCGGCCGAGGGCGAGTACCGCTCCGGCTCGTTCTACACCCACGAGGAGACGGGCGAGGTGCTCGAGCGGCTCGGGGCCGACATGACCCTGGGCGAAGACCTGGGACCGAACTTCCGCGACATCCTGGCCGCACGCGAGCAGCAGCAGCAGCAGCAGTAGTCCGCCAGCACCGCATCGGCGCCTCCGGCCCCGCCGTTTCGGTGGCGGGGCCGGAGCCCCGACCAACGTCCGACCCCCGCCACGAGGACCGGCCCGCCTTCGGCGCTACAAGCCTCGCCGGCGTCCCGCGGCGCGGGCTCAGCCCAGACTCGCCAGCAGGGCGTCGAGGCCGGCCTGGGCCACGACCTCGTCCTGGTCGGGGGTGCCCGAGCTGCAGCCGATGCCGGCCACGATCTCGTCGTTCACGAACACCGGCAGGCCGCCCGCCACGATCATGAAGCGGCCCTGGTTGCTGACGTGGATGCCGAACGCGGGGCCGCCCGGCCCGCTCACCTCGCCGTAGGCCCGCGTCGAGCGCCGCGCCGCGGCGGCGGTGAACGCCTTGTTGATGGCCACGTCGATGCTCGTGATGCGGCCGCCGTCCATGCGGTGGAACATCAGCAGGCTGCCGTTGTCGTCGGTGATCGCGATGTCCATGTCGACGCCGATCTCGCGCGCCTTGGCCTCGGCCGCGGCCATCATCACCCGCGCGTCGTCGAGGGTCAGCTTCTGGGCTGTTCGCATGAAGTCTCGTCCTCCCGCCGCGAATTATAAGTGGGCGGGCAGGCGCGGGGTATAGCCAATCGGCTATACAATGGCGTGATGGTCCTCCGCAACCTCGTCCGCGAGGCCCGCAAGCGGGCCGGACTCACCCAGGCCGACCTTGGCCGCCGCGCGGGCGTCCCGCAGTCGACCGTCGCCCGCATCGAGTCCGGGACCCGCACCCCCTCCACCGAGCTCGTCGAGCGGCTCGTCCGGGCCGCCGGTCTCGAGATCCGCGTCAGTCTCGGCGAGCCCGACCCGGGAACGAGCTCCCTGTTCCCGCACACCCTCCGGCGAACGCCCGCCGAGCGTCTTGCCGACGCCGCCCGCACCGCGCGGTTCGTCCTGCGCGGGCGCCGTGAGTTGCACGGGCGAAGCCGTGGCTGAGCCACCTTTCGACCCCGCCGCGATGCTGGCCGCATTGGCCGGGGCCGACGTTCGTTTCGTCCTCATCGGCGGCATGGCCGCCATCCTGCACGGGGACGTCGGCGTCACCATCGACATCGACATCACGCCCGCGTACGACCCCGACAACCTCCACAGACTCGCCAATGCACTGCACGCCATCGACGCGCGCATTCGCACCGACGACGCTCCGCACGGCCTCCCCTTCGACTGCTCGGCCGAATTCCTCCGCAATCTGGGCCCCGACGCCATCCTGAACCTCACGACACGCGCCGGCGCCCTGGACATCACTTTCTCGCCGGCCGGCACCGGCGGCTACCGCGATCTCGAACGGGACGCCGTCCCGATGACGGCGACCGAGGGCGTCTCCGTGCTCGTCGCGTCCCTGGCCGACGTAATCCGCTCGAAGAGCGCCGCCGACCGCGAGAAGGACCGGCGGGCCCTGCCGCGACTGCACGAGCTGCTCGAACGGACGTCGGGGAACCGGCGCGACTGAACGGATGGGCGGGCCTGACCCTGGACGGCAACCGCGGTGTGCCTCCCGCGAGAGGCTGAAACGGGCGGGAACCTGGCCGCGGGCGATTCCCCGGGTCCCGCCGAAGTCCTCCGAACCGGGTGACGGACGCCCGTGATAGGATGCCGCGTCATGAAACGAACACTGCGTCACGTCGCCGTCGCGGGGGCGCTCTGCGCCCTGCCGCTCGCCACGCCGACCGCGGCCGCACAGGAGAGAACGCCCGTGGACGTCGCATCGCTGGGACCGCAGATCGGAGAGACCGTGCCCGACTTCGCGTTGCCCGACCAGAACGGCCGCGTCCGGACGCGCGACTCGATCCTGGGCCCCAACGGCGCGATCCTGCTGTTCCACCGCTCGGCCGACTGGTGACCGTACTGCAAAGCGCAGCTCGTGGAGCTGCAAGACCGTCTGGAAGAGCTTCGGGGGCGCGGCCTCGGCGTCGCCGCCATCAGCTACGACTCGCAGGAGGTGCTGGCCGACTTCAGCCGGCGGCGCGGCGTCAGCTTCCCGCTCCTCGCCGATGACGACTCGGCCGTCATCACCGACTTCGGCATCCTGAACACCGTCGCCATCGAGGCGCAAGGACCCAACGGCGACCACCCCGACGTGGTGGCCGACGTGGCGAAGTACGTGTCGGTGTTCGGGGCGGGCTCGAACATCGTCGGCACGCCGTACCCGGGCACCTTCATGCTCGACGGCGAGGGCCGCGTGACGGCGCGGTTCTTCGAGGAGTTCTACCGCGAGCGGAACACCACCGCCAACGTGATGCTCCGGCTCGGCGAGGGGCTGTCGCCCATCGAGGCCATCGAGGGCGAGACCGCCCACCTGAAGTTCACGGCGTACGCCAGCGACCCGGCCATCACCGTCGGGACCCGCTTCTCGGTCGCCGTCGAGATCGAGCCGAACCCCGGCATGCACCTCTATGCCCCGGGGGCCGACGAGCTCGGCTACCGGGTGATCGGGATGTCCCTCGCGCCGGTGCCGCACGTCCGGTTCGAGCCGGTGGCGTTCCCCGCGTCCGAGATCTACCACTTCGAGCCCCTCGACGAGCACGTGCCCGTCTACCAGGCCCCGTTCACCCTGCTGCAGGAGGCGGTGGTGTCCGGCGAGCCGGGCGTGGAGGAGGCCCTCGCCGAGGTCGACGCGGTGACGTTCTCCGGCTCGCTCGACTATCAGGCGTGCGACGACCGCCTGTGCTACGACCCGGTGTCGGTGCCGCTGTCGTTCACCTTCGAGGTCGACCTGCTCGACCGGCAGCGGGCGAACCGGTAGCCCACTCCGGCACTCTTCCCGATGTCCGCGCCACCGTTCGGCGCGGACATCGGCACATCAGCGGCGCCTCGCCGTTTCCGCCCCCCGACAACCAAGCTCAGGCTCACCGTTCCGTGACGGGCGGCGGTTATCATGTGGTTTCCGTGGAACTCCGACGTTTCAGTCTCGAACGGTACAAGGGATACGCACAGCGGGCCGAGGTGGAGCTGGCTCCGCTGACCATCCTGGTGGGGCCCAACAACTCGGGCAAGACCGCTCTGGCCCAGGCGATCCAGTTGCTGGCGGGCGGCCTGGCTCCCCCGGACGGCGAGGCGCGGGAACCGCTGCCGCTCGAATCCGGCGGGCTCCGGCACGGCGAGTCCTTCGAGGACCTCGTGACCGGGCGCCCCGTGCACGGTCGACTGCAGCTCTCCATCACCCTGGCGGGCGAGAGCGGCGAATTCTCGCTATCGACCACCGTCAGGAACGTCGTGGCGCCGGGACGACCGCCTGAACGGCAGATTTCGCACTGGCGGCTGCAGAACGACGACCGGGAGATCGTTGCCGAGAGGCAGGGGTTCGACGAAGCCGCCGACTATCGCATTTCGGTCCCCGGGGATTCCCCGGAACTTCGAACCGTTGCTTGGCGGGGGCTGCTCCCCGCGCAACCCGACAAGCTTGCGGAGTGGCTCGGCCCGCCGGTTGACGCGTTGGAGACCTGGGCCGCCGGTGTTCGTCACCTGCGTTGCCCGCGCCGCCTCCTGCCCCCGCCTTTTCTCGCGACGGAACGCGCGCCGGCGAGCATCGGACCCGACGGGCGCAACGCGCCGCTGGCCCTGGCCGCCGACGATGCGTTACGCGAATCGGTTGGCGACTGGCACCGCAGGACCTTCGGCGTGCGAATTGATCTGGCTGCGCAGGGAAGGTACCTCGATCTGGTGACCGCGACGCCGCTCGGCGGCGGCAACGTAGGCCTCGGGCAAGCGGGCTGCGGACTCTCCCACGTGCTGCCGGTTGTGCTCATGGCGCTGTCGGCGCACCGGGCCGGTCCCGGCGTCGACTTCATCGAACATCCCGAGGCCGAACTCCATCCCGCAGCGCACGCGGACGTCGCAGAGTTCCTGCTTGAGAACCTTGCTGGACCCTCACGAACCCTGATCGTCGAGACACATTCGGAGATGATTCTGCTCCGCGTCCGGCGCTGGGTCGCGGAGGGGCGGCTGCCGGCCGGGGACGTGCTGGTCTACTGGGTTCACACGGACCCGGAGCGCGGATCCATGCTGCAGAAAATCGGAGTACGCGAGAACGGGGAGATGGAGACGTGGCCAGCCGGCGTCTTCATCGAGAGCTACGAGGAGGTCCTCTCCATCCGGCGCGCCGCCAGGGACAAGGAATCGCCGGACGGCGTTGAGCATCGAGTCGGCGTTCCTTCGAGATGATCCTGCGCACACGGTGGGATAGCCGACAGCGGACCAGACCACCGGTTCGCCGCGCTACGTGCGGTCCGGAGAGCAGTCGGATTTCAGATCTTCAGCGCTCTTCGCGCAGAGCTTCCAGTTCGGCGACGGCCTCGAGATCGCGGACGCGACGCTCAGCTCGAGGTTCTCGCGCAGCAGGGTCCGGTCGATTTCCTTCTAGCAGGCCTCGGTGACCGGGTCGAGCAGGCCGCGGGAGCTCGGCGCGTCATACGGCCAGTCCATACCGAACCGGGCGCTCCGCCGGTCGCCTCGTCAGCGCCGGTCGCCCGCCTCGGGGGCTCCCAAATCGAGGGCGACGATGCGGGCGCGGTCGCGGGCGTAGAGGGTGGTCCCGACCAGGGTCGGCACCGTCCACGACCGCGTGTCGAAGAGCTGCGTGGTGGCGAGCCGCTCGAGGCCGCTCGGGCTGAGGCGGACGAGGGAGAGGTCGCCGTCCTCCTCGAGGACGATCGCCTTGCCGTCGCCGTAGACCATGGTGGCGCGGCTGAAGCCGCGCTCGCGCCACGCGGTCTCGCCGGTCTCCAGGTGGGTGGCGGTGAACACGGCGGCTGCGCCCTGGCCGCTCGTGCCGTAGATGAAGCCGTCGATCCGGAGCACGTTGAGGAACGTGAACCGCAGGCGGCGGTCCTCCCACAGCAGCTCGGTCCGCACGACGTCCCCGTCGGGCACGAGGCGGATGGCCTGGCTGCCGCCGATGTAGCCGGACGAGAAGAACAGCACACCGGTCTCGGGGTCGTAGTGGGGAATCTGGAAGTTGAAGTCGTTGCCGGCGTCGTGGGGGTGGGCCCAGAGCACGCGGCCGGTGTCGGGGTCCATGCCGACCACCGCCTGGCCGGCGAAGACCACCGCGTGGGTCCGGCCGCCGACCGGGATGAGCCCCACGGGGGCGTGCGACACGAGGAAGCTGCCGCTCTGCCACACCACCTCGCCGTCGCTCTGGCGCAGCGCCATCACCGCCTGTCCGGGACCGCCGACCTGCAGGAGGATGGTGTCCTTGTACGGCGTCGGGCTCGTCCCCGACCCCGGCTTGATCATCGAGCGGATGAGCAGGGGCGGCGCCCCGAAGTCGGTGATGAGGTTCTTCGACCACAGCAGCTCGCCGGTCTCGGGGTCGAAGACGTGCAGCTCCTTGTTGCTGCCGACGGTGAACAGGCGGCCGCCCGCGAGCAGCGGCGTCGCGTGCGGCCCCGCCCCCTGGCCGAAGTCCTGGTTCTTCGAGGCGTACTCGTGCTCCCAGAGCGTCGCTCCCGTCGCCGCGTCGAGGGCGACGACCGCCTCGCGCGGCGTCCAGGGGGCGCCGCCGCCCTCGCCGTGCGAGACGCGGTACATGGTGAAGAGCCGCCCGCCGGAGACGAGGATGGAGGAATGCCCGGCGCCCAGGGGCCGGCTCCAGATCTCGGGCGGGCCCGCGGGCGGCCACTGCTCGGCGAGGCCGGTCGACTCGGCCGTGAAGTCGCGGTTGCGCCCCGCCCACTGGCGCCACTCTCCCTCCCGGGCGCCCGCCACACCCACCTGGTCGCCCGCCGCACCCGCCTGGTCGCCCGCCGCACCCGCCTGGTGGCCCGCCGCGCCCGCCTGGCCGCCCGCGGTCGCGGCGACCGGGAGGGCGACCATGGCGGCCAGGCAGAGGACCGCGGCCGGGAGCATCCGCATCGGTATCTCGTCTCGCGTCCCAAGCCGGTCGAACGCCGACCGGAGCCGACCGGCGGCCAGGAACCTGCGGCCCGGCGTCTCGCCTCTCGTCATCGCGGCGACCCCTCTCGTGCGACGCCCCCGCCGGCGGCCGCGGGCACGTCCTGCGGGAACTCCCTGCACGGCATGGCCCACGTCTCGCAGGCGCCGACGGGGCGATCCGACCGGTAGACGAGCCGGTTGCGCGTCTCCCCCCCGGGCGTCCCCGTCGTCACCTCGATGGTGAGGGTCCCGCCGTCCCGGCTCAGCGACATGACCTCGTGCATGGTCATGTCTCCCTGCGTACCCTCCGCCACCAGCCGATCGCCCTCCCACCGCGACGCCGCCCGCATGGTGGTGTCGCGGCCGACGGGAATGGTGAGCTCGCGCCCCGGCGCATAGGACCAGGCCTTGAGGCCGTTGGTCTCGGCGCCGACGACCACCGTGCCGTTGGCGGCGTGGACGATGAACAGACGCCCCACGTCGTCGCCGCCGCGGCCGCCGCTGAACGCGGGCGCGGTGACGTCGCTCGCCTCGCGGTCGAGCGTCCACATCCCGGAGAAATCGGGGCGCTGCGCGGACGCGAACCCCGCGACCAGGAGCAGCCCCGCTACCGAACCGATGTATCTCGCACCGCTCACGAGTATCCTCCTGCGGCCAGCCGTCCCCCCACCGTCCACGCCGGAATCCCGCGTCGCATCGCCCCGGTGAACGCCCGATGCATGGGCCGACGCGACGTGACGGCGCTCACACGTGTCCTCCTCCGGCCAGCCCTCTCTCCACCGTCCACGCCGGATTGCGCGTCGCACCGCTCCAGCGAACGCCGAGCATGGGGCCGACGAGGCGTGACGACGGGGCGTACCCACAGCACGCACCGTGGAGCGCGCCCGGCGCCGGATCGGCGACATCATCGGTCGGGATGCAGCGCGCGTCGAACGCGGCCCGGACTCT
This sequence comes from Vicinamibacteria bacterium, assembly GCA_022821235.1. Classification (GTDB taxonomy): domain Bacteria; phylum Acidobacteriota; class Vicinamibacteria; order Vicinamibacterales; family UBA8438; genus JAJEEA01. Next base: position 7,921 of record JAJEEA010000327.1, read on the forward strand.
TTCCCCGACTGTTCAGTCTGGTTCCGTTCCGCCCCCTTCTGCAAGCGCACTATAATCGGTGCGACGGCGACTTGGCGGAGGTTTCGTCCGAGGGTCGGCCATCGACCGACGGTGGTCGCGTATCCGACGAGACCCATCCGCGGGCCGCCCCGGCCCGATCCTTGCATTCCATTCACGCGTGCCGATTCCGCCCGAGGCAGCCCGTCCCGCCACCCCGCCGGTCGACGAGTCGGTCCTGCTCGAGACCCTCGAGCGGTACTGGGGCTATCGCGAGTTCCGCCCCCTGCAGCGGGAGGCGATAGGCGCGAACTTGCAGGGCCGCGACAGCGTGGTCGTGCTGCCCACCGGCGGCGGCAAGTCGCTGTGCTTCCAGATGCCGGCCCTCGTCGACCCCGGCGGCGGGGTGGGCCTCGTCGTCTCTCCCCTCGTCTCGCTGATGAAGGACCAGGTGGACGGCCTGGTCGCGAGCGGGGTGACGGCCGGCGCCCTCAACGCCTCGATCACGCCGGACGAACGGCGCCGGGTGTACGCCGACCTCGACGAGGGGCGCTGCCGGCTGCTGTACGTCACGCCGGAGCGCCTCGTGGGCGAGGGCGGCGAGGGGTTCCGAGCCCGGCTCCGGAGCTGGGGCGTCCGCTTCGTCGCGGTCGACGAGGCGCACTGCATCAGCCAGTGGGGCCACGAGTTCCGCCCCGAGTACCGTCAGCTCGCGCAGGTCAGGGACGACTTCCCCGGGGCCGCGCTGCACGCGTTCACGGCAACCGCCACCCGGCGGGTGCGGGAGGACATCGTCGGGCAGCTCGCCCTGCGCAGTCCGGAGGTGCTCGTCGGCTCGTTCGACCGTCCCAACCTGGTCTACCGGGTGCGCACCCGCACCGGGCTCAAGGACCAGATTCGCAAGGTGCTGGACCGTCACGCCGGGGAGGCGGGCATCGTCTACTGCCTCTCGCGGCGCGAGGTCGAGTCGCTGGCGGAATGGCTGAAGGAGCAGGGCCACCGCGCCCGCCCCTATCATGCCGGCCTGGCCGACGAGACGCGGCGCCAGCACCAGGAGGAATTCCTCCGGGAGGACGTCGACATCATGGTCGCGACGGTGGCCTTCGGCATGGGCATCGACCGGTCGAACATCCGCTTCGTGATCCACGCCGGATCACCGCGGTCGCTCGAGCACTACCAGCAGGAATCCGGGCGGGCGGGCCGGGACGGCCTCGAGGCCGAGTGCATCCTGTTCTACTCGGGCGCCGACTTCGCGCGGTGGCGGCAGATGCTCGAGCAGAGCGGCGAGCTGACGGACACCGCGCGGCGGCTGCTGACCGGCATGTCGCGGTACGCGGCCGGCACCCGCTGCCGGCACCGCACCCTCGTCGAGTACTTCGACCAGCCGTACGGGCGCGACGCCTGCGGCGGCGCCTGCGACTGGTGCCTCAAGGAGCTCGAGCGGGTGGACGACGAGCGGGTCCTCTGCCAGAAGATCCTGTCGGCGGTGGCCCGCCTCGGGCAGCGCTGGGGCGTCGGCCACGTCATCGACGTGCTGCGCGGGCGGACCACCGACGCGGTCGGCCGGGCGCGCCACCAGGGGCTGAGCACGTTCGGCCTGCTCGCCGAAGTCCCCGTCGCCGAGCTGCGCGGCTATCTCGACCAGCTCACCGAGCAGGACCTGCTGCTGCGCACGGCGGGGCCCTATCCCGTGCTCCAGCTCACCGACCGGGGGGTGGCGGCCCTGAAGGGCCGGGCCGAGGTCGAGCTCTACCGCCAGCCGCGGCCGGCGCCGGGCCAGCGCAAGCGTCGGCCCACGGAGGATCCCGCCACCTGGGACGGCGTCGACCGCGAGCTGTTCGACGCCCTGCGGCAGTGCCGCCTCGAGGTCGCGCGGGCACGCGGCGTCCCACCCTACGTCGTCTTCCACGACAACACGCTGCGCGACCTCGCGCGGCGGCGGCCCACCACGCCGGAAGAGCTGCTGCAGGTCTACGGCATCGGCGCCAAGAAGGCCGAGGACCTCGGGCCGATCGTGCTCGACGTGATCCGGGAGCATCGCGGGGAGCCCTCGGATCCGGTCTGAGGCGGTCGCTGGGCGACGCCACGGCCAGCCCTTCGTCCCGCCCGGAAGGTCGCGGCCGGATCGGCCGCCGGGCGGCCGGCTGCGCGGTCGCCGGCTACGGACCCTCTCGCACCGGTGTGAAGCGCTCTCGCCGCCCGCATTGCCATTTACGCCCATGTAACTTACAATTAACATACATTTAACACCGCAGGGCCGGGCGCCACCCGGCGCCGGCCTGGGGGGACACGCTGATGAACACCCTGCGAAGCATCGGACCTGTCACCTTCGCCGTCGTCATCCTCGCAACCGCCGGCTTGCACGCGGGCGCGACGTCGACCCAACGACCCTCGACCCCGACAGCGGCGCAACCGTCCGCACTCTCCGAACCCCAGCCCACTCTGCTCGTCGCCGCGCCCGGCGAGGTCGAGATCGAGATCATGATAAGGCCGACCGAGCACTCCCGCGAGCTTCGCATCTTCGCCGACTCGGGCTCGTACTACCGCAGCACGAGCATCGGCCTGCGGGGCATCGACTCCGAGCCGCTGCACAGCTTCATCTGGCGCGGCTTCCCCGTTGGAGACTACGAGGTCGTGGGAGTCCTGCTCGACGACCGCGGGCAGGAAGAGGTGGTGGTGCAGGCGGCGATGCGGGTCGTTGTCCGCCAGGAGTCCGCGCCGTAGAACGGTGCAGACTCCTGGAGGGTTGGTTGGGCGCCAAGCGGAGCCGAAGGCGACGATGGGCGGGCTAGCGATGGCTAGCGGGCGGCGCGGCTGGCGAAGCTGCCAAAGGGCTCCCTGAAGCGCGCGGGTATGTGCCGTCCGGCAACTCTCCGGAAGCTGGATCGCCACCGGATAGGGGCACGAGCGGCGCGGGCGGGCGCTCCGGACCTGAGGGCAGCCGCGGCCGCGGCGACTACCGGTAACGGGCCCCTCCAGGTCTCTCCGCCTCCATTCGCCTCGCGAACCCGGGTCCGGCGGCGAGTGCGCGGGGGCGGGGGACGGGCCGCCCCGTCCCCGCGCGGCCCGGTCACGTCCTCACGCGGATCACCACGCGGCGATTCTGGGCCCGCCCCTGCGCGGTGTCGTTCGGCGCCGCGGGACGATCCTCCCCGTAGCTGTACACGCTCATCTTGTGGAGCGGCACGTTGTGCTGCTCGTAGAGGTACCGCTGCACCGCCTCGGCCCGCCGCATGCCCAGTTGGAGGTTGAAGTTCGCGCCGCCGATGGAATCGGTGTGGCCCTCGATCTCGATGAACTCGTTCTGCCCGTCGCCGGCGAGCTGCCCAACCAACTGGTCGAGCCGGGCCCGGGCCGCGTCCGGCAGGTCGTCCTGGCCGATGGCGAAGTTGCCCTGGTCCTCGCTCAGGGTGACCTCGAAGATCAGGCGGCCGGCCGCCGCCGCCATCTCGTCGACGCGGACGCCGACCTCCCCCGCCGCCGCCGCCGCGCCGTCCGCCGCCGCCTGCGCCATCTGGGCCGACTGACCGGCCGCCATCGCCCGCTGGTCGACCTCGGCGATCTGCTCCTCGTTCTGAAGCGCCCGCTCCTGGACCTCCTCGACCGACACCGCCACCGTATCGATCTTGGCGTCGACGACGGCGGTCTCGGTCCGCACGAAGCCCCGGGTCGCGCAGGCCGGCGCCACCAACGCGATCAGTGCCGCCAACGTCGCCATTCTCCACATCGTCACTCGCATGGTCTCTCCCTCGCTGCAGGTCGTCTGTCCAGTTTCGCCCTGCCCGCCACGTAGCCGCGGCGGGCATGAACCGTCAGCCGATCGTCCACCGTCCGAAGCTCTATGGGGTGCCACCCCCGCCGGAAGCCGGGCCTGAACGTCACCACGTACTGATACCGCAGGCCCGGCAGCAACTCTGCCACGGCTTCAAGCATATCCCCTTCCCCGCCGGTCGCGCGTACGCTCCCCCCGGTCCAACGCGCGAGATCGACGAGGGTGGCCGACAGGGCGGCGCTGTCGGGTCCGCCCGCGCCGCCGGGCCCGTCGCGCCGGTCCAGCACCCCGCCGACCGTGAGCAGATGCACCTGCACGGCGATGGCGCTCGCGACCCCGGACACCTCCTCCACGGTGCGGCGGCTGCCGGTGTCCACGCCGTCCGTCACCACGAGGAGCGCGCCGTGGCGGTCGCCGCTTCTGCCCACGAGAGTCGCGGTGTCGGCCACCGCATCGTAGAGCGAGGTCCGGCCGTACGGCCGGCCCGCCAGGTCCGCCCGGTCGAACCGGCCCAGGTCCCCCGTGAACGGCACGACCTCGCGCAGCGCGGTGTCGAACGAGAACAGCGCGGCCTCGTCGCGGCCCGGCTGCAACGAGCCGACGACGGTCCTCACGGCGCGCCGGGCGCGCGCGATGTTGCCGTCGACGGCCATGCTTCCGCTCATGTCGAGCAGCACCGCGATGCGGAGCGGCGCGTCGCTCTCGAACACGCTCCGGATGGGACGTCCGAACCCGCTGTCGACGAGCCGGAAGTCCCGGCAGGCGAGACCCCGCACGAGGCGCCCCCGGGAATCGCGGACGGAGGCGTTGACGGTGACCATGTCGACGCCGGAGCTGAAGACCGGCGCCGCGTCCCGGGTCACCGGGCCGACGGCGCGCTGCCCCGCCACCGCCGGAGCCGACAGCAGCAGCAGGCCGAGCATCGAGAGCTTCACGCGGGACATTCGGACCACCGGTTCGGCAGACATCCGTGGGCGACCACGCCCGGAGACCGTCGCCTACGATTCTACGGCTTTTCGCGTCGGCCGTGCACGGCGCTGCGCGCCGCCGGCGGGAACGCCGCGTCGACGGACGGGACGGACGGGAGGCCGACGGGCCGATCAGGCGGGAACCAGCACCAGGTCCGGGCGGGGAGGCCGGCGCGCCGCCATCGCCGCCTGCAGCCGGCGTCTGAACTCGGCATAGGGCAGCACCTCGAACCGGCCGTCGTGATGCTCGACGAGCGCGGTCAGCGACTCGACCCAGTCCCCGGAGTTCAGGTAGTGGACGTCGCCGATCCGCTTGTCGGCAGGCGTGTGGATGTGCCCGCAGATGACCCCGACGCAGCCGCGGGCCCGGGCCAGCGCCTGGAGCTGGCTCTCGTAGTTGCCGATGAAGCTCACGGCGTCCTTGACCCGCGCCTTGATCGCCCGGCTCAGCGAGTAGTACCCCCGCCCGCGCCACGCACGGTACCGGTTGTAGAGCCGGTTCACCTGCAGGAGCCCCTGGTAGCCGACGGCCCCGAGCACCGCGAGGTACCGATGGCGGCGGGTCACCACGTCGAAGACGTCGCCGTGCACCACCAGGTAGCGCCCGGCGGCGGCGTCGAGCACGTAGTCCTCCCCGATGTACAGCTTGTGCATGCGGATCGGCAGCACGCGGGCGAGGACGTCGTCGTGGTTGCCCCGCAGGTAGATGACTTGGGTGTCCCGCTTCTCCATGTGCTTCAGCACCAGCCGCACGAACCGCGTGTGCCGGTTCTGCCAGCCGCCCTTCCGCATGAGGCTCCAGCCGTCGATGATGTCGCCGTTCAGGATCAGCCGCTCGCAGTGAACGTGCCGGAGAAAATGGTTGACCTCGTCGGCGTGGCACTCGGCCGTTCCCAGATGCACGTCCGACAGCACCACGGTCTTGAAACGCAACACGGTCTTCTTGCTCATGTCCGGCTCCTCGTCGTGGACGCCATGCGGGTCGGCGCCGCCGCAACGCTCGACCCGACCTCCCGCAATGCGCGCTCGAACTCGTCGACGACGGCCGGCCACGAGAGGGCCAGGGCGGTCTGTCGGGCGGCGCGCCGGACCCGCGGCCACTCGGGGACGCGGGCCATGAGGGCGGCGGCGGTGGCGGTGAAGGCGCGGGCGTCGCGCCGCGGCACGAGCCAACCGTTGTCCCCGAACCGGATGCACTGCCCGGCCGCCGCGTAGTCGAACGCGAGCACCACGAGACCGCTCGCCATCGCCTCCGGCACCACGTTGCCGAACGTCTCGGTGAGGCTCGGAAACAGGAACAGGTCGCCGGAGGCGTAGTGGCGGGCGAGGTCCTCCCCGTCACGCATGCCCGCGAAGTGATAGTCGGGGTGTTCCCGTTCGAGCCGGCGGCGGGCGGGGCCGTCACCCACCAGCACGAGCCGGGGCGCGGGCCGGTGCATCCGACGCATCGCCTCGAAGCTGTCGACCAGCAGCTCGAGGTTCTTCTCGGGGGCAAGGCGCCCCACGTGAATCACCACGGGAGTCTCCGGTCCGGCGCCCCAGACCCTGCGAAGCTGCGAATCGCGGCGGACGGGGCCGAACAGGTCGGTGTCGACCCCGCGGCCGAGAATCCCCAGGTTCCGGAACCCGGCGCGGTCGAGCTCCTCCCGCACCGTCGCGGAGGGGACGAGGGTCCGCCGGGTCAGGTTGTGGAGCGTCCGCAGATAGCACAGGGTGACGCGCCTCAGGGGAGCGGCGCGGTAGTGCGCCGCGAAGGCGTGGAAGTTCGTGTGGAAGCTTGAGCTGACGGGCATGCCGAGCCGGCGGGCGGCGATGACCGCCGACCAGCCGAGCGGACCCTCGGTGGCGACGTGCACCACGTCCGGGCGGTCGGCCCGCCACCGGCGGAGCAGCGTCCGGCCCGCCGGCAGCCCCACCCGCAACGCGGCGTATCCGGGCAGGGGCACGCTCGCCACCGGCCATTCCTCCCAGTCCGCGGGCGGTGCGTTCTCGACGCCCGCCATCGGGAAGCGCGGTCTCACGACGACGAGCCGGTGGCCGCGTGCGGAGAGGCCGGCCACCAACCGGTGCAGCGAGCCGGCCGCGCCGTTGACCTCGGGAGGAAACGTCTCGGTAACCAGCGTGATGCGCATGGGCGTCGGCGCCGGAGCACGCCGCCACGCCACTGAATACGCCATCGGTGCGACGGACCGATGGCGAGTCGATTACGCGCCGGTAAACAAACGCCGGGAAGGAGACGCGACCCCGGGGCCGGGCACCAAGGGCCTGCGCCGCGGAACGGCGCGGAGGCCTGGAGGACGGTTGGGCGACCGGCGGAGCCGAAGGCGACGATGGGCGGGCGCGGTTGAGGGGACCGCCGCATCACCGGGCGCCGCGAGGCGCGCGGGAACGTCAGGGCGGCGCGGCCGGCTCCAGGAGCCGCGCCGTCTCGCGGGCCGCCGCGCGCACCGCCGGGGGAACCGCGCACGGCGCTAGGTCGCCGGCCGCGCCATACACGTCCAGGCGCCGGACCTCCGCCACCAGCCGCGCCGCGAAGTCCGCCCGGCTCCGGTCCAGGTGATCGAGAAGCGACCCGGCGGGGGGACACCCGCGCACCTGCACGCCGGGATGCTGGCGGGCGAAGGTCGCGAGGCACCGCCGCATCGCGAACGCCTTGGCCACCAGCAGCGCGGAACGCGGCTCGTGTCCCGCCGCCTCGAGAACGGTCATGCCGAACCGTACGTTCTCCAGCGTGTTCCCGGCGTCGACCTCGGTGACGACGGCCGCGGCGGGCACGCCCCGGCGCACCAGCTCGTCCTTGAAGACGAGCGCCTCCGGCTTGTCGAAGACGTGCTCGGTCATCGGGCCGGCCCGTCCCGACACGAGCACGCGCGGCGCCCATCCCGCCTCGAAGAGCTGCGCCGCCCGCCGGGGCACCTCGAGTCCCCGGCTGCCGAACACGAAGATGACGTCGCTCGGCGCCGGCGGCTCGATCGGGCACAGGTAGCTCCAGATCGGCTGCAGCAGCCGCACGTACTCCCCTGCCTCGAGGCTCTCGATGCGCATGCCGATCTTCCGGCCCGCCGCGTCGTCCGGCTCCGCCTGGCCCGGAAAAACCGTCGCCGACAGCTCCCTCACCGCCCAACCAACCCTGCCAGGAGTCTGCACCCGCCCTACGGCGCAGACTACTGGCCCGGAAACCGCCGCGTGTGGCCGATTCGCCGCCCCCACGGTGCAGGGAGTCTGCACCGTCGCGGGCGCAGACTCCCGGCGCCCTACCAATCCTGCCGGAGCCCGCGCGTTCCTCGGCGCAGACCCCGGCGCGAGGGACGAAGGCGAGGCCGGCGAGACGGTCGAACGCGGCCGGTCCGTACGCTATGATGCCTGAACGGCCCTGGACGGCCCGCGATCCCTCACCCCGCCGAACCATGCCCGCGCCGCCACGCCCCCTGCCCCCGGTCGAGCGATGGGCGGGCGTCCGGGCGGGACGTGCGCGCGGCATCGGATGGGCGCTGTGCCTGGTGCTCGCCGCCGCCCTCCCCGGCGGCGGTCAGCCCGCCCCGGAGGACCTGACGGTCATCTCGCGCGCCGGCCGACGCCCCCTGCCCACGGTCGACGTCGGCGGCCGCACCATGGTCGCCCTGACCGAGCTCCTGGGCCCCTTCGGCCTTCGCGTGGGCGACGACCGGCAGCCCGGCCGGCTGACGCTCCTGCGGGGACCGGCGGTGATGGTGCTGACGGCGGGAGACGGCATCGTGTCGGTGGCGGGGCGGCTCGAGTCGCTGAGCTCGCCCCCGGTGGAGCGCGGAGGCATCTGGTACGTGCCGATCGACTTCATCGGACGGGCGCTTCCCCTCATCTCGGACCAGCCGGTCGAGCTGAGGTCCCGCTCGGGGCTGGTGATCGTCGGTGACGTGCGCGTCCCGCAGGTCGTGGGCCGCTATCAGCGCATGGGGCGGCGATCGCGGCTGCGCCTCATGGTGACCCCGAACGTCGAACCCCGCATCGAACGGGCGGCCGGGCAGCTTCTCGTCACCTTCGAGGCCGATGCCGTGGATCTCGTCATGCGCGACTTCGCGCCCGACGATCTGCTCCGGCGGGTGAGGGTCGACGACCGGCGCGCCCGGCTCGAAGTCGAGGTGGGCGACGCGTTCGGCAGCTTTGCCGCCAACAGCTCGCCCGCGCTCGGCGGCAGCCTGGAGGTGGTCGTCGACCTCCGACCGGCGGCGGCACGCGCCGCCCCCCCGCCGGCGCCCGACCCGCGGCCCGCCGCGGAAGCCGAAGCCGGCATCGAAGGGGAAGGCGCCGATCTGCCGGCCCTCGCGGACTTCGCGGGACCGTCGACGGTCAGCGCCATCGCCATCGACGCGGGACACGGCGGGGCCGACGCGGGAACCCTCGGCCCCGAGGGCACGCTGGAGAAGGACGTCACCCTCGGCGTGGCCCGGCGGCTGCAGGCCGCCATCCAGCGGCGGCTCGGGCTTCGCGTGGTGCTGACCCGCTCGGGCGACGTCGACGTGACCCTCGACGAGCGCGCGGCCATCGCCAACAACAACCGCGCCGATCTGTTCATCAGCCTTCACGCGAACGCGTCGATGCGGGCGACCGCGACCGGGGCCGAGGTCTTCCATCTCGGCCCCGTCGAGTACGACGAGCCGGGCGACGCGCCGGCCGGGGGCGAACGGGTGCCGGTGGTGGGCGGCGGCACGCGGCGGCTCGACATCGTGCGCTGGGAGCGGGCCCAGCTCCGTTTCGTCGATCCATCCGCCCTCTGGGCGCGGACGGTGGCCGAGGAGCTGCGCGCCCGGGTGCCGATGAGCCCGCGGGGCGTGCAGCAGGCGCCGCTGCGGGTGCTGGTGGGCGCCAACATGCCGGCGGCCCTGGTGGAGATGGGGTTCATCTCGAATCCCGGGCAGGAGGTCCAGCTCGCCTCCCCCGCGTTTCAGGACGCCGTGGTCGAGGCGCTGCTGCAGAGCATCATCCGTTTCCGCGACATGGTCGAGCAGGGCTTTCCCGAGGAAGACGATCCGCTCGCCGAGGACCCGCCCGCGGACGGCTCGGCGCCACTCCGGGAGCCGTTGCCGTGAGCGGCCGGGCCTGGCTGGCGAGGATCGTCTTCGCGGCCGCCGCGCTCGGCGGGGCCTGGGTGCTCTTCGTCGGGCTTCCCCGGTGGTTTCCGGACGAGAGCCCGGCGGTCTCGACCGGCGGCGGGGACGACAGGTCCGCGGTGGGCGCGCAGACGGTCTCGACCCTGTACTACGTCTCGGGCGACGGCCTGCGGCTCGTCGGCGTGCCGCGCCGGTTGACGCGCCGGGCCAACCCCACCGCGCAGGCCCGCGCCATTCTCGAGCAGCAGCTCGCGGACCCGCCGGCGCCGCTGATCTCGCCCATCCCGCCCGGCACGAGCCTGCGGGCGGTCTATCTCACCGGAGACGGCGACGCGTTCGTCGACCTCACCGAGGAGATTGCCCTCGGCCATTCCGGCGGGTCGCGGGAGGAGCTCTTCACGGTGTACGCCGTCGTGAACGCCCTGACCACGAACCTCGCCGCCGTCGACGCGGTGCAGATTCTCGTAGACGGCGTCGAGGTCGACACGCTGGTCGGACACGTCGATCTGCAGCGTCCCCTGAGACAGAACCTCGACCTGCTGGAAGCGCCCAGCGATGACTGGATGCCGGCCGACGACGCGCCGGCCGACCCGGACCGTTCGTCATGACCCCAACCGCCCGCGGCGACGCGCGGCCCCCGGACGAGCTCCGGCCCACGCGCCTGACCCCCCACTATCTCGACCACCCCGAGGGCTCCGTCCTCATCGAGGCCGGACGCACCCGGGTCATCTGCACCGCGAGCGTCGAGGAGAAGGTGCCGGTGTTCCTCCGCGGCGCCGGCAAGGGGTGGGTGACGGCCGAGTACGGGATGCTGCCGCGCGCCACGTCCACGCGCACCTCCCGCGAGGCGAGCCGGGGCCGGCCGAGCGGACGCACCCAGGAGATCCAGCGGCTGATCGGCCGCTCGCTGCGCGCCGTCACGAGCCTCCCGGCCCTCGGCGAGCGCACCGTCTGGATCGACTGCGACGTCATCCAGGCCGACGGCGGCACCCGCACGGCGTCCATCACCGGGGGGTTCGTGGCCCTCGCCTTCGCGCTGCGCCGGCTGCGCGAGCGCGGCGCCATCGCGCGCATGCCCCTGACCGACCACGTCGCCGCGATCAGCGTCGGGATCGTCCACGGCTTCCCGCTGCTCGACCTCGCCTACGAGGAGGACTCGAACGCGGAGGTCGACATGAACGTGGTCATGACCGGGGACGGCCGCTTCATCGAGGTGCAGGGCACGGCGGAGGGCGCGCCCTTCTCACGCGACTCGCACGACGCCCTGCTCGGGCTGGCCGAGTCCGGCATCCGCCGCCTCGTCGAGATGCAGCGCGACCTGGTCGGGGCCCTGACCGCGTGACCGGCCCCGCGCCGGCCCGGCTGCTCGTGGCCACGACCAACCGCGGCAAGCTCGCCGAGATCCGCGACATCCTCGGCGGTCTCCCGACCACCCTCGCCACGCTCGACGACCACCCCGGAATCGGCGAACCGGAGGAGACCGGCGCGACCTTCGCGGCCAACGCCCGCCTGAAGGCGCTCTACTACGCCGAGGCGACCGGCGAGCTCACCGTGGCCGAGGACTCCGGGCTCGAGATCGACGCGCTCGACGGCGAGCCGTGGGTGCGCTCGGCGAGATTCAACGGCTAGTCGTACGCGGAGAAATTCGCGGCGATTCGGCGCATGCTCGCCGAGCGGGGCGCCGACGGCAGCGCCGCCCGCTTCGTGTGCGCGCTCGCCCTCGCCCGCCCATCGTCGCCTGGCGGCTCCGCCGGGCGCCCAACCAACCCTCCAGGAGCCCGCGCCGTTCCACGGCGCGAACTCCTGCCCCGCCCATCGTCGCCTGACGGCCCCGCCGGGCGCCCAACCAGTCCTCCAGGAGCCCGCGCCGCTGTCCTCTGGGAAGCCGCCGGCATCGTCGAGGGCCGCGTGCAACTGCCTCCCCGCGGCGAGGGGGGCTTCGGTTACGACCCCATCTTCCACTACCCCCCCTACGGCCGCACGCTGGCCGAGGTGAGCCCGGCAGAGAAGGCCGCCGTCAGTCACCGGGGGCGGGCGTTCCGTCAGCTTCGCCGCCGTCTGACCGCGGGTGGGGCAGCTCGATGGTGAAGACCGTGCCGCCGCCGTCCCGGTTGGCGGCCCGCACCGAGCCCTCGTGGAGGCCGATCAGGTGCTTGACGATCGCGAGCCCGAGCCCGGTGCCGCCGGGGTCGCGGGGCCTGGCGTCGTCCACCCGATAGAACCGCTCGAAGATCCGGGTCAGGTCCGTATCCGGGATGCCCGGGCCGCGGTCGGCGACGGTGATGCGGACCACGCCGTCCTCGCTGCCGGCGCCGAGCTCGACGGTGCTGTCGGCGGGGGCGTAGTTGACGGCGTTCTCGACGAGGTTGCGGATGGCGTCGTGGAGCTTGAGAGGGTCCGCCAGGACCGTGACCGCTTCCGGGGTGACGGCGGTCCTGATGTCCACGTGCTTGCTCTCCGCCAGCGGCGCCAGCTCGCCGGCCACCGAGGCGAAGGTCGCCTCCAGCGCGCAAGGGGTCGGCGCCAGCCGCTCCTGCCCCGCGTCGAGACGGGCCAGCCTCAGCAGGTCGTTCACCAGGCGCTCCATCCTCGCGCTGTTCCTGGCGATGATGGCGACGAAGCGGCGTTCGCCGGGGCGGTCTTCGTCGACGAGAGCCTCGACCCCGCCCCGGATCGCGGTGAGCGGCGTCCGCAGCTCGTGAGAGACGTTGGCGACGAAGTCCTGCCGGACCTGATCCGCCCGGCGGTACTCGGTGACGTCGTGGAGCACCAGGGCCACTCCCCGCTCCCCGTTGGCCGCGAACGGCCGGGCGTTGGCGAGCAGCACCTTGGGGGGGTCGGTGTTCAACCGCACCTCGTTCCCGCGTCCGGCGTCGCCGGCCACCGCCGCCGCGATGACCCGGGTCACCTCCGGATGGCGGATCAGCTCGACGTGGAAGCGTCCCGTCGGATCGCTGTCGATGCCGAGCATCCGCTGCACGGACTCGTTGGCAATCTGCACCCGGCCCTCGTCGTCGATCACCAGGACCCCTTCGACCATCCCCCCGAGAATGGCGTCGACCCGCGTCTGCTGGCCGGAGAGGTCCTTCACCTGGCGGGCCAGCTCGCGCGCCGTCTGATCGAGGGCGCGCGCCATCACCCCCAGCTCGTCGTCGCCGTGGTCGAGTCCGACGGGAAAGGGCGTCCCCGCCGTGTAGCGCCGGGCCGTCTCGGTCAACGCCCGGACCCGGCGGTGGAGCCGGATCGAGGCGAGCCGGGCGATGGCGAGGGCGGCCCCGAGCGCGGCCAGGAACCCGGCCGCGAGCGCCCAGGCCAGCGGATAGGGCCGGTCCTCGACGTCCGCCGGAGGCGGGCCCGGCGACCCGACGACGAGGGCAACCGTGACCAGGGCCGCGGCGGCGACCGCCATCGAAGACAGGAACAGACGGGTGGGCAGCCTCACGGAACCTCGAACGAACAGGCGCGACGCCGCTCACCGCGGCCCGGCCGCGGCGGCCGGCCGCCGGGGGGCCGTCACGTGCTCTCGACGAACTTGTAGCCGAACTGCTTGATGGTCACGATGTGCTCGACCAGCGAGGGGAGCTTCTCGCGCAGCCGACGGATGTGCACGTCGACGGTGCGGGTGCCCCCCGTGTACTGATACCCCCAGACGTCGGAGAGCAGGAGGTCGCGCGACAGCACCCGGCCGGCGTGCTCGATCAGGTACTTCAGCAGCAGGAACTCCTTGGCCGTCAACCGCACCGGCCGGCCGTCGTCGCTCACCTCGTGCCGGTCGAGGTCGATCACCAGCGAGCCGAACCGGAGGATCTTGTCGGGCCCGAAGGGCTGGGTGCGGCGCAGGACAGCCCGGAGCCGCGCCACGAGCTCCCGCGGGCTGAACGGCTTGGTCACGTAGTCGTCGGCGCCGAGATCGAGCCCCTCCACCCGGGCCTCCTCCTCCGCCCGCGCCGTCAGCATGATGATGGGCACCGCCGCGGTCTGCGGGTCGTTGCGCATCAGCCGGCAGATCTCCAGGCCGCTCATCCCCGGCAGCATCAGGTCGAGAACGACGAGATCGGGGCGCTGGCGTATGTGCTCCAGGGCGTCGGTGCCGGTTCCGACGACGCTGGTGTCGTAGCCGGCCCGAGAGAGGTGGTGCTCGACCAGCTCCGCGATGTCCGGATCGTCCTCGACGACGAGTATGCGGCTAGGCATGGGCAGGCGGCTCTCGGACGGCCAACGACTCGATCACTGCTCCCCGTGAGGCGGCGCGTCGGCGCCGGGGGCCCCGCCCTCCCGCCCGTGATGGCGGACGTCGCGCCCCGACACGATGAAGATGGCCTCCTCGGCGATGTTGGTGGCGTGATCGCCGATCCGCTCGAGGTGCCGCGAAACGAGCAGGAGCTCGAGGGCGGGCTGGGTCACCGCGGCGTCCGTGCACATGACCCCGATCAGCTCGCGGAACACCCGGTCCTTGAGGTGGTCGACGGAGTCGTCGCGGTCGAGGACCTCCCTCGCGAGGCGGACGTCCTGCCGGACGAACGCGTTCAGGGAGTCGCGCAGCATGCCCTGGGCGATGTCCGCCATCCGGGGAACGTCGATCAGGGGCTTGACGGCGGGATGCTCCAGATACCGCAGGGTCGCCTCGGCGACGTTGATCGCGAAGTCGCCGATGCGTTCCAGGTCGCTGTTGATCTTGACCCCGGACACCACCACCCGCAGGTCCGTCGCCACCGGCTGGTGCAGGGCGAGCAACTGGAAGCAGCGCTCGTCGATCTCGATGTGCAGCCGGTTGATCGCGTCGTCGCCGGTCAGCACCCGCTCGGCCAGCCGGTGGTCGCGGTCGACCAGCGACTGCACCGATGCGCGCACCTGCTCCTCGACGGCGCCGGCCATCACCAGCATCCGCTCCTTGAGGTGATCGAGATCGTCCTGGAGGTGGGGCATCGACCTCCGATCTCGCCCGCCAATCGTCGCCTGCGGCTCCGCTTGGCGCCCAACCAACCCTACAGGAGTCCGCGCCGTTCCACGGCGCAGACTCCTACCCGAGCCGCCCGGTGACGTAGTCCTCGGTCAGCTTCCGGGCCGGCGCCGTGAAGATGCGGCTCGTCAGGTCATGCTCCACGAGCTTGCCCAGCCAGAAGAACGCGGTGCCGTCCGAGACGCGGGCAGCCTGCTGCATGTTGTGGGTCACGATGACGATCGTGTAGCGCTGCTTCAACTGATACACGAGCTCCTCGATGCGCTGGGTCGCGATGGGATCGAGCGCCGACGCGGGCTCGTCCATCAGCAGGACGTCCGGCTCGACGGCCAGGGCCCGTGCGATGCACAGCCGCTGCTGCTGGCCGACGGACAGGGCGAGGGCCGAATCCCGGAGGCGGTCCTGCACCTCGTCCCACAGCGCCGCCGTCCTCAGGCTGGCCTCCACGCGGTCCTCCAGCTCGGCCCGCGAGCCGGCGAGGCCGTTGACGCGCAGCCCGTAGGCGACGTTCTCGAACACCGACTTGGGAAACGGGTTGGACTTCTGGAACACCATGCCGACCCGGCGGCGCACCTCCACCGGGTCCGCCTCCGGCGCGTAGACGTCCTGCCCGTCGATGGCGACGGATCCCGTCACGCGGGTCGAGGGGATGAGCTCGTTCATCCGGTTCAACGCCCGGAGGAACGTGCTCTTGCCGCATCCCGAGGGCCCGACGCATGCCGTGACCTGATGGGCGGGGATGCGCATCGACACGTTGTCGAGGGCCCGCGTCTCGCCGTAGAAGCAGCTCAAGCCCCTGACGTCGACCTTCGTCCCGGTATCGACGACCTCGCCCTCGCGGCCGCGCGCCGCGACGTCGGCCAGGGACGGTATCGCCATGGTGCGTGAGGCCATCGTCGAGGCACCTGCCAGCAGCTCGTGGTGGAAGTCCCCGCTGCATTCGAGCAGGGATACATCCTGCCCGGCTGCGTTGCTCCTCGGTTGCATATGCCCGATATGCGCCCTCGTCGCGCCTCGTCAGGCAGGCGCCTCGCCGGTCTCCGTGCAACGCGGGGTTTCGCCACGGGCTCCAGGCGCCCCCTGCGTCCGACCGGGCGGCGCGGTCGTCACCCCTGACATCGGTCCCGCAGCCAGGCGGCGAAGCCGTTCATCCCGAGCAGCAGGACCAGCAACACCATGATACCGGCAGCCGCGTTCTCCAGGAACGCCTCCTGCGGTCGCGACATCCAGTTGAACACCTGTATCGGCAGCACCGTGAACGGCGACCGGATGCCGTCCGGCGCGAACGGGACGTAGGTCAGGGCGCCGATCGCGAGCAGGGGCGCCGTCTCCCCGATCGCCCGCGACAAGGCCAGTATCGTCCCCGTGAGCATGCCGGGCAGGGCGACCGGCAGCACCTGGTGCCAGACGGTCTGCCACCGCGTCGCCCCCAGGGCGTACGACGCCTCCCGCAGGGACGGCGGCACCGCGCGGAGCGCTTCGCGCGAGGCCAGGATCACCACCGGCAGGACCAGCAGGGCCAGGGTCGCGGCGCCGGCCAGCACGCTCCGACCGAACCCCAGCGTGCGCACGAAGAGCCCCAGGGCCAGGAGCCCGTAGATCACCGACGGCACCCCCGCGAGGTTGGCGATGTTGATCTCGATGAGACGGGCCCACCACCCGCGGTCGCCGTACTCCTCCAGGTAGACCGCCGCCCCGATCCCGATCGGCACCGCCAGCACCGTGGTCACCGCGATCACCCACACCGTGCCCGCGAGCGCCGGGAAGATGCCGGCGTTCTCGGCGCGGCGCGAGGGCAGGCCCGTGAGGAAGTCCCACGACAGCCGGCCGAGCCCGTCGCGAAGGATGTCGGCGAGGAGGATCGCGAGCACCAGCAGGCCGAGCAGGGTCGCCCCCAGCCCCAGGCCGTGCAGGACCAGGTCGGACAGCCGGCCCCGCCACCGCGGGCTCACGGATACGCCTCCCGGTACCGCCCCCGCAACCACGTGCTGACGAGGTTGAGAGAGAACGTGCTGATGAACAGCAGCATGCCCACCGCGAAGATGGTCCGGTAGGCCAGGGTCCCGGTCGGGGCGTCGCCCAGGCTGACCTGCACGATGTACGCGGTCATCGTCTCGATCGGCACCAGCGGATTGAGGGTCAGCCGCGGCTGCTGCCCGGCCGCGATGGCCACGATCATCGTCTCGCCGATGGCCCTCGAGACGGCGAGGACGGCGGCGGCCGAGATGCCCGACATCGCGGCGGGAAGGACCACCCCCAGCGTCGTCTGGGCCCGGGTGGCCCCCAGCGCCCGCGACGCGTCCCGGAGACCGCGCGGGACCCCCTGCAGGGCGTCTTCCGAGAGGGAGGACACCAGCGGCAGGATCATGACGCCCATGACGAGGCCGGGGCTGAGCGCGTTGAACCCGGAGAGGCCCGGAATGAACTGCTGCAGGAACGGGGTGACCGCGAGCAGCGCGAAGTAGCCGTACACGACGGTCGGCAGGCCCGCCAGGACCTCGAGCACCGGCTTGACGCTCCGCCGCACCCTCGGCGGCGCGTACTCGCTGAGGTAGACGGCGGTCAGCAGCCCGGCGGGAAGCGCCACCACGAGGGCGATGGCCGACACCAGCAGGGTGCCCGCCACCAGCGGCAGCACCCCGAAGGACTCCTGGAAGAAGAGCGGCGTCCACACCGTGCCGAACAGGAACTCGAGCGGCGACACCTCGCGGAGGAACCGGAAGGTCTCGACGGACAGGATCGACAGGATGCCGACGGTCACGAGGACCGACGCCCCCGCGCAGGCGCGGAGCGCCCACTCGATGACGCCCTCGATGCGGTCCTGTCGTGTCCGCGCCATTCTGCCGCTCCCGCGCAACCGCGCGACCCGCGGTCGCGTTGGGCGTTTCGCCGACGCGAGACTCCCGGAGGACACCCTGCGTCCGCGCGACCGCGGTCGCGTCGGGAGCTTCGCCGACACGGGGCGCCGGCGGCACGAGCCGCCGAGGCGATTCGACGACGCGGGCGGACTCAGCAGTAGCCGGGTCGGCTCAGCAACGCCTCCAGCGACGCGATCTCGCCGGCGTTCCCGCCCGGGCCGCAGTACATCGTGCCGACGACCCGGTCATCGAGTCGCCGCTGCACGAGGGCGTACTCTCGATCCGTCAGGGACACGTACCCCACCTCGCGTACGAGAGCCGCCCCCTCGGTGAGAAAGAAGCTCGCGAACCCCGCGACTTCCGGCCGATCGAGGGCGACCGGGTTGACGTAGAGAAAGACGGGCCGGGAGAGCGGCTGATAGGTGCCGTCGCGCACGGTGTCGGGCGACGGGCGGATCGCCCCGTCGCCGTTGGTGTCGTCCTCGTCGTCGATGGCCGCCAACCCGAGCCGGCCCCGGTTCTCCTCGTAGTGGGCGTAGCCGAAGAACCCCAGCGCCAGCTCGTCGTTGGACACCCCCTGCACGAGCACGTTGTCGTCCTCGCTCGAGGTGAAGTCGCCGCGGCCGGCCCCGGGCTCGCCCACGATGACCTGCGTGAAGTAGTCGAACGTGCCCGAGTCGATGCCCGGGCCGAACAGGCGCAGCTCTCGATCCGGCCAGTCGGGCCGGACCTGGCTCCAGCGGGTCACGGTCCCCTGCGCGGCCGGCTCCCACATCCGCTTCAGGTCGTCCGTCGTCAGGGTCTCGACCCAGTCGTTGGCCGAGTGCACGACGACGGCGATGCCGTCGTATGCGATGGGCAACTCGACGAACTCGATGCCGGCCGCCGCGCACGCCTCGCTCTCGACGGTCCGGATGGGGCGGGATGCGCTCGCGACGTCCGTCTCCCCCGCGCAGAACTTCTCGAAGCCGCCGCCGGTGCCGGACACGCCGACGGTCACCCGGGCCTCCGGATCCACCCGCCGATACTCCTCCGCCGCCGCCTCGGCAATCGGGAACACGGTGCTCGAGCCGTCGACGGCAACGACCCCCGCGGCGCCGTCGATCCATCCGCGACACGCGGCCGGCCCCGCGAGCGCGGTCAGGGCCCCGAGGCCGGCGACGGAGAGGGCCGGCAGCAGTCGAGACGCGTGCGATGGACGACGATCGGCCCCGACTGCCATGTCCGTACACTAGCGTCAGTCCGACCGGGCACTGTTAAGACGATGTAAATTCTGGCGCGGCAAGCGTCGCCTGCGGTTCCGCTTGCCGCCCCGACCCGCCAGGAGCCCGCGCGGTTCCGGCTCCCCGGGTCACAAGTTCTCGGCGAAGCGGTAGCCGAGACCGAACACGGTCTCGATCTGGCTGCCGGCCGGTCCCAGCTTCGCCCGCAACCGGCCCAGGTGGACGTCGACGGTGCGCGCGTCGACGGTGTCTCCGCTTCCCCAGATCCGGTCCAGCAGGCGGTCGCGCGACAGCACCCGGTTGCGGTGCTCGACGAGGCAGCGCAGGATCTGGAACTCGCGTCGGGTGAGCCGGACCGGGTTGCCGTCCACGGTCACCTCGACGCCGGCGAAGTCGGCGGTGAGGTGGCGGCCCTCGTAGAACTCGGAGGGCTGTATCGCCGACGACGCGCGCCGCGAGACCGCCCGGGCCCGCGCCGTCAGCTCCCGCAGGCCGAAGGGCTTGGTGACGTAGTCGTCCGCCCCCAGCTCGAACGCCCGCACCCGATCCGCCTCGCTGGTCCTCGCGGTGACGACGATGATCGGCAACTGCACGCCTTGCCGCCGCGCCCGCAGCTTGCGGCACAGGGTGAACCCGTCGATGTCGGGCAGGTTGAGGTCGAGAATCATCACCTCGGGCGGGTCCGCCTCGACCGCCCGCAACGCCGCCGTCCCGGTGCCGACCACCTCCACGTCGTCGCTGCCCTCGCGCCGAAACGCCGCGCTGATCAGCGTGGCGATGTCGCCGTCGTCCTCGACCACCAGCACCCGCATGCCGCCGCCTTGCGCTCCTCTCGGAAGCCCGTCGTGAAGCCCCGCGTCGCACCGCGCCTGGAAGGGCGCCAACCGGCGGACGAGGCGCCCGCCTGACATGGCGTCAGCGGGGCCCGGCCGTCCACCGCCGCCGGCTCGGGCTTTCGGCCCCGGCGACGCTCGAAACCTAGTGCGCAGTTGTTTCGCCGCCATGACGGCCCCGTAAACAATGCGTAAACAGCCCGTCGCGAAGGCCCCGCGTTGCGCCGCGCCCGGAGGGCGCCGGGGGAAGCCGAGGCGCCCGCCCGACGAGGCGTGAGGAGGGTGCATATCGGGCAATATGCAACCCGACGCCACGAAGTCGGGCGGGATGCATCGTCGTTCCAATGCAGCGGAACCCTTCCGCGGGCTGTCAGTTTCCCCGCGGAAACCGACGACCCGCGAAGGCGCCGAGCCCAACCCCACCCCGGAATTAACGCCGATGTAATCGGCCCGTCATCCAGTTGTCACAGACGCTCTGTAACGTTTGCATCCATGACAACGAACAGACAGAAGGCCGTTCCCGCAATCCCCCGGCCGCTTGGCGGAGGAGCCGGGGTGCGCGGAGAGAACAGCAGGCGAACGCGGTTCCGGATGGGGTTGGCGGCGGCCCTGCTGCTCTGCGCCGCGGCCGCCGCGGCCCAGGGCACGGGACGGGTGGCCGGAGAGGTCATCGACCAGACCAACGCGATCCCCCTGCCCGGCGTGCCGGTCGAAGCGGTCGGCACCACCTACGTCACCTATACCGACCTCGACGGCCGCTACGACCTCGAGCTGCCGGCCGGCGGGCACCGGATCAGGATCGCGCTCGGCGGGTACGCCGAGCAGCTCGTCGACATCGAGATCGTCCCCGGGACGGTCACCAACGTCCAGGTCGCGCTGACGACCAACGTCTTCGCGGAAGAGGTGGCGGTCGTCGCCCCCACCCTCGAGGCGCAGAGCTCCACCGCGGCGGCGCAGATGATGCTGCGGATGCGCGCCCCCGGGGTGCAGGACAACATCGGCGGGTCGGAGATGCGCTCGAACAACGACTCGGACGCGGCCGACGCCATGAGCCGGGTGACGGGGGTCTCGGTCGTCGACAGCCAGTCGGTCTTCGTGCGCGGCCTCGGCGAGCGCTACAGCACCACGACCCTCAACGGCGCGACCCTGCCCACCACCGAGCCCGACCGCCGGGTGGTGCCGCTCGACCTGTTCCCGACCGGCCTCATCGACAGCGTCCAGGTCAGCAAGACCTACACCCCCGACAAGCCGTCGCAGTTCGCGGGCGGCCTCGTCGAGATCATCCCGCTGAAGCTCCCGACCGAGACCGCCTACGAGTTCTCGCTCGGCGGCGCCTACAACACCCTGACCACCGGCAAGAGCGGCCTCGGCTACGACGGGGGCAGCCCCTGGAACGGGTTCGGCGGCGGCGCCCGCGCGCTTCCCGCCGGCTTTCCCGACCGCAAGGTCATCCGCGGCGGCCGGTTCACGAGCGACGAGCTCGGGTTCCTGCAGAGCGACCTCGAGCGGCTGGGCGAGTCGTTCAGCAACGTCTGGGACCCGGTGCGGCAGGACCAGCCGATGAACCAGTCCTACAGCGGACTGTTCGGCGGCCGCTTCGGCAAGCTGGGGGTCGTCGGCACCCTCCGGCACTCGCAGAGCTCGCAGATCACCAACGAGGAGCGGACGTTCTACAAGGTCGGCGCCGGCGGCGTCGAGCGGTTCAACGGCCCCTACGACTTCGAGGAGACGCAGTTCGTCTCGACGGTGGGCGGGGTCGGCAACCTCGCCTACCAGTTCAGCCCGAACCACCGGCTGTCGGTCGACAACTTCTACACGCACGTCGGCACCGACGAGACCCGCATCTTCGAGGGGTTCAACAGCGACGCCGACAACGACATCCGCAACCAGCGGCTCTTCTTCATCGAGGAGCAGATTCGCGCGCACCACGTGGGCGGCGACCACCTGTTCCCCAACGCCTCGAACAGCCGGCTCGACTGGAAGATCGCCGTCTCGCAGGCGGACCGGGCCGAGCCCGACCTGCGCGAGGTGCTCTACGAGTTCGACCCCGCGCGCGAGGCCTTCGTGCTCGCCGACGAGTCCCAGAGCGGGCTTCGCCAGTTCAACGACCTCGTCGACGACAGCGTCGAGCTCAGCGCGAACTGGTCGACCCTGGTGGAGAACTGGGCGGGGCTCCCGACCCAGCTCAAGTTCGGGACGAGCTACATCGACCGCACCCGCGACTTCCTCTCCCGCCGGCTCCGGTTCGTCCCGACGAGCACGCGCGGGCTCGACCTCTCGCGGCCGGCCGAGGAGCTGTTCACGTCGAGCTTCATCGGCCCGAACTTCCAGCTCAAGGAGGAGACGCGGCCGACCGACCGGTACGACGCGGCGCAGGAGACCCTGTCCGCCTACGGCATGATCGACGTGCCCCTGGCGGTGCGGCTGCGCCTCGTGGCGGGGGCCCGGGTCGAGAACTTCCGCCAGCAGGTCGACACCTTCGACCCCTTCGCTCGCGCCGTCTTCGGCACCACCGACGTCATCCGCGCCGACCTCGACGAGACCGACGTCTTCCCCGCCGTCAACCTCGTCTACTCGATCCGGAACGACCAGAACCTCCGGGTCGGGGTCAGCCAGACCGTCAACCGCCCCGAGTTCCGCGAGCTCGCGCCGTTCGAGTTCACCGACGTGGTCGGCGGTCGCGCCACCGTCGGCAACCCCGAGCTGCAGCAGTCGCTGATCCAGAACATCGACGTGCGCTGGGAGCTGTTCCCCGGCTCGGGCGAGGAAGTGATCGCGGCGAGCCTCTTCTACAAGAACTTCGACAACCCCATCGAGCGGATCGTCGAGCCGACGGCCCAGCTCCGGACGTCGTTCACCAACGCCGACTCGGCCCGCAACGCCGGCTTCGAGATCGAGGGCCGCAAGGCGCTCGGCGAGTACCTGTTCCTCGGCGCCAACTACACCCGGGTCGACTCCGAGGTCACCCTCGACGCCGCCGCGCGCCAGGTGCAGACGTCGCTGGTGCGCCCCCTCGCCGGCACCTCGAAGAACCTCTTCAACACCATGATCGAGGTGAGCAACGCCGGCTACTCGGGCCGCCTGCTGCTCAACTTCTTCGACGACCGCATCAGCGACGTCGGCTCGCTCGGCCTCCCCGACATCATCCAGGAGGGGCGCAACTCGCTCGACTTCGTCTTCGCCAAGCGCTTCCAACAGGTGAGCTTCCGATTCGCGGTCTCGAACCTGACCGACGCGCCGTACGTCTTCCGGCAGGGCGGGCTCGACCAGCGCGTCTACAAGCTCGGCCGCACCATGGCGTTCGGCCTCTCCGTGCATCCGTAGCGCGCGGTCGGGAGCCGGAGACCGGAGACTCAGAATTCGGACCAGATTCGACGAACCAGGACAGACAAGCATGCGGACCACAACACGTAGAACGACCCCGGGAGCCCGCGGCGAAAGCCCCCGCGGCCTTCGACCGGCGATGCACCCCGCGCCCGGCCGACTCGCCGGCGCCCTCGTCGCGCGGTGCGACGAGGCGTTTCGCCGCGGGCCCCTCGGCGGCGCCGCGGCGGCGCTGCTGCTCGCCGGCGCCGGCATCCTGCTGACGGGGACCCCGGCCCTCACCCAGTCGACGACCAACTGCCGGAACGTCGACGGGATCGACAAGGAGGTCTGCGTCGTCCAGGGGCGCATCACCAGCGACGCGACCTGGGGCAGCGGCAGCTACTGGGTGCTGCGGGGCGCCGTCTTCGTCGAGGCGCCGGCCCGGCTCACGATCGACGCGGGCACCGAGATCTTCGGGGAGTTCGCCACCAACGGCACGCTGATCATCGCCCGCGGCGCCCGGATCCTCGCCAACGGCACGGCCGACGCCCCCATCGTGTTCAGCAGCGACCAGCCCGTCGGCGAGCGGGGGCGGGCCGACTGGGGCGGGCTCATCATCAACGGCCGCGCGCCCCTCAACGTGCCCGGCGGCGAGGCCGTCGGCGAGGGCGACACCGGCACCTACGGCGGCAGCGACCCGGCCGACGACAGCGGACACCTGCGGTACGTCCGGGTGGAGTTCGCGGGCACCGAGTTCAGCCCCGACAACGAGCTGAACGGCATCGCCTTCCAGGGCGTGGGCAGCAACACCGAGGTCGACCACGTGATGGTCAAGTACAACAAGGACGACGGCCTCGAGTTCTTCGGCGGCACCGTCGCGGTGAAGCACGTGGTGCTGCAGGGCATCGCCGACGACAGCGTCGACTGGACCGACGGGTGGACCGGCAAGGGGCAGTTCATCATCGTCATGCAGAGCGGCGACGACGCCGACCAGGGCATCGAGGCGGACAACAACGGCGACAACAACAACCTGACGCCGCGCTCCAACCCGACCCTCTACAACCTGACCCTCATCGGCGACCCCCGACACCGACGAGGGCAGTGAGAGCGACATCGGCATGCTGCTGCGCGAGGGCACCTCCGCCACCATCCGGAACTTCATCGTCCTCGGATTCAAGGAGGCCTCCATCGACATCGACCACACCGCGACGTTCGACCAGGTCGAGAACGGGAGCCTCACCCTCGCCAGCGGCATCATCCACGGCAACTGCCTGGTGAGCGGGTGCGACGCTCAGTTCCGGACCGACAGCGACGACGAGGCGGCGTTCAAGACGACCAGGCAGATCGTCACCGACAGCGCCAACGTCTCGTTCGTCGACCCGGCTCTGGCGGATCCCTACGACCTGTCGAGCCCGGACTACCGGCCGGCCGCGACGTCGCCGGCCCTGAACGGGACGGTGACGGCGGCCATGCCTCCCATGAACGACACGTTCATCGAGACCGCCGACTTCATCGGCGCGGTCGGGCCGTCCGGCGGCGGAAAGGACACCTGGTGGCAAGGTTGGACCGACTTCGCGACCAACTGACGGCGCCGGTTCGTACCCGGCGTCGAGGCAGCCCCCGCCGACCGGCGGGGGTCGTCTCGTTTGCGCTCCTCCTCGTCCTGGCTTTCGCCGGATGCGGCGCGCCGCCGCCCCCGCTCGCCAACACCCACCCGTCCCCGGAAGCGCTGGCCGCGGCCGTCCTCGACGCGCTCGCCGACAACGACCGGGACCGTCTAGCCGCCCTCGCCCTCGACGGCCGGGAGTTCCGGGACGTCGTCTGGCCCGAGCTCCCGGCGAGCCGGCCCGAGCGCGGCGTCCCCGTCTCGTACGCCTGGGCCGACCTGCGCCAGAAGAGCTCCAACGCCCTGCGACGGCTCGTCGCCCAATGGGGAGGGCGCCGCTTCACGCTGCTCGGCGTCGCCTGGGACGGCGAGACCACCGACTACGGCCCCTACCTCGTGCACCGGGAGACCCGCCTGCGGCTGCTCGACGAGACCGGCCGCGAGGTCGAGATGCACCTCTACGGATCGACCCTCGTGCGCGGGGAAGAGCACAAGGTCTTCAGCTACGTCGTCGACTGACCGTCCGCAGGCGACGGGAGCCGGCCGGGAGCGGATGCCGCGACGTCGGGAATCGCGCCGGGGCCGGTCGGTGGGCGCGGAGTCGCGCCGCGGCGTTTCCGCGCGAGGAGTCTGCGCCGCGGAGGGACGTGGACTTCCTGTAGGATTGGTTCGGCGTCAGGCGGAGCCGAAGGCGGCGAAATGGCGGGCCATGGTCGCTCCCACGGCCCTCGATGCGGCGTTTTTCCCCCCACCGGCCGGTAACGCTCCGACGCGGCTGCCGGTCCCGCATCGGCTCAGGCCGACCGCTCGGTCACGACAGGGAAGGACGGCATCATGGCACCGCGACGGGACTTCCGCCACACCAAGATCCTGTGCACGCTGGGCCCTTCCAGCTCCTCGCCGGACGAGATCGAAGGGCTGGCCCGGGCCGGCATGAACATCGCCCGCCTCAACATGTCGCACGGCAGCCACGCCAGCCATGGGCAGGTGATCCAGACCGTCAAGGGCCTCAACGAGCGCTTCAACCACCCCATCGCCCTGCTGCTCGACCTGCAGGGACCGGCCATCCGCACCGGCGACCGCCTGGGCCACCTGTCCCTCGAGGTCGGTCAGGAGTTCCACGTCACCGTCGGCCCGACCGAGGACCCCGAGGAGAGGAGCATCCACGTCGACTACCAGGACATGGTGCACCAGGTGAAGGCGGGCGACCGCATCACCGTCGACAACGGGCTCATCAACCTCGAGGTGCTGGAGACCGGCGAGCACGACCTGCGCTGCCGGGTGCTCGACGGCGGGGTCCTCGGATCGCGCAAGCACATCAACCTGCCCGGCGTGCGCATCAACCTGCCGTCGATCACCGAGCAGGACGTCGCGGACATCCGCTTCGCGATGGAGCACGACGTCGACTTCCTCGCGGTGTCCTTCGTGCGCAGCGCCCAGGCGGTGCACGACGCGCGGCGGATCATCAAGGAGGGGGGCGGGCACCCCATGCGGATCGTCGCCAAGATCGAGAACCAGGAGGGCCTCGACAACCTCGACGAGATCATCGAGGCGGCGGACGGCGTCATGGTGGCGCGCGGCGACCTCGGCGTCTAGGTGGAGTTCGAGATGCTGCCGGGGGCCCAGCGCGACATGGTGCGGCGCTGCGTCGTCGCCGGCAAGCCGGTGATCGTGGCCACCCACCTGCTCGAGTCGATGATCGACAACCCCATGCCGACCCGGGCCGAGGTGACCGACGTCGCCAACGCGGTGTACGAGCAGGTCGACGCGGTGATGCTGAGCGGGGAGACGGCGACCGGGAAGTACCCGGTGCGCTGCGTCTCGGTGCTCGACCGCATCGCCCGGCGCATCGAGAAGGAGCAGGGGCTCGGGCTCCACCGCGGCCGCGAGCCCGAGACCATCCGCGAGCAGCTCGCCCGCAGCGCCTGCCTCCTCGCCGACTCGCTCAGCTCGCGGGCCATCGTCGTCATCACGATGCGGGGCCTGCTGGGCCATCTCGTCAGCAGCTTCCGCCCCCGCGGCGCCATCATCTACGCCTTCACGACCACCGAGGTCGTCCGCCGGCGGCTGTGGCTGTCGCGGTCCATCGTGCCGTTCATGATCGACGTGTCGGGAGACCCCGACGAGACGGTGGTCCGGGCCCTCGAGCGCCTGAGGAAGCACGACCGGCTGGTGAGCGGCGAGCCGGTGGTGATAGTGGCGAACGTCGCCACCAGCCACGGCTACGTGAACGCCATCCAGGTGCGCACGATGGAATGACGTCCTGGCGGGCGCCGACCCTCCCGCGCCTTGCGGGCGGCGCCTCCGCGCACCCTGGCGCCCCCCGGCGCGGCGCAGCGCGGGGTTCCCCCACGGGCTGCTCGTGCACCGGAACCACCGCGACCCGCACAGGACACCTGGCCTGCCAATCGCCGCCTTGGCGCCCAACCACCCGCCAGGGGTTCCGGTTCGAGGGCGCCGACTCCCGGCCGGACGGCATGGGGCCTCGCCCTGGCGGCGGGCGACGGGCCGCCGGCGCCGGCCACGCCACGATGTCCGCCAGCCAGGCGTGCATGTCGAGGCAGTGCGGCGGGCGACGGGCCGCCGGCGCCGGCCACGCCAGGGTGTCAGAACAGACGCAGCGTCGCCACGGTGAGCAGGGCGGGGACCGCGAAGAACACCGCGAGGACCCAGGCGAGGGCGAGCCCCTTGCGCTCCGCCCCCAGCTCCGCGATCCAGCCGGCGCCCCGGAGCGGCAGCCGCCGGAGCCACGGCACGCCGTAGACGACGGCCACCGCGAACGCGTTGAACAGGAAGTGGGCCAGGGCGATCTGCAGCGCCGGCTCGCGGCTGGCTCCGGTGACCGCGGTCGCCGCCATCAGCGCCGTGATCGTCGTGCCGATGTTGGCCCCGAGGGTGAAGGGATACACCTCGCGGAGGGAGAATACGCCGCCGGCGGCCAGCGGCACCATCAGGCTGGTGGTGGTCGAGGAGGACTGCACGAGGACCGTCACCACCGTTCCCGAGAGAATGCCGGCGCCCGCCCCCCGGCCGATGGCGCCATGCAGCAGCCGCCGGGCGTTGCCCACCATGACCGTCTTCAGGGCTCGGCCCAGGTAGGTGATCGACACCAGGATGAGCACCACGCCGAGCCCGATCAGCAGGACGCCGCCCCCGGTCTCCGGCAGCGGATCGGCCAGCGCCCCCGCCAGCGACCGGCCCGGCCTGACCGCGCGGCCCAGCACGTCCCAACCCCCGGTGGAGTAGGACCCCACGGACACGAAGGCGGTCAGCAGGGCCGAGCTGGCCCGTTCGATGAGCCCGAACGCGACCTCGATCGGCAGGAAGATGACGATGCCGATCAGGTTGAACCAGTCGTGCACGGTGGCCGCCGCGAACGCCCGCCTGAACTCGTCGGCGCGCCCGATGTGGCCGAGGCTGACCAGGGTGTTGGTGACGGTCGTGCCCATGTTGGCGCCCATCACCATCGGGATCGCGACCCCCACCGGCAGACCGCCGGCGACGAGGCCGACGATGATCGACGTCACCGTGCTCGACGACTGCACGAGGGCGGTGGTCAGGGTGCCGAGGAGCACGCCCACGAATGGGTTCGTCGCGAAGGCGAAGAGCCGCTCGGCGCCGGCCTGCCCCCCGACCGCGAGACGGAAGCCGTCGCCGACGACCCCCACCGCGACGAGGAGCAGATAGACCATGACGGCGACGACGCCCCACGCCGCGGCCGGGCGCGGGGCGGGCCCGTCGGCGTCCGTGCTCTGGTTCTCAGCCATGCACCACCTTTCACGACAGCGCGACCCTGCGGCCGTGTCCACACTCTCGCCGGTGCGGAACCTCAGCGACGCGCTCGCCGGCAGCCGCGGGCGGCCCCCGGCGGCATCCGGTACCGCGCGGGTTCCAGCGCGGCTGCCGCAGACTGACCGCGCCGGCGACATGGTACCCGTCTTTGCCGCCGGCACGCCCCGCGCAAGGGCGCCCGTCATCCGGAAGCGGCGCCCTTTTACCTGTCCGTTACGCGTTCGACACATCGGGGAAATACGCTCCGGGCCGTGAGTGGCCCCCACCGCGGCGAAGCTTCGACGACGTTCAGCCTCGGACGACGCGTCGCCGCCGAAGCGATCGGCACCTTCGCGCTGGTCTTCGCCGGCACCGGCGCCATCGTCGTGGACGGGCTCACCGGCGGCGACGTCACCCACCTCGGCGTCGCCCTCGCGTTCGGCCTTGTCGTCATGACGATGATCCACGCGATCGGCGACGTCTCGGGGGCCCACCTCAACCCCGCGGTCACCGTCGGCTTCTGGGCCTCGCGGCGCTTCCCGCTCCGCGACGTTCCCGGCTACGTCGCCGGCCAGTGCGCGGGGGCGGCCGCGGGCAGCCTGACCGTCGCGGGCCTGTTCACGCGCGCCGCCGGCGTCGGGGCCACGGCTCCCGCCGGGGGCCCCTGGCCCTCCTTCGCGCTCGAGGTGGTGCTGACGGCGCTGCTGATGTTCGTGATTTCTCGGCGTCTCGACCGGGGCGCGCGAGAAGGGCATCACCGCGGGCATCGCGGTCGGGGCCACCGTGGCCCTCGGCGCCCTCGTCGGCGGCCCGGTGTCCGGGGCCTCGATGAACCCCGCGCGGTCGCTGGGGCCCGCCCTGGTCGCCGCGGACCTGCATCATCTCTGGATCTACGTGACCGCACCCGTCCTCGGGGCCGTCGTCGCGGCAGGGGCCGCGAAGTGGCTCCGGGGGTGACCGCCCCCATTGGACGCACCTGCGCCGACCGGGGATAATGGCTGGTAGTCGCCCGGCGAGGACACCGGCATGTCGCAATCACAACAACTGAAGAAGCGCCTGCGGAACCTGGAGAAGCACCTCTCGCAGGAGAACCCGATCCTGCTGCGGACCGTCTCGAGCTTCCGCAAGCTCGACCGGGTGTGCTACCGCCTCGGCATCCTCGAGGCGGAGGACTCGCTCGCCACCCGGATTTCGTGGTGGCCGATGATCTCGGTGCTGGGCACCTACTCGTCCGGCAAGTCGACCTTCATCAACCACTACGTCGGGCAGGACCTGCAGCTCACCGGGAACCAGGCCGTCGACGACCGCTTCACGGTGATCTGCTACACGCACGGCGACGACGCCCGGGTGCTGCCGGGCCTCTCCCTCGACGCCGACCCCCGGTTCCCGTTCTACCGGCTGAGCCGCTCGATCGAGGAGCTGGCGACCGGCGAGGGCCGGCGCATCGACGCCTACCTGCAATTGAAGACCAGCGCCAAGGCGAAGGTCCGGGGCAAGATCATCATCGACTCGCCCGGCTTCGACGCCGACGATCAGCGTACGTCGATCCTGCGCATCACCGACCACATCATCGACCTCTCCGACCTCGTGCTGGTGTTCTTCGACGCCCGCCATCCCGAGGCGGGCACCATGCGGGACACCCTGGACCACCTCGTGGCCCAGACCATCGCCCGGCCCGACTCCAGCAAGTTCCTGTACGTGCTGAACCAGATCGACACCACCGCGCGCGAGGACAACCCCGAGGACGTCATCGCCTCGTGGCAGCGCGCCCTCGCCCAGAAGGGGCTGACCGCGGGCCGCTTCTTCCGCATCTACAACCCCGACGCCGCCGTCGCCATCGAGGACGACACGCTGCGCCAGCGGTTCGAGGCGAAGCGCGACGTCGACATGAAGGAGATCCACGACCGCATGGAGCAGGTGGGCGTCGACCGGGCCTACCGCGTCGTCGGCGCCCTCGAGCAGACCGCGCGGGACATCCAGGACCTGTTCGTGCCGAAGCTGCAGGCGCTGCTGCTCGAATGGCGGCAGCGGGTGCTGCGGCTCGACGCCGTCGTCTTCGGCCTCCTCGCCGCCGCCGTCGGCGGCTGGACGCTGTGGACCGGCGAGTGGGACGGCCTGAGCTTCTCGCACCCGACGTGGGCGGCCGTGTTCGACCTCGACCCGCTGTGGCGGCTCGTGCTGCTCGCGGTGGCGCTCGCGGCCGGCGGCTACCTCCACGCGAGGCTCCGCGGGCGGGCGGCACGGGCGGTGCTCGCGAGGCTGGCCAAGCAGCCGCCGGACGCCCACGGCACCCGGTTCGCCGACCGCCTGCCCCGCGCCTTCCGCAACAGCGCCGGCGGCTGGCGCAGCATCTTCTGGCGCCGCCCCGTCGGCTGGGAGGGCCGCTCCCGCCGCCGCGTCGCCGACGTGCTGCTGGAGGCCAACGGCTACGTCCAGCTCCTCAACGACCGCTACACCGACCCGTCGGGCACCGGCGGGGGCGCGGCCGCGTAGCCGCCGGGCACACGAAGACGAAGCGCGCCCGGATCCGGCTCGAAGACGCCACCCGGGAGGCGGTTCGGCGTGGCGCCGGCGAGGAAGACGGCCCGACGGCGCCCATCGAGGGCTTCACCGTGGTCGGCATGGGGACCGCTCCGAATCCGCCCCCGGACGCCCCCGTGCCGGCCCGATCGCGACCGCAGGTACGCCGAGGCGTTCGCCAGCCCGTGGGAGGCGTCCGGCAAATCGCAAGCGTCTCGATCCTGGTCTCGGCCTCACCCTCTCGCGCCGACCGGCGGCCGCGCGCAGCACACCTCATCGGGCCGGGAACCGTGCGATGCGGTCCGCGCCGGCGATGCCGCCGACCCAGATCTCGCTTCCGACCTCGAGGGCGACCGTTCCCAGGATGAAGTTCTCGTTCGACGGATAACGGACGATCTCGTCCGCCGTCAGGGCGTCGGGGTCGACCCGCGCCACCCGCGAGGTCACCCCGTCGCACCGGCCCTGGCCCAGGCACTCGAAGATGGACTCGGGCGCGTCCCCGAGATGGCCGGCCGCGAGCAGGGAACCGTCGGGCGCCCAGCGGACGTTGTCGACGTGGAAGCCGACCTCGACCGCGTCCTGCCGGACCGGGCTCTCGCCGCGCGACACCCGGATCAGCGATCGGGTGCCCCAGCCGCCGAGGTACAGCCAGCGCCCGTCCGGGGACGCGACGATGCCGTTCGGCCCGTTCGTCTCGGTGCCGGGCACCTCGGCCCAGCCCGCACCCGGCGACCACTCCCACACGCGGCCCAGCGGGAGTGCGAAGTGGGTCGCCGCGAACCCGCCGCCGGGCAGCGCCGCCACCGAGTTGAACGTCACCCCCTCGGGCGCCTCGGCGCAGCCGGTCCACGTCAGGACCGGGCGCGGTCCCCGGGCGTCGAGCTCGAAGACCTCGATGGCCTCGCGCGCCCCGTGCCGCACCACGTAGAGGGTGTGCCGCCCGCCCGGCCCCGGCCGCAGGTTGAGGCCGTGCGGCCGGAAGCCGCCGGTGAGTGGACCGCCGCAGCCGGCGAACGCGGGGTCGGGCCGCGAGCCGAACGACGAGACCGGGAACAGCACCGTCGAGCGGTGGTCCCGGCTGTCCGTCGCGTAGAGGTAGCCGTCGTCCTCCATCCCCGCCACGATGACCCAAGGCGTCTCGGGCACCGCCACGAGGTCCTCCGGGCTCACCGGACCGCACACGAATTCGACGTCGCCGTCGGGCCGGCACTGCGCCTCGCTCGTGCCGGCGCCCATCGCCAGAAACAGACCCGCCGCGACGATCACTGCAAACAGCCTTGCGCGCATGTCTCCACTCCTGTCACGAATCCGTCCGGAACGGTCTACTCTATCCGCCCGGGATTCGACCGATTCTACCCGTCACCGGCCGAAGCCGGCTTTCAAGACGATGCCTGTCGCCGACGAGTCGACCGGCGGCGCCCCCGAAGTGGCGCGCGGCTTCATCCTCCAGGCCACCTACCGCATCCAGGACGACACCCCCGTCGTCCACCTCTACGGCATGCTGGAGAGTGGGGGCACGTTCCTCGTGCGCGACGGCCGCGAGACGCCCCACTTCTACGTCCGCCGCGCGGACGCCGCCCGCGCCCGGGAGCTTGGCGCGGTGCGACAGCGCGGCACCGGGCGGCGCACCTTCGACGGCGGGGCCGTCGTGCGGGTGGAGGTCGCCGTCCCCCCGGACGCGCCGCCCCTTCGCGACCGACTCCAGGAGCACGGCATCCGGACCTTCGAGGCGGACGTCCGCTTCGCGGTGCGCTACCTGATCGACCGCGGCGTGCGCGGCGGCTGCGAGATCGCGGGCGCCTCCACCCCCGGCGAACGCATCACCCGCGTGTTCGACGACCCCGAGCTGCGCCCGGCCGACGTCGAGGTGACGCCTTCCGTGCTGTCCCTCGACATCGAGACCGACCCCGCCGGGCGGCGCCTCCTCGCCGTCGCACTCCATGGCGCGGGCGCCGACGAGGTGTACGTCGTCGACCCCGCCGGGCGCGCCCTGCCCGACCGCGCCATCGGCTGCGCCAGCGAGCGCGAGGCCCTCGACGCCGTCGCCGCCCGCGTCCGCGAGCTCGACCCCGACGTGCTGACCGGCTGGAACGTCGTCGACTTCGACATCAAGGTGCTCGAGCGGATCGCCGCGCGCACGGGGGCGGCGCTCGAGCTCGGCCGCGACGCGGGGCCGATGCGCCTGCGTCCGCCCCGCGGCTGGTTCGGCAGCGGCGAGGCGTCCATCCCCGGCCGCCTCGTCCTCGACGGCATGGACCTGGTGCGCGGCGCCTTCCTGCGCTTCGACGACTACACGCTGGACCGGGTCGCGAGCGAGGTGCTCGGCGAGGGCAAGGTGGCCCTCGGCGGCGCAGTCGGTTCCGCGGGCGCCAGCGGCCGCGACGCCGCGGGCAGCGGCCGTCAGCCCGCCAGCGGCCGC
>JAJEEA010000373.1 GCA_022821235.1 Vicinamibacteria bacterium
GGCCGTCGGCGTGGGCGCGACCGTGGGCGTGGGCGTGGCCGTTGCGGGCCCCAGTGTCGGCGCGGCCGTTGGCGCGGCCGTGGGCGTTGGCGTGGCCGTTGCGGGCCCCAGTGTCGGCGCGGCCGTTGGCGTGGGCGCGGCCGTTGGTGTCTGTGCTGCCATCGGTAAGATGGAAGCGGTCGGCGTCGGCGGGGTCGGCGCCGATCTGACCCAGCTCGCCCGAGCGCACCGCCGTCACCACCGCGTCGTCCGCGTTGAGCAGGCGCTCGGCCACCCAGCGGCTGTTCGCCACCGTCGGGAACGCCGTCTCGACCGTCTCCGACAACGCGGCCACCGCCCGCTCGATGGCCGGCGCGTGCCGGACCAGCCGGAACGGGGTGGTGCGGACCTCGCCCCTCGCGACCCGGTGGGCGGCGTCGATCAGCTCGTGGATGCCCACCCGGTTCCGCGCCGAGCCGGCGACCACCGGCACCCCCAGCTCCTTCTCGAGCCGGGCCGCGTCGACGGCGATGCCGTGCCGGCGGGCCTCGTCCATCAGGTTCAGGAACACCACCACCCGGTCGGTGATGCCCAGTATCTGCAGCACGAGGTGCAGGTTGCGCTCGAGGCGGGTGGCGTCGACCACCACCACGGTGACGTCGGGTCGCCCGAAGAGCAGGAAGTCGCGGGCCACCTCCTCGTCGGCGCTGCCCGCCTGCAGCGAGTAGGTGCCCGGCAGGTCGACGAGCTTGATGCGCGAGCCGCGGTGGGCGAACGCGCCCTCGGCCCGCACGATGGTCTTGCCCGGCCAGTTGCCGGTGTGCTGCCGCAGGCCGGTGAGGGCGTTGAAGACGGTGCTCTTGCCGACATTGGGGTTGCCGGCGAGGGCGACGAGCACGTCCCAGCGGTCGGGGCTCAGCCCCAGCCGGACCAGGTTGTCGGCCCGGTGCTCCGCGCATCCGCCCAGCCGGGGCAGGAGCCCCGAACCGCCGTTCGCCATCACACTGCCTCCTGCGCCGCCGCGCCGTCCGGCGGCTCGATCCGGATCGGCCCCGCCTGGGCGCGGCGCAACGCGATCAGGGCGTCCCGGATGAGACGGTCCGCCATCACGTCGCCTCCTGCGGCGCCGCGCCATCCGGCGGGTCGATCCGGATCAGTCCGGCTGGGGCGCGGCGCAACGCGATCAGGGCGCCCCGCATGAGACCCTCCACCATCACACCGCCTCCTGCGCCGCCGCGCCGTCCGGCGGCTCGATCCAGATCAGTCCCGCCTGTGCGCGCCGCAGCGCGATCAGGGCGCCGCGGATGCGGTAGGCGACGGGGTCGCCGGCCGCGCTCGTCAGCTCCGGCGTCACCGCGGTCCCCGGCACCAGCCCCAGGTCGAGCAGGCGTCGGCGCTGCGCCCCCTGACAGGCGCGCGAGATGCTGGCGACCCGCACCGTCCGTCCCGCCGGGGCGTCGAGCAGGGTGGTGGGGGTGGTGTCGGGCGCCTCGTCCTCGGCCAAGTAGCGGACGGTGACGTTGTCGGCGGTCACCGGGTCGAGGTCCCGGGTGCGGCCGTGCGAGCGGAGGCGGATGGTCTGGTCGGTGCGCTCGAGAATCTCCAGGCGGGCCCCCAGCGACAGCCCGCTCTCGAGCAGGGCGTCGTAGATCTCGCGCGGCTCGTCCTCCAGGTGCAGCACCTCGACCGTTCGCCCCGGCTCCGCCCCCGGCAGGCCGAACCCGGGCTCGGGCGGCAGCTCCCCGGCCGGCGTGGGAATCGGGTCGCCGTGGGGGTCCCACACGGGATGCCCGAGGCGGGCGTCGAGGGCGTCGACCTGCGCGGCGGAAAGGCTGTGCTCCATCCGCTCCGCCTCTGCGTGCCACTCGCCGGCGGGCACGCCGGTCCGGTCGGCGAGATAGCGTTCCCACATGCGATGGGTGCGCACGATCTGCACCGCCGAGCGCTCGCCGTCCGCGGTCAGGGCGGGGCCCGTGGCCGGCGTGCGCACCAGCCGCAGCTCGGCGAGCCGCGAGATCAGCGTCGCGGCGCGCGCCCGCGACACGCCCAGCCGTCCCGCGAGGCTGTCGAGCGAGCAGCGTTGGCGCGCGCGCTGGCACCGGTAGATGTGCTTGATGGCGTCCTCTAGCCGGACGCGCTCGTCGAGGTCGGTGAAGCGGCGAATGCGGCCGACGAGGCCGCCGGCCGGCCAGAAGAGCCCGACGGCGGCGGCCGCGAGCAGGGCGAAGACGAGGAGGGCCAAGACCGGGTCGGTCATGTTTTTGAGTATACAAAAAATCGTCTTTGCTGTCACTAAAACCGGGCTCCGGGCTCTCGTCGCTCCTGCTCGAAGCCACACGAGTGCCGTCGGATGTGAGAGAATTCGTGTGAAGACGTAACGTGACAGACGTCAAGCCGATCACCGACGCGCACGACCACGCGGCAGCGCTCTCCCGGATCGACCAGTTCATGAATGCCGAGCCCGGGACGGCGGAGGGCCGGGAGCTCGATCTGCTCGCGGACCTCGTCGAGACCTACGAGGACGAGAACGAGCCGATGGACCATCCCGACCCGTTGACGGCCCTCGAGTTCCGCCTGGAACAGACGGCTTCACGAGCGTAGGCGACGATTCCCGGGCCATTCACTCGACGCCAATCCGAACGCGCTCGGTGAGCTGCAGGTCGTCGAGCGAACGGCGCCTCCCCCCGCCGCAACCCCGACCGCACACCGGCGACCGGCCGCTGAGGACGCACCATGCTGCTGACCATCACGACCACCCGCAAGCCCGCGACCGACCTGGGCTACCTCCTGCACAAGCACCCGGACAAGACACAGACCTTCGACACCGGCGCGGGCAAGGCCCACGTGTTCTACACGGAAGCCACCGACGAGCGGTGTACGGCGGCCCTGCTGCTCGACATCGACCCCATCGAGCTCGTGCGGGGACCCAACCCGGTGCTCCACGACTACGTGAACGACCGTCCGTACGTGTCGTCGTCGTTCCTGTCGGTGGCCATGTCGAGGACCTACGCCACCGCCCTGGCCGGCCGGTGCCGGGACCGCCCCGAGCTGGCGAAGACGCCGATTCCCCTCGAAGCCCGGATCGCCGCCGTCCCCTGCCGGGGGCAGGACGACCTCGTGCAGCGCCTGTTCACGCCGTTGGGCTACGAGACCGAAGTCGAAGACGGCGCCGGCGGGTCTGGGAAGGGCCGGTACAGGAACGTCACGCTACGGGCGACGAAGACGCTCGCCGACATGCTGGCCCACATCTACGTGCTGCTGCCGGTGGCCGACAACCGGAAGCACTACTACATCGGCGACGCCGAAGTCGACAAGCTGATGAAGCGGGGCAGGGGCTGGTTGGACGACCACCCGGAACGGAACCTCATCGTCCGCCGCTACCTGGGCCACCGGCGCGCCCTCACGTCGGAGGCCGCGAACCAGCTCGACGCCGAAGCCGGGCTGGACGCCGAGGCGGAGAACGCCGAGAACCCCGCCGGAACCCGGCGAAAGGAGCACCCGACGCTCCACGACGAGCGGATCGACTGGGCGGTCGAGACGCTCGCCCGCCTCGGGCCGGCATCGATCGTCGACCTTGGCTGCGGCGAGGGCAGGCTGCTGCGCCGGCTCGCCGAACGTCCGGAGTTCACCGAGCTGGCCGGCGCCGACGCGTCGGCCTGGTCGCTCGAGATGGCGAAGCACCGTCTCCGTAAGGCCCGGAAGAACAGGGCGGGGCCCGATCTGGACGTCGAGTTGTTCCAGACCGCGCTCACCTTCCGGGACGAACGTCTCGAGGGCTACGAGGCCGCCACCCTGATCGAGGTGATCGAACACATCGAGCCGAACCGGCTCGACACGCTGGAGGAGGTCGTGCTCGGCAGAATCCGGCCCGCGATCCTCCTCGCGACGACGCCGAACCGGGAATACAACGTGCTGTACCCGGGCCTCGAAGAGGGTGGGCTCCGCCACCGGGACCACCGGTTCGAATGGACCCGCGCCGAGTTTCGGCGGTGGACCGAGCGGGCGGCCGAGCGGCGCGGCTACACGGTCACGATCGGCGGCGTCGGCGAAGCCGACGACACCAGGGGCCAACCGACGCAGACGGGAGTCTTCGAACGATGCGGGTGACCATCCCCGACTGGGGGCTGATCCTGATGATCGGCGCTTCCGGCGCCGGGAAGACGACGTTCGTCCGGAAGCACTTCCGGGCCACAGAGGTCCTCTCCTCCGACCACTACCGGAGCGTCGTCGCCGACGACGACAGGAGCCGGCAGACGAGCACGGACGCGTTCGAAGTGATGCGCGAGATCGCGCGCCGGCGCCTGGGCCGGAAGCTCCACGCCGTGATCGACGCGACGAACCTGGTGCCCGAGGACCGGCGCCGCTTCATCGACCTCGCCCGGGACTGCCACGCGCCCCTGGCGGCGATCATCGCCGATCCGGGCGAACGCGCCTGCCTCGCGCAGAACGAGCAGCGGGCCGACCCCAGGCCCCGGCACGTCATCCAGAGGCATTGCCGGACGGTCAGACGCTCCATCAAGGGCCTCCGGCGGGAAAGCGTGCGCCGCTGGTACAGACTCGCGTCACCGGAGGAGCTGCGGGAGGCCACCCTCGAGCGGCAGCCGCTCGCCTGCAACCGCCGCGCCCTGTCCGGACCGTTCGACATCATCGGCGACGTGCACGGCTGCTTCGACGAGCTGCTGGAGCTGCTGCAGAAGCTCGACTACCGGGTCGACCGGCGCGACGAGGCCGGCGGCGACTGCCGATTCACGCTGGAGCACCCCGACGGCCGCCGCCCCGTCTTCCTGGGGGACCTCGTCGACCGGGGACCGGAGAGTGTGCGGACGCTCCGGCTCGTCATGGACGCC
This sequence comes from Vicinamibacteria bacterium, assembly GCA_022821235.1. Lineage (GTDB taxonomy): Bacteria > Acidobacteriota > Vicinamibacteria > Vicinamibacterales > UBA8438 > JAJEEA01. Next base: position 4,827 of record JAJEEA010000373.1, read on the forward strand.
GTCGAGCACGGCGGCGCCCTGGCGGCGCCCGGCAACCACGACGCGAAGCTGGCGCGGGCCCTGAGCGGACACGACGTGCAACGCACCCACGGGCTCGACCGCACGATGGAGGAGCTGGAGAAGCAGCCCGAGGCGTTCCGGGAACGGGTGAAGGCGTTCGTCAAGCGCCTGCCCAGTCATTACGAGCTGGACCGAGGCCGGCTGGTCGTCGCCCACGCCGGCATGAAGGAGGATCTGCAGGGGCGCATCTCGCGCGAGGTGCGGGACTTCGCCCTCTACGGCGAGACCACCGGCGAGACCGACGAGTTCGGCCTTCCCGTCCGACTGAACTGGGCCCGCGACTACCGGGGCCGACCGTGCGTCGTCTACGGCCACACGCCCGTGACGACGCCCGAGTGGGTCAACAACACGATCTGCATCGACACCGGCTGCGCCTTCGGCGGGCGTCTGACGGCGCTCCGCTACCCCGAGCGCGAGACCGTCTCGGTCGACGCCCGCCGGACCTATTGGGAACCGGCGACGCCTCCGGCGGAACCTGCCGGCGACGCCCGCACGGCGCAGCAGCAGAGCGACGAGCTCCTCGACATGAAGGACATGACGGGCGCGCTCTCCAGCCATACCCGGCTCCTGGGGACCGTCCGGGTCGGCCGCAAGAACACCGCCGCGGCCCTCGAGACGATGATCCGCTTTGCGATCGACCCGCGGTGGCTCATCTACCTGCCGCCGACGATGGCCCCCTGCGACGCCTCCCCGGGGCCCGGCCTGCTCGAGCGCCCGAAGGAAGCCTTCGACCACTTCCGCACCCGGAGCGTGCGGCACGTCATCTGCGAAGACAAGCACATGGGCTCCCGCGCGGTCGTGGTGCTGGCCGCCGACCCCGACGCCGCCCTCAGGCGGTTCGGGGTCACGAACGACGCGGCCGGCGTCGTCTACACCCGCACCGGCCGCCGGTTCTTCGACGACCCGGCGTTCGAGGCCCTGGTCATCGACCACGTCCGCCGGGGCGTCGCCGACGCCGGGCTGTGGGCCGAGCTCGACACCGACTGGATCTGCCTCGACTGCGAGCTGATGCCCTGGTCGGCGAAGGGCGGCGGGCTGGTAGCCCGGCACTACGCGCCGGTGGCGGCCGCCGCCGCCACCGGCCTCGACGCCGCCGTCGACGCCCTCGCGGCGGCGTGCCGTCGCAACCCCGACAACCGGGAGCTCCTCGACCGCTACCGCCGGCGCCGTGAGATGGCCGCGGCCTACGACGCCGCCTACCGGCGCTACAACTGGCCCGTCGACTCGGTCGAGGACCTCGAGATCGCCCCCTTCCACATCCTGGCCAGCGAAGGGGCCGTCCATGTCGACCGTCCCCACACGTGGCACATGGAGCTCGCAGCCCGGCTGGCGCGGGACCACCCCGTCCTCGCCGCCACCGAGCACCGCACCGTCGACCTCGACGACGCCCGCCAGGTGGAGGACGCGACCCGGTGGTGGGAGACCCACACCGAACGGGGCGCGGAGGGAATGGTCGTCAAGTCCCTCGAGTTCGTCGCCCGAACCTCCGGCTCGCCGGTGTCGCCCGCGATCAAGTGCCGGGGCGAGGAGTACCTCAGGATCATCTACGGCCCCGAGTACACCGAGCCCCGGAACATCGAGCGGCTCCGCCGGCGCGCCACCGGCTTCAAGCAGCGGCTCGCCCTCCGGGAATTCGCCCTGGGCATCGACGCCCTGGAGAAGTTCATCCAGGGCGCTCCGCTCCGGGAAGTGCACCGCCGCGTCTTCTCGATCCTCGCCCTCGAAACCGAGCCGATCGACCCCAGGCTCTGATGGGAGACACCGGTACTGAAGCGACAGTCAGTCACGGGCCTTGCCGTCCGGCGCGGGGCGTCCCGGCCGCCTCGTCGAGATCGCCACCCATGTCCATGCCGTCCGGCGCGGGGCGTCCCGGCCGCCTCGTCGAGATCGCACCCATGTCCATCGCGCCGGCTGAGCCGGGAAGCCTCGGGCACGCTCCTGCGTTGCTGTGCCGGCCGGCCGAACGCGCCCTGCCGAGCGTTGACAGCCCCCGGTCCGCCCCATACGCTATGGGAATTCGTGTCAGGTCCCGGCACCGGCAGGCGCATGGCCGCGGCCCGCGAGGGTCGCTCCGCCCGCCCGTGCCGGGACACCGAGTGCTCTGGCGGCCCGTGGCGGCACCCGCGTCGCGCCGGCTTACCGGCCGAACGCGGGTGGGCGTCCGCCCTGGACCGCTCCAGTGCAGATTGCGCGGGTCTCGCACGGCGGCGGGGTCCGGTCCGAAAGGAGCACCGATGCTCGAGCGTGACACCCCGTCCCCGTCCCGGCGAAGCCGCCGGGGGTTCCTCAAGGCAGCCGCCCTCGGGTCCGCCGCGGTCGCCCTGCCCGCGTTGCCCGTTTCCGCCCAGGAACGTGTCGGGCGAAGGCTCGGCGCGGGGGTCAGCGGCTACGGGGCCCGTTCCCGGTTCGAGGTCGCGACGCGACGGGTGCGCGGCGCGCGCTACGACCAGGCGGCCGGCAGCCTGACGCCGCTGCAGGACCTCGACGGCGCCATCACGCCGTCGGCCCTGCACTTCGAGCGGCATCACGCGGGCATTCCCGACATCGATCCGGCCGAGCACCGGCTGGCCATCGGCGGCCTCGTCGACCGGCCGCTGGTGTTCACGATGGCCGAGCTGCGGCGCCTGCCCGCCGTCAACCGCGTGTACTTCATCGAGTGCTCGGGCAACGGCCGGGTCAAGTGGTCGCCCGCCCAGCCCGACACCGACGCCCAGGGGGCGTTCGGCATGACGAGCTGCAGCGAGTGGAGCGGCGTGCCGCTGTCGGTGCTCCTGCGCGAGGCGGGGGTCAGGCCCGAGGCCCGCTGGCTGGTGGCCGAGGGGGCCGACGCGTGCCGCATGACCCGCAGCGTGCCCCTCGACAAGGCGATGGACGACGTGCTCGTCGCCTACGGGCAGAACGGCGAGGCCCTGCGGCCGGCCCAGGGGTACCCGTTGCGGCTGCTGATTCCGGGGTGGGAGGGCAACATCTCCATCAAGTGGCTGCGGCGGATGCAGCTCGTCGACCGCGCGTGGCAGACCCGCGAGGAGACCTCGAAGTACACCGACCTGATGCCGAACGGCGAGGCCCGGCAGTTCACGTTCGTGATGGACGCCAAGTCGGTGATCACGCGGCCGTCCGGCGGGCAGCGGCTCGACGGGCCGGGCTTCCACCAGATCTCGGGGCTGGCGTGGTCGGGGAGGGGCCGGGTGCGGGCGGTCGAAGTCTCGACCGACGGCGGCGGGTCGTGGGTGGAAGCCCAGCTCCAGGACCCGGTGCTGCCGCTGGCCCACACCCGTTTCCGCCTCGACTGGCGCTGGGACGGCTCGCCGGTGACCCTCGTGTCGCGGTGCATCGACGAGACCGGCGACCGGCAGCCGACGCGCGACGCGCTGATCGCGGCGCGCGGCATCCGCTCGAGCTACCACAACAACGCGCTGCAGGCCTGGCGGATCCGGGCCGACGGCGGGGTGGAGAACGTCGATGTCTGAACGGGCTGACGCGTCCGGTGCGACGGCCGGGCGGAGAACGTCGCTGTCCGGATGGACTGACGCGTCCCGCGCGACGGCGGGGCGGAGTACGTCGATGTCCGGATGGGCTGACGCGTCCGGCGCGACGGCGGGGCGGAGAACGTCGATGTCCGGATGGGCTGACGCGTCCGGCGCGACGGCGGGGCGGAGAACGTCGATGTCTGGATGGGCTGACGCGTCCGGCGCGACGGCGGGGTGGAGAACGTCGATGTCTGGATGGGCTGACGCGTCCGGCGCGACGGCGGGGTGGAGGTCGATGTCCGGATGGTGCATGCGGGCCGCTCTCGCCGGCGCCTTGCTGCCGGTGATCTGCGCCGGCGCGGTGTGGGCGCAGACGCCGTCCGCCGGCGCGCGGCTGACGGACCTGGGAACGCCGGCGACCCCGGAGGAGATCGAGGCCTGGGGTCCCATCGTCGGGCCGGACGGCGAGGGGCTGCCGGCGGGCGGCGGGACCGCGGCCGAGGGCCGGGCCCTCTACGACGCTCGGTGCGCCGCCTGCCACGGGCCGACGGGGCAGGAGGGGCCGGACGACCGGCTCGCCGGCGGGCAGGGATCGCTGGCCGGCGACGGGGCGCGGAAGACGGTGGGCAGCTACTGGCCCGCCGCCACCACGCTGTGGGACTACGTGAACCGGGCCATGCCGTTCAACCAGCCCGGCTCGCTCGCGCCCGACGAGGTCTACGCGGTGGTCGCCTACGTGCTCTACCTCAACGACATCGTCGGAGAGGACGACACCATCGACGCCGCCACCTTGCCGCAGGTCGAGATGCCCAACCGCGACGGCTTCGTTCCCGACGCGCGCCCCGACATCGGGGTGGCGTCCGGCGCCGCCCGGCGGGGGTCTGCGGGCGCCGGGCAGGCTCCGGCCGCCGCACAGGCCCCGGCCGCCGGGCAGTCGCCGGCCGCCAC
>JAJEEA010000084.1 GCA_022821235.1 Vicinamibacteria bacterium
GCGACGCGGGCTACCGGGTGCGGGTGCGGGCGCTGAACGACGGCGTCGCCAGCGCATGGGCGTTCACCGCGGGCAGGGCGCGGGCCGTGCCCGCCGGCACCGTCTGGAGCGGGACGCTGACCGTGCAAGACCTCAGCAACACCAACGACAACGGTTGCAACAACAGCCAGAGTATCCCGGCAAACAAGTGCTCGACGTCGACGACGCTGAGCGGAGGAAACACGTTCATCGCTGGCACCACCACTTACGCGATGAACAGTATCTTGGTTTCGCCTTCGGGATTTTTCCAGATGATTTTCTCAGGAGCGCCGAACGCCGCGCTGAGGGCCCTCAACTTCTGTGTCGGCACGACGGCCTTTTCCATGTCGGGCGTGAATCATCAGACGGGAAACTACTACGATCTCCAGCAGAGCGGCACCAGCCTCCGATGGTCTCCCGGCGACGTGATATCGCTGAGCATCGGGAGCGCCTGCCTGACGGCCCCGACGGTCACCATCGAGGCCACCCCGGTGGCGTGCGGCACCCCGGTCACCGACCTCTCGGTGCTGCCGTCGAAGTTTGCCCGGCTCTCGCCCGCTCCGGCGACGGCCGTGGAGATGGAGTGGCGCTGGGTGGGCGTCGGCACCGCCGCGGGGTTATGGACGCCGGCAAGTCCCATCGAAACGTCCGGCTACTCGTTGCCGACCTATAGCCTCACTTTTGCCGAGCATCGACGGGTGCGTCCCGATTTCCTCGGGTTCGAGTACCGATTGAAGGACGAGCCCGCCAACGCCGCGCTGTGCCTGTGGTCGTTCGAGGACACGGGCACGCCTCCACCACCGCCGCCGCCACCACCGCCTCCTCCTCCACCGCCACCACCGCCTCCGCCGCCGCCGGTCGACGCGAGCCTGAGCGCGCTGGCGCTCTCGGCCGGCGCGCTCGCCTTCGCGCCGGGGACCACGGCCTACACGGTGGCGGTGCCTTACGCGGTGGCGAGCCTGACGCTGACGCCGACGGCGCGCGATTCCGGCGCGACGGTCACGGTGAACGGCGTCGCGGTCGCTAGCGGGGAGGCGAGCGCGCCCGTTGCGCTCAGCGTCGGCGAGACGCTCATCGAGGTGGTGGTCACCGCCCCGGGCGGGGCGAGCCGCACCTACACCGTGACGGTGACGCGCGCGCCGGCGGAGGTGGCGCTCCTTCCCGCCGCCTCGAGCGCCCTGCACGGGTTCGTGCGCGTGGTCAACGAGAGCGACGAGGCGGGCACGGTGACGGTGCGCGCTTTCGACGACGAGGGCACCGAGTACGGTCCGGTGACCCTCGCCATCGGGGCGGGCGAAGCGCGGCACTTCAGCTCGAGCGACCTGGAGTCGGGCAACGCGGACAAGGGCCTCACCGGGGCGACGGGCGCGCCGCGCTCGGGGCGCTGGTGGCGCCTGGTGTTCGAGAGCGAGCTCGCCTTCCGGGCGCTCGGCTACGTGCGCACCCGCGCGGCGGAGGGGTTCCCCAACGCGGTGCACGACGTGGTGGCGGAGTCGCGGCCCTCGGCGGAGGAGTACCGCTACGAGGTGGCGTTCTTCAACCCCGCGAGCAACACGCGCGCGGCGAGCGCGCTGCGGGTGGTGAACCGCTCGGAGGCCGAGGCCGAGGTGACCATCACGGGCACCGACGACGCGGGCGAGGCGGGCGAGGAGGCGGTGACGCTGACGCTCCCCGCCCAGGCGGCGCGCACCTTGAGCGCGCCGGCACTCGAGTCGGGCGACGGCGAGGGGCTCGACGGCGTGCTCGGCGACGGGACGGGCAAGTGGCGCCTTGCCGTCGCCTCCGACCGCCCACTTGGAGTGATGAGCTTGATGGGCAGTCTCGACGGGCACCTCACGAACCTGTCCACCGCGCCGGGCGGCGTAGAGCGGCTGTGGCTGCTCCCCTCGGCGGCCAACACCGTGCGCTACGGGTTCGTGCGCGTGGTCAACGAGGGCGACGAGGCGGGCGAGGTGCGCATTCGCGCCTTCGACGACACGGGCGAGGAGTACGGCCCGCTCACGCTCGCGCTGGAGGCGGGCGCGGCGGTGCAGCTCAGCTCGACCGACCTCGAGTCGGGCAACCCGGACAAGGGGCTCACCGGAGCGACGGGTCCGGGGCAGGGGCGCTGGCGCCTCGCCTTCGAGAGCGACCTGGGCGTGCGGGTGCTCGGCTACGTGCGCAACCACGGGGCGCCGGGGTTCCCCCACGCTGTGCACGACGCGGTGGCGGAGTCGCAGCCCGAGGAGGGCCACCGCTACGAGGTGGCGTTCTTCAACCCCGCGAGCAACGTCAATCAGGCGAGCGTGCTCGTGATGGTGAACCGCTCGGCGTCCGAGGCCGAGGTGACCATCACGGGCACCGATGACGAGGGCGATGCGGGCGATGCGGCGGTGACGCTGACGCTGCCCGCCGGGGTGTCGCGGAGGCTGTGGGCGCCGGAGCTCGAGTCGGGCGAGGGCGAGGGGCTCGACGGAGCGCTCGGCGACGGGGCGGGCAAGTGGCGCCTTGCCGTCGACTCCGACCGGCCGCTTGGCGTGATGAGCCTGATGAGGAGTCTCGAAGGACACCTCACCAACCTCTCCACCGCACCCCCCGCCTCGCGCTGACGCCCCCGCGTGTCGCATCGAGCGCGGGAAGCGCAGAAAGCCGTGAGCGTCTGTCCTGGGCCAGCCGCGGCCTCGCGTTCGGTCTCGCTCCCACCATGGGGTCCGCGTCGAGCGCTACGGACCGGCGGGGGGTGTGCAGGGCCACGTGGCCCGTGCGCCGGGGCTGCGGCCCCGGCTGGGGCGCGCCATGCGTGAAGAGCACCGCCGCGAGGCGCCGCCGCGGGCCGCAGGCGGCTCCCTCGACTGAACCCGCGGCGATGCGCAGCCCGCTCGCAGACCGTGGCCCGGGCGTGACGGAGACGGCCGGGGTGCTCACGGGCGCGGTCCGGGCCTGGGCCTACTTCCGGCGCCATCCGGGCTACGGCGCCGAGTGGCGGGCGTTCGCGCCCACGGCGGCGTACGAGCCCGCGGCGTTTCCGCTGCGCCTCCAGGGCGCGGCCGACCGTGCGGCGGCGCCCTGGGGCCTTCGCGCCTGGGAGGACCCGTTCGCGGGCGACGGTCCGGCGTCGCCCTTCTGGAGCGAGGCGCCGGTGGCGCTCGCGGTGGTGGCGCCGCCGGAGGCGGCGGAGCTCGGCGAGCCGCTCGGGCGGCTGCTCGCGCGCGACGGTGCCGCACTCTCGGGGCTTCGCCTGCTCGACGGCACGCTGCTGCTCAAGGTGGAGTGGGCGGGGATGGCGGCGCAGATGCGCCTCATTGGCGCGGCGACGCTCGACCCGGCGGCGGACCGGCTGCTGCTCGCCCGGCCCTACGAGCTTGCCCTGCACGCGCGCATGACGTGCCTTTGGGACGTGGCGGCGCACCTGGAGGCCGGGTTGGGGAAACCGCGGGCCGGGTCCGGCCGGCGGACGACGACACCGCGCTGATCCCCGCCCTGGACGGGGCGCTGGCCGGGCGCGACCCGCGCGACATCGCCGGAGCGCTGTTCGGAGCGCCGCGGGTGGCCGGCGAGTGGGCGCGCGACGGGGCGATGCGCGCCACGGTGCGCCGGCGCATCGAGAAGGCGACCTTCCTGATGGAGACTGGATACCGCGACCTCGCGGCGGGGCGGGCGCTCGGCTCGCTCGAGGCGTGGAAGCGCGCGCGGCGGCAATAGAACGCGGTCGGCGCCGGGCATGGCGCCCACCCGCCGGTCCCGGCCGCGCGCCGTTGCGAGGCACTTCGTCCGACCCCTGCACCACTGCATCCCATCGGTGGCGCGGCGCGGTTCGCGCCGCCCGGACCCGTCTCCCCCCATCCATTGCACACGGACGCCGCCGGCGGCGGTCTCGTTGGCGGTCCCTGGCGCGCCAATGGTGCGAATGACGCGCCCGGCGCCGCCAAGTTCCGCCAACCGCACGTCTGCGGCGTCACGCGGGTGAAGCGCCGGCCCGGGCGGGCAGGTGCAGGGCGGAATCTCCCCTCATCGGTGCGTCGCCCCCTGGCGGCGCGTGGCGGCGTGTGCGCGCGCCTGCGGGGTGGACGTTTCGGGGAGGTGCAAAACGTCCACGCCAGGCGCTGCGAAGTTCGCTCCAATGGCGTCCGGACCGCCCGCTTCGGGCCGGGCGACGAGGGAGAGCGAACGATGAGCAACGAACGGGCGTATCTGAGCGTGCGCGAGGCGGCGGAGTACCTGGGACTCTCGCCGCGCACGCTCGACCGGTACCGGGTCTCGGGCGACGGGCCGGTGTTCTACCGCTTCGGCGGGCGGGTCCGCTACCGCCGCGAAGACCTCGATGGGTGGGCGGCGACGCGAAAGCGCCGCTCCACTGCCGACGACGGCGCGGAGGCGGCGAAGGAGGCGCGGCGATGAGGCGGGCGCCGGGGCTTCGCATCGCCGCGGCGGCGGCGTGCGCGGCGCTCGCGGCGGGCTTAAGCATCGAGGCGGCGCAGGCCGCCTCGGACACCACCTTCGCGGGTCCGCTCGGCACGGTGACGGGCATGGTCTCGGGCACCGGCGGGCAGCTCGCCGCCGCGCTCGCGGTCGGCGCCGCCCTGGTCGGCTCGGTGCTGCGCTTCAACGCGATGCAGCTCCTCGGCGCGGTCGGGGTCGGCATCGCGGCGGGAGCCGGCGTCGGCATCGTCACCGGGCTGGTCGGCACCGCGGTGGTGTGAGGGCCGGGCGGCGATGAACGACGCGACGCGCCACGCGGTCCCGCGCCGGCTCGACGATCCGGAGCGGTGGCTGTTCTGGACGCTCGACGAGGCGGCGGCGCTGCTCGGCCCCGCGGTGCTCGGGCTCGCGGCCAACGCGTTCGTGACGGGGCTCGTGGCGGGGGTGGCCGGGTGGATGCTGCTCCGGCGCGTGAAGCGCGGGGGCGGGGCCAACATCGCGCTCTACGCGCTGTACTGGTTCCTGCCGGGGTTCGTGCTCGGGTTTCGCGCAACGCCCGCGAGCCACGTGCGGAGATACGCCGGATGAGACGCGGGGCGATGGATTCCGAGCGGCGCCGGGCGCGCGACGCCCGCGCGGCGCTTGGGCTGCTGCTCGGGCTCTCGGTGGCGGCGAACCTCGCGCTCTCGGTGGGGCTCGGCTTTCGCGAGACGGTGACGGTGCTCGTCCCCGCAGTGTCGGGTCCGGCCTGGGAGGTCGGCGCGAGCTGGGCGGGGCGGCGTTATCTCGAGGACGCCGCGCGCACCGCGGCGGTGACGCTGCTCACGCTCACCCCCGAGAACGCGGGCCACGTGCGCGAGGCGGCGGCGCGGATGAGCCACGCGTCCGCGCGCGGCGCGATCGGCGCCTGGGTGGCGAGCGAGGCCGAGCGGATGGCGCGGCGCGACCTCTCGACCGCGTTCTACCCCGAGCGGATCGAGGTCGACGCGGACGCACTCGGCGCCGAGATCACGGGCGAGCTCGCAACCTGGATCGGGCGCGAGGAGGCGTCGCGCGAGCGCAGGACCTACCGGCTCGCGTTCCGCCTCGACGGCGGACGGCTCGGACTGCTGCGTTTCGAAGAACGGGAGGAGGACCGATGATGAGGCACGCATTCGAACGCCGGGTGGGTCACGGCGCGACATCGCAGGGCGGGCGCGGGCCGCGCGGCGCGCTCGCGCGCCTTCGCCGCGGCATCGTGGGGGCCGGCGCGGCGCTCCTTGTGTATATGGTGACCGCGTCGCCGGCTTCGGCGATGCAGGTGCTGGAGGCGGCGGACCACGCCGAGCTCCGCGCGGAGGTCTCGGGCCGGGCGGTGAGCCGCATCGCGCTGGCCGATGATCGCATCGAGCGGGTGGTGCGCGGCCCCGACGGGTTCGAGGTCGAGCACGACCCGGCCTCGGGCGACCTGTATCTCCGGCCGTTCGATGCGGGCGGCAGGGACGCCGGGGCGGGGCCGGCCGAGCCGGTGACCCTGTTCCTCGGCACCGAGAAGGGCTTCACCTACCGGCTTGCGCTCACCGTGGCCGAGCGTGGCTCGGCGCAGATCCTGATCCGCAACGCCGAAGCCGCGGCGGGGACATCGACAGGCGCGCATGCCCCCGCGGGCGATCCGCGCATCGCGGCGCTGGTGCGCCTGGTGCGCGCGGTGGCCCGGCGCGAGCTGCTGCCGGGCTTTCGCGTCGAGTCCGCCCCCGGGCGCACGCCCGGCGGTCTCGCGGTGGTGGAGACCTGGCGCGGCGCGGCGTTCACCGCGCACGTGGTCGAGGCCGGGGCGGGGACGGATGCGGCGGCGCTCGCCGCGCGCA
>JAJEEA010000507.1 GCA_022821235.1 Vicinamibacteria bacterium
CGGCGGTCTGCGCATCAACATGATCCCGAACGAGGGGGGCAACCAGTTCAGCGGGAACTGGTTCACGGGCTTCACGCCGGGGAACTGGCAGGCCGACAACCTGAGCCCGCTGGCCCAGGCCCAGGGCATCCAGCAGGCGACCGGCGTGGACCTCATCTACGACAACAACGGGGCCGTCGGGGGCCCGGTGTTCCGCGACCGTCTGTGGTTCTTCTCGACGGGCCGCTGGAACGGGGTGAACAACCAGATCACCAACAGCGTCAACCCGGACTATACGCAGGGGCTCGACAACAACACCATCCACAGCGCGAACGTGCGGCTGACGTGGCAGATGACGCAGCAGCACAAGTTCTCGGCGATGTTCGACAAGGTGCGGAAGCGCCGGTTCAGCCAGCACGGCCCCGGCACCGACCTGAACACGGCGTCGTCGTCGTGGACGTCCCCGCACTACGACACGGGGACGGCGAAGTGGACGGGGACGCTGTCGAACAGGATGCTGGCCGAGTTCGGGTGGTCGATCATCTACGAGGACTGGGACCCCGGCTACTACCGGTACCGCCCCGACGGCGACTTGATCTTCCAGGACAAGCCCGACGCGTCGGCGCTGGCGACGTGCTTCTCGACGCCGTGCTTCCCCGAGGTGGGCTCGGCCGCGCACATGGCGCAGATGCCGGCGTCGATGGGCGGTGACCCGTGGTACAGCCAGGTCGCGGTCAACGACGGGCGGCTCGGCATGCTGTACGGCGCTCGGAACGACGGCGAGAACAACAACTACACGCACCGCTGGGCCTACCAGAGCGCGCTGTCGTACGTCACCGGCTCGCACAGCTTCAAGTTCGGGATGAACTTCACGAACGGTCACAACCGACACACGCGGAACAGCAACGGCAACCTGTCGCTCTACTACGACGACGGCGCGAACCCCCGAGGGCGGCTCATCACGGAGTCACCGCTTCCCCTCGGCGTTCCCTGGTTCAACTGCGACCATCCCCAGGCACTGGCGAACAAGGACGCCGGCACTCCCTGCGGCCTGATTGGCACGCCCGACGCCGTGCGAATCCAGAACTTCCCCTCTTTCGAGTCCTACAAGCTGGACTACAACGGCGGCGTCTACGCACAGGACTCGTGGACCATCGACCGGCTGACCCTCAACTACGGGATGCGGGTCGACTTCGCGGCGATCTCCATTCCGGAGGCGCCCAAGGGTCTGGGGCGGTTCGTGCCCGCGCAGCTCCAGCCGGGCCGGGAGCGGAGCACGCTTCCCAGCTTCGGTCCCGACTTCTCGCCGCGGCTGAGCGTGGCCTACGACCTGTTCGGCGACGCGCGGACGGCGTTGAAGTTCGGCTGGAACAAGTACGTGCGTGACGTCGGCGGCAACCTGTCGCGCCGCTATTCGTACGGGGCTTCGGTCTTCGAGACCCGCGACTGGTACGACTGCCAGATGAACGCGGCGGGAGACGCCTGCTCGGGGCTGAACCAGTACGGGAGCAACTACGACGGCGTCGCGCAGAACTGGGAGATTGGTGCGATCCAGTCGGCGACGTTCGGGTCCATCATCGATCCCAACTTCACGCCGGACCTGAACAACTTCGCGCGGGAGTACAACCGCATCTGGACCGCCGGCATCCAGCAGGAGATCATCCCGGGAATCTCGGTGAGCGCGGAGTATCGGCAGCGCACCTATCACAACACCTGGGAGACCGACAACCCGAACTGGACGTTCGCCGATTACGGGGCTGACGCGATGGGTAACCCGATGGCGGAATACGCCGGCATCCGCCACTTCCAGGTGGCGCGGCCGTATCCCATGGTCGGTTCCTTCACCGCGTTCAGCATCGACCCGGCCGTGCGCACCAACACGGTGGGCCAAACGGACCGCAGCATGGGTCCGGGGTACACCAACGTGTACCGCGGGTTCGAGCTGAGCCTCCAGGGGCGTCTGCCCGGCGGCGGCACCCTGTTCGGCGGCTGGTCGATGGAGGACACGGGCCGGACGTCGATCTACGGCTACGACACCAACGGCGGGGCCGGCAGCCGGTACGGCGGCGAGGTGAACTCCTGCTCCGACATCCTCGAGCGCGGTGACGACCCGACTCAGCTCCGGTTCTGCGATGCCGGCGCGTATCCGCGTCCGTTCCGGAACGAGTTCAAGCTGTCGGGTACGCAGCCGTTCTCGATGCCGGGCCTCGGCGACCTGCAGGCGGGCTTCTCGCTGCAGGCGTATCCGGGCGGTCTCGGCGACTGGGGCGGCCTGCAGGAGGGCCTCTACGTCCACCGCACGTCGAGCAACGAGACCTACCGGACCTACTCGCCCCAGTTCTACGGGCAGCCCGGCCACTGCGTGGCGCCGTGCGTGCTCGGGCAGGACATCATCCCGGCCGGCCTGTCGAACATCGAGCGTTCCACGGGCGGAGCCTGGTATCCGATGGTCCCGCTGAGCAGCGTGAAGTTCCTGCCGTACTGGACGCAGCTCGACGTGAACGTCCAGAAGGTGTTCAACATCGGGAGCTGGCGCTACGACGCCCGGTTCTCGTTCTACAACGTCCTCAACAACGGCGTTGTCCTCGAGCACACCGGGTCGCGTAACTCTCGCGGCAGCACCGGGGCCGGCTACCAGGCCCTGAGCTCGTGGGAGCGCGGCAACCGGATGCTGGAAGGCCGCGTCGTCCAGTTCGCGGTCACCGCCCGCTTCTAGCGCGCGGTCACGTCGACTGCCCGCCCTTCGGACGGGCGGGCGGTCAATCCTGCCTTCGTTGCTGAGCCGGGAGAGAGCCCTCTCTCCCGGCTCTTTTTTCGTTCGCGCCGGGTCACGACGTCCGCGTGTCGCTCGCCGCAGGGTATGATTGGCCGGGAACGGCGCCGCGGACACGGTCGCTCGCGCGCCGGCGGTGTCTTCGCGGCTTCCGGAGCGAGGCGACGCTCCGCCACGGCCGGACCGCGGCGGGCGGCTTGACCGATGGTCGGATGAGGTTGAAGGTTCCGGGCCGGTCGGCGGTTCGATGGAGGTTGCCGGTCTGGGCGCTGGCGCTCCTCGCCGCGGCCTGCGGGCAGCCGGCGGGCTCCGCGCCGGACGCTTCCGGCGATGCCGCTCCCGCGACCGGGGCCGCGGCCGGGGAGGCGTGGTTCACGGATCGTGCGGCGGCGGTGGGCATCGACTTCGCCCACTTCAACGGCATGTCCGGCGAGTACTACTTCAACGAGGTCCTCGGCTCGGGCGGGGCCCTGTTCGACTTCGACAACGACGGCGACCTCGACGTCTACCTGCTCCAGGGGCAGATGCTCGGGCCCGGCCGGACGCTCGACGATGCCCTGTTCCCGCCGGCGGCGGGGCGGCCCCTGACCGACCGCCTCTACCGCAATGATCTCGAGGTCGCCCCGGGCGGCGTTCGCACCCTGCGCTTCACCGACGTGACCGGGGGCAGCGGCCTCGACGTCGGCACCTACGGCATGGGGGTGGCCGCCGGCGACTTCGACAACGACGGCTGGACCGACCTCTACCGCACGCGGCAGGGGCCCAACCAGCTCTTCCGGAACAACGGCGACGGCACGTTCACCGACGTCGGCGCGGCCAGCGGCACCGACGACCCCCTCTGGGGCGTGGCCGCCTCCTTCGTGGACGCCGACCACGACGGCTGGCTCGACCTCTACGTGGGCAACTACGTCGACTACGAGCCGGGCGACGGCGATCGGTGCCGGACCGCGACCGACGAGCCGAGCTACTGCGCCCCGCAGAGCTATCCCTATCAGCCCGATCGCCTCTACCGGAACCGCGGGGACGGCACGTTCGACGACGTGACGGCCGAGGCGGGCATCGACGCCGCATTCGGTCCCGCCCTCGGCGTCGTCGCCGCGGACCTGAACGCGGACGGCCTCGTCGACATCTACGTCGCCAACGACGGCGAGCCCAACCAGTTGTGGATGAACGAGGGCGGGTGGCGCTTCCGCGACGACGCGCTGCTCGCCGGGGTGGCCGTCAACGCGGTCGGGGCGGCGGAGGCGAGCATGGGGGTCGACCTGGGCGATGTCGACGGCGACGGCGACGGCGACCTGTTCATGACCCACGTCAGCGCCGAGACGAACACGTTCTACGTCAACGACGGCTCGGGCTTCTTCGCCGACCGGAGCGCCGAGGCCGGGCTCGGGGCCCCGAGCCTGCCCTACACCGGCTTCGGCGCCGCGTGGTTCGACGCCGACAACGACACGTGGCTCGACGCCCTCGTCGTCAACGGCGCGGTGCGGACCATCGAGGCCCTCGCCCGCGTCGACGACCCCTTCCCCCTGCACGAGCCCAACCACCTGTTCCGCAACCTCGGCGGCGGCCGGTTCGAGGACATCTCGGGCCGCGCCGGCGAGGTGTTCATGCTCTCCGAGGTCAGCCGCGGGGCCGCCTTCGGCGACGTCGACAACGACGGCGACGTCGACGTGCTGGTGACCAACAACAACGGGCCGGCGCGCCTCCTGATCAACGAGGTGGGCCACCGCCGCCGCTGGCTGGGGCTGCGCCTCGTCGGCGGGCCCGAGGCGCCGCGCGACATGCTGGGGGCGCGGGTCGCGGTCTTCCCGGCCGGTGGCGGGCCGCCGCTCTGGCGGCGCGCGCGCGCTGACGGCAGCTACGCGTCGGCCAACGACCCGCGCGTGCTGGTGGGCCTCGGCGAGGCGGCCGCGGTGGATCGGGTGCGGGTGATCTGGCCGAGCGGCCGGACGGAGGAATGGACCGGCGTCGAGGTCGACGCCTGGACGACGCTGGCCGAGGGCACGGGCTCGGCGGCGAGCTCGCGTTGAGGGCCCGGGCCGCGTTCGCCGGGTTCTTCCCGGCTTCCCGGTGGGACGACCATCAGGCGCGCGATACTGGCTTGCCCGACCCCGTCAGCGGCCTGAAGCGGACACGCCGCACGACCTGGTGACGACCATGTGGCGCACGATTCTGCCCGGCGGCTTGTTTGCGGCCTGCATCCTGGCCGGGTGCGGTGCGCCAGACATCGTCGTCAACGATGCCGACGTCCTGCCGGTGGAGCTGCCCGACCTGTCGGGCATGCACGAAGCTGTCCAGGGCCAGCTTCGCGACGCCCAACGGGCCCTCGAGTCCGCCGCCTCGTCCGGGCCCGGCGCGCTGGGAGACGCCTACGGCCGCCTGGGCATGCTCCTGATGGCCGGCGAGTACTACGACGCGGCGGAAGCCTGCCTGCTGAACGCGCGCCGGCTCGCGCCGGAGAGGTTCCGGTGGGCCTACTACCTGGGGCACGTCTACGAGCGGCGCGGAGACCTGGAAGAGGCCGCCGACGCCTTCGAGCGGGCGCACGACCAGCGGCCGCGCGACTTCCCCACCCTGTTCTGGCTGATCAACGTCAACGTCGAGCTGGGCCGGCAGGATGCCGTGCCGCCGCTCCTGGAACAGGCGCGCGCGCTCCAGCCGGGATCCGAGGCCATGCGGTTCCAGCTCGGCCGGGCGGCCCTCGCGGCCGGTGACCATGCGGCCGCCGTCGATCATCTGGAAGCGGTCCTGCGCCAGAACCCCGCCGCCACCATCGTGCACTACCCGCTGGGCATGGCCTACCGGGGCCTGGGCGACCTCGAGCAGGCCCGCCGCCACCTCGATCGGAGCGGCGGGCGCACCGACGGCGGCTACTCCGCCGGCGTCGGGGTCTCGATGCCCGATCCCCTGCTGGAGGAGCTGCGGAACGCGCTCCGCAGCCCGCAGCGCCATCGCACCCTCGCCCTGCAGGCCGACGCCAACGGCGACCGCCAGGAAGCGGTGCGCCAGTTCCGCCTCGCCGTCGAGCTGGAGCCCGAGGACGCCGACCTGCAGCTCAGCCTCGGCATGGCCCTCGACCGGGCCGGACGCGCCCGCGAGGCCCTCGTCGAGCTCGAGGCGGCCCTGCGGCTCGACCCGCGGTCGGCCCAGGCCAACTACGTGATCGGGACCCTCTTCGAACGGGCGGGCAGGGACGCGGAGGCCATCGCGCGTTACGCCGCCGCCGCCGAGCAGGCCCCGGAGTCGGTCGAGGCGCAGCTTCGCCTGGCCGACGCCTACAGCCGGGCGGCGCGCGGGAACGAGGCGCTTCAGCACTATCGGCGCCTGCTCGAGGTCTCCCCCGACTCCGTCGCGGGCCGTTTCGGCGAGGCCGTGGCCCTGGTCCGCCTGGGCCGCCACCGCGAGGCGCGGGACCGGTTCGCGGCGGCGCGCGAGCGCCATCCCGACCAGCCCGTTCTGGCGATGGCCCTGGCCCGCCTGCTCGCCGCGTCTCCCGACGCGGGCGTGAGGAACGGACCCGCGGCCGCCTCCCTCGCCGAGACCCTCGTCGCCACCGTCAAGACCACCGCCGCGGCCGAGACGATGGCCATGGCCCTGGCCGAGGTCGGCCAGTTCGCCGGCGCCGCGGAGTGGCAGCGCCTCGCCATCGACGTCGCCCGCGACGCCGGGCGCAGCGACCTGGCGCAACCGATGTCCGCCAACCTGGCCTCGTACATGCGCGGAGAGCCCAGCCGGACCCCCTGGCGCGCCGACGAGCCCGAGTTCCGGCCCGGCCTGCCCGTCGAGCCGGGCCTGCTGGGGCCGTGACGGCCCGGCGATCCCGGTCCTGAAGTCGGCCTTCCCCCCGGTGCGCGCTCCGCCGCCGGCCTCTCAGCCCTCCGCGCCCGCTGCTCTCCGCGGACCGTCGCGGCCGCGGCGTG
Organism: Vicinamibacteria bacterium; assembly: GCA_022821235.1. Lineage (GTDB taxonomy): Bacteria > Acidobacteriota > Vicinamibacteria > Vicinamibacterales > UBA8438 > JAJEEA01. The sequence goes on from JAJEEA010000507.1 coordinate 6,673, forward strand.
AGCCCGGCGGTTGCGGAGGCGTCACCGGGGCTGGATGTCCTGCAGCGCGCCGCTGGCCCCCGCGTGATCGGGATCGAGCCGCAGCGCTTCCCGGAGCGCGGTCGCGGCGCGGGCGCGGGCGCCGGCGGCCGCGAGGGCGAGGCCGAGGTTGGCGTGGGCGTCGGCGTTCTCGGGGTCGACGGCGATCAGGCGCTCGAAGTGGCGCGCCGCCTCGTCCATGCGGCCGAGGTTGGCCAGCGCCGCCCCGAGGTTGTTGAGAGACTCCGGGTGGTTGGGGTTGCGGTCGAGGGCGCGCCGGTACTCGGCGATGGCCTCGCTCGGCCGTCCGGCCTCGTCGAGGGCGAGCCCCAGCTCGTAGCGCGTGGGCGCGTCGTCGAGCCCCTCGAGCGCGCGGCGCAGCGTCTCCTCGGCCTCAGGGTAGCGTCCGAGAGCGGAGAGGGTCCGGCCGACGTCGGCGAGCACCCCGAAGTCGTCGGGCCGTTCCCGCCGCCGCCGCTCCAGCAGCTCCAGCGCCTCCTCGTAGCGCCGGACCGCGCGCAACGTCGTCACCAGCTCCGCGAGCGCCACGTCGTGGCCGGGATCGAACTCCAGGGCCCGGCGAATCAGGTACTCGCGCCAGGCGGCGTTGGCCGCGAGGTCGGCGGTCGCGGCCTGCTGCAGCAGGAACGTCGTGCTCCGCGACTCCCGGACGAGCCTCTCGGACAGGGGGTCGAGGTAGGCGTCGTACCGGGGCAGCCGGTCCGCGGTCCGGACCGCCCGCGCCGCGTCGTCGGCGCGCCCCAGCGTCGCGTAGGCGTCGGCCAGGAGCCGGAACGCGGGACCGAAGCCGGGCGCCTCCGCTATCACCCCTTCCAACCGGTCGGCCGCGGCCCGCGCGTCGCCCTGCACCAGCGCGACCCGGGCGAGGCCGAGCGCGGCGTACGCGGAAACCGGTGCGCCGGGGGCGCGCGGAGGCGGCGCCGCG
>JAJEEA010000319.1 GCA_022821235.1 Vicinamibacteria bacterium
CGCGGCGCCCCACCTTGTCCTCGTAGGTCGGCCCGATGCCCCGCTAGGTGGTGCCGATGCGCTGGTCGCCGCGGCGCGCCTCGGAGTGCGCCTCGAGGTCGCGGTGGTACGGCAGGATGACGTGGGCCCGGTCGCTGATGAGCAGGCGGTCGCCCACGTCGATGCCCTGGCCGGCGAGGGTGTCGATCTCCGAGAACAGCGCCGCCGGGTCGATCACCACCCCGTTGCCGATGACGCAGCGCACCCCCGGGTGCAGGATGCCGGAGGGCAGGAGGTGGAGGATGAACTCGGTCTCGCCCACCCGCACGGTGTGACCGGCGTTGTGGCCGCCCTGATAACGCGCCACGACGGAGGCGCCGGGGGTGAGGAGGTCGACGACCTTGCCCTTGCCCTCGTCGCCCCACTGCGCACCGATGACGGCGATGTTCACGCTCTTCCTCGTCCTGTGAAAGCCGGCCGGCGGATCCCCGCCGTCGAGCCGGTTGCTGCGGAGGTTTCCGGCCGGCGGCGCCAAGCGAACGATCGTAGCAGAAGCACCCGAGACGCGCATCCGCCCGGGTGCACGACGAGAAACGGAAAACGCCGCGGAGAACCGACCGGAATCGCCGGCCTGACCAGCGCCGGGACGAGCATTCCCACGGCGACGTCGTGCACCCGGCCCGGCCGGCGAGCCGCTCACGCTCGACGGCGACCGCCGCCCGGCCGCGAGAGCCGCCCCCTACGGCGCAGACCCCCGGCCCGACCCGTCCAGGACCGCGAGCGCCCGCTCGGCCGCCCGCTGCTCCGATTCCTTCTTGCTGCGGCCCTCGCCGCGGGCCAGCGCCTCGTCTCCCACCCGGATCTCGGTCTCGAAGACCCGGCGGTGGGGCGGGCCGCTGGTGCCCACGAGCTCGTACCGCGGCAGGCCGCGCTCCTCCGACTGCAGCCGTTCCTGCAGCGCCGACTTGTGGTCGCGGGTCATGCCGGGCGAGACCCCGCCGGCGCGGACGGCGTCGAGCTGGGGCCTGAACCACAGCTCCAGGAACCGGTCCGCCGCCTCCACGCCCCCGTCGAGGTACACGGCCGCCACCACCGCCTCGAACGTATCGGCGATCAGCGACCGCTTGGTGCGGCCGCCGGTCCGCTCCTCTCCGCGGCCGAGCAGGAGATGGTCGCCGAGGCCCAGCCGCTCGCCGACCCGGGCCAGCGCCGCCGACGAGACGAGCGCCGCCCGCGCCTTCGACTTCTGCCCCTCGTTCCAGTCGGGGCACTCGCGAAACAGCCGGTCCGAGATGACGAACCCGAGCACCGCGTCGCCGAGGAACTCGAGCGACTCGTTGTCGCGGACCCCGCCGCTGGCGTCCTCGTGCGCGCGCGACCGGTGGGTCAGGGCGTGCTCGAGCAGGCCGGGGTCGCGGAAGCGGTACCCGAGCGCCTCCTCGACGGCGCGGAACTCGTCCCGGATGCGCGTCACCCGGTCGGAGACCTGCCGGCCGAACTCGGCGATGAGGCGCCGGGCGCGCCCGGCCTGCTCGCTGCGAACGGTCAGCCGCACCTCGCCCAGCCCGCTGACGGTGAGGGGGAAGATGGCGTGGGGCGCCCCCGACGAGATGACCGCCTCGATGCCGCGGGTCTCGAGAAGCCCGCTGACCACGTCGGCCTCGATCGTGGACTGGGTCCGGAACACGACCTGCGGCCCGGCGTCGGTCACGGACGGCTCGCAGGCGGGAGAGACGGCGCATCGCCGACCCGCAGGAGAACGATGGTCATGTCGTCGTGCTGCTCCGCGGTCCCGGCGAACGCCTCGACGTCGCCGAGGACCCGCTGCTTCAGGTCGTCGGACGAGAGGTGGACCTGCTCGGTCAGGGTGCGGGCCAGCCGCTCTTCCCCGAAGAGGTCCGATTCCTCGTTCATCGCCTCGGTCACGCCGTCGGTGAACAGGGCGACGAGGTCGCCGGTCTCGATGGGGAACGTCGACTCTTCGAGCAGCTCCGCGAACTTCTGCTCGATGCCGTCGATCTGCAGCCCCACCACCAGCCCGTCCGGGGCCAGCACGCGGGGCGCGCGGGGCCCCTCCGGCGCGCACGGCACGTGGATCAGGGGCGTGTGGCCGGCCCGCGCATAGGTCAGCCGGCGGGCCGCGAGGTCGAGGACGGCATAGGTCATGGTGATGAAGGTGCGGCCGTCGAGGGTCGCGGACAGGATGCGGTTCACCTCGATGAGCAGCTCCCGCGGGCTCTGGTGGAAGCGGCTCAGCGAGAGCACGACGCCCCTGAGCAAGGCCATGTAGAACGCCGCCGAAGTCCCCTTGCCGGACACGTCGGCCACCAGCACCCCCAGCCGATGCTCGTCCAGCCGGATGAAATCGAAGTAGTCGCCGCCGACCTCCCGCGCGGGCCGGCAGGCCGCGGCCACGGCCAGACCGGGCATGGAGGCCGGCCTCTCGGGCAGCAGCGACATCTGGATGTCGCGCGCGATCCGCAGCTCCTCCTCGAGACGCCGCCTCTCCTTGGCCTGCGTCAGTCCGTCCGAGATGCTGCGGGTCATCGCGTTGAAGGACTCGGCCAACTGGCCGAGCTGGTCTTCCGTGTCGACCCGGATGCGGTGCGTGAGATCGCCCGCCTGGACCCGCTCGGTGCCGGTGAACAGCTCGTGCACGGCGCCGGTGATGGACCTCGCGAGGGCGAAACACAACACCAGGGCCGCCCCCTCGATGATCAGGAACATCACCCCGAGCATGGTCAGCCCCAACAGGAAGCTGGTCGCCAGGCTGACGTCGACCTCCCGGGCGAGCTGGCGGGAGAAGACGGCGAGCGGCATCCGGAAGCCCACCCGGCCGCGCCCCCGCCGGCCCGAGGACCAGTCGAGGAGGTCGACGGGGGCCACGAGGTTCGGCTCGAGGGCGGAGGCGACCTCCAGCGGCGGCGCCCCGAAAGAGACCCGGCCGCCGGCGAACGACGCCGCGGCGAGGGGCGCGTCCGCCGTCGCGGGGCCGGCGTCCGCGTCGCCGGCGGCCTCGGTGACGCTGAAGTCCGTGAGCGTGACGCCGCGGGAGGCCTGCATGCGCAGGATGACGTCGCCGGTGACGGGCACGTCGGCGACCACCGCGTAGGCCACGCCGTCCTCCTCGAACGTCCGCACGCCGCGCGCCACCACCATCCAGCCCGACTCGCCGCGGGTCAGGACGAAGCCGCCCGGATCGGGGTCGTCGCCGAGCCAGTCGGGAAACCCCGGATCGCCGGATGCGTGGCGCCACGGCCCGGCGGCGGCGACGCGGCCGCGGCCCGCCGGCCCCCCCGCCACCGCGATGGACGCGCCGGGATACCGCTCCCGGGCCCCTTCCACCCGCCGCGACAGCGCCACGCGCATCGCCGACGGCGCGACGCGCCCGCGGAGGTCGACGGCGCTCATGGCCGCGAGCTCGGCGGCGTCCTCCATCACCTGCGCGAAGCTGCGCTGCACGAGCGAAGAGCTGACCGTCGACAGGAGAAACCCGCCGAACACGACGATGGACGCCCCGAACAACAGGATCGGCACGAAGCCGATGAGGACGTACGAGAGCACGAGCTTCCGCCGGACCCGCCACAGGAAGCGCTGCTGCAGGAGGTTCAGCACCCGGACGAGGAGGTAGCCGAGGGCGGCCACGAGGGCCACCGTTCCCGCCAGGTCGAGGACCCGCAGCCAACCCGGGGCGGCGGGGCCGCCTGACAGCCCGACGACGGCCTTGAGCACGAGGACCGCGAGAATCGTGCGGCCGGGCATGGACGCCGCGAAGAGCTCCGCCGTCTCGCCGAGCGCCTCGATGACGAGCCCCAGGCGTCCGCGCCCGCCGCCGGGCCCGGGCGCCGGCGCGGGAGGCGCGGGAGGCCCAGGAGGCGCAGAAGGCGGTGGAGCGGCGGTGCTCGCGGGAAGACCGGGCGGCGGCGCCTGCGAAGCCATGGGAGGGCGACGGTGATGTTATCAGAGCGCTGGGGCGGTCATGCCGGATCGGGGCGGACGGACGGCTCCCCCGTCGCCTCCGCGATCCACGCGAGGTAGCGCGGGTCTCCGTCCACCACCGGCAGCACCACGAGCTCGGGCGTATCGTAGGGGTGCAGGTCGCCCACCCGGCGGCGCAGCCGGTCGACGCGGGCCTTCTGCGTCTTGACGATCAACTGGCGCTCCCGCGCCTCCTCCACCCGGCCCTGCCAGCGGTAGATGGACTCCACGTCCGGCAGGATGTTCACGCACGCCGCACAGCCCTCGCCGACGAGGGTCGACGCGAAGCGCCGGACGTCGGCGTCCGGCGGAAACGTGATGAGGACCACGACCGCTTCGGATGCCGTCACGCTTCCACCCCCGCCGCCGGCGGGGCGGCCCGCCGGCGGGTAATCTCGGCGCCGGTTTCGACCGAGACAATGAATGCATGCCTCATGCAGCGCGACGCCCGTCTCGACCGCACCGCCGCCCGGAGGCCGCGTCCCGGGCCCGAGGACGGCCTGCGCAGCCGGCGCTCCCCTTTCACGACCCCGGGCGGACCGACGCTCCGCCGGTGCGCCGCGGCGACGAGCGCCCCTGGCAGCGACGGCACTTCGCGCGCCTGCTGTTCAGCCTGCTGACCGCGATCCTCATTGCGAACGCGCTCGTCGGCGAACGGGGGCTGCCCGCGACCCTCCAGATTCGGCGCGAGCACCGCGAGCTCGAGGCCGCCATCGCCGCCCTGCGGGCGACGAACGAGCGACTGCGGCTCGAGGCCGAGCGCCTTCGGAACGACCCGGTCGCGATCGAGGAGATCGCACGCCGGGAGTTCGGGTACGTCCGGCCCGGCGAACGGCTGTTCATCGTCACCGACCGGCGCGTCCCGGTCCCGGCCGACGACCGGCCGCCCGGCCGGCGCATCGCGTCGGGCGTGCCGCCGGCCGGGGCCTTGCTCGCATCCAATCGATCTGCTATGATAAACGAACGATCCGGGACAGGGGTTGCGGCCGGTCGCTCCCGGCCGGCTGGCGGATCGGTCGATTGACGCGGGGTGGAGCAGTCCGGTAGCTCGTTGGGCTCATAACCCAAAGGTCGGGGGTTCAAATCCCCCCCCCGCAACCAATTTCGGACGGGCCGGCATCTCACGAATGCCGGCCCGTTTCTGTGTACCGGAGACTTGCGCCGGGGCTCGGGGGAACGTCGGCGCCGGCGGGATAGCCGGGGCGGCCTCGCGCCGGGGCCCGGGAACTCGCGCCGGGCGCGAGAGCTCGCCCCGGGGCCCCGGTCGCCGGGCGCCGAGGCGGCCGCCGGCCGGTGCGGAATCGGCGGCCGCCACGCCGGCCGAGGCGCGGAAGGGAGCCGGGGGACGAAGATGACGATCGCGTCGCAAGCGCGCGGGGCGCGCTTTCTCGTGGACGAGGTCCGGCCCGACGACGTCGTGTGCCCGGAGGACATGGGCGAGGACGAGCGCCTGCTGATGCGCTCGATCCGGGAGTTCGCGGAGCAGGAGGTGGCGCCGCGGCTCGACGAGGTGGATCGGCGCGACACCGCGGTCATCCGTTCCCTGTTCAGGAAGGCGGCGGACCTGGGCATCTTCATGGCCGAGGTCCCCGAGGCCCACGGCGGGCTCGGCCTGAGCCCCCTCGCCGTCGCCGGCATGAACGAGTGCCGCTCCCACCTCGGGGGGCTCGCCTCGACCGTCTTCGCCCACCAGGGCATCGGAACCCTCCCCCTCGTCAACTTCGGGACCGCCGACCAGATCGACCGCTACCTGGACCGCTGCATGCGGGGCGAGCTGATGGCGGCGTTCGCGCTCACCGAGCCCGAGGCGGGCTCGGACGCCATGAACATCCGGACCACCGCCGTCCTCGACCCCGGGGGGACGCACTACGTCGTCAACGGCTCCAAGCAGTGGATCACCAACGCGGGGTGGGCCGACCTGTTCATCCTATTCGCCAAGGTCGACGGCGCCGCCTTCTCCGCCTTCCTGCTCGAGCGGGACACGCCGGGGGTGACCGTCGGCCCCCACGAGCGCCTGCTCGGCCTGCAAGGCTCGTCGGTGTGCGCGATGCAGCTCGACGACGTCGCCATCCCCGTCGGGAACCTCCTCGGCGAGGTCGGCCAGGGGCACCGGGTGGCGCTGTGCACGCTCAACGTCGGCCGCATGAAGATGGGCGCCAACTGCGCCGGCTCGGCCAAGAAGGCCCTCGCCACCACCACCCGCTACGCGGCCGAGCGGCGGCAGTTCGGCCGGCCGATAGCCGAGTTCGGCCTGATCCAGCGCAAGCTCGCGGACATGGCGGCCCGCGCCTACGGGGCCGAGTCGGTGGCCTACCGGACGGCGGGGCTCGTCTACGCCGCCATCGAGGACCTCGGCCGGCAGGGGGCCGTCTCGCTCGACGCCAAGCTGCGCACGTTCGCCGAGTTCTCGGTCGAGTGCGCGATGGCCAAGGTCCTCGGCTCGGAGGCGTACCACGCGGTGGCCGACGACGCCCTGCAGGTCTACGGCGGCTACGGCTTCAGCGAGGAGTACCCCGCCGCCCGCTGGTACCGCGACTCGCGCATCACCCGCATCTACGAGGGCACGAGCGAGATCTGCCGGCTCGGCATCGCCAAGACCCTCCTCAAGCGGGCCGGCCGTGGCGAGCTCGAGCTGCGCGAGGCGGTGGCGGGCCTGCCCGCCGCCCCCGCCGGCCGTCCTTCCCACGACAACGACCTCGCGGCCCTGCGCGCCGGCATCGGCGGCCTCAAGCGCCTGTTCCTCTTCGTGCTCGGACAGATGTGGGACAACCTCGACGAGGCGCAACTGCTCGACCCCGACCACCAGGCGTACCTCGCGGGCCTAGCCGACATCGCGATGGAGACGTACCTCGCCGAGAGCACCATCCTGCGGGTGTCGAAGCGGTGGGACAGCCGCCCGGGCGCCGAGGTGGAGGCGGAGACGGCGCTGGCGCAGATCGTGTTCTTCCGATCAACCGAGCGGATACGGCAGGAAGCCACCGAGCTGCTGGGCAGCCTGCTCGCGGGAGACCGCCTCGCGGCCGCCCTCGAGCGCGTCGCCGCCTGGCTCCCCGTCCCCGTCGGCCTCGTCGACAGCCGCGCCCGCGTGGCGCGAGAGCTGATCGCCCACGGCGGCTGGGTACAACCGGCGACCCGGTGAGTGATCCAGCCGGCTGCATCGAAAGACCGCGCAACACAGCGAGCAGGCGAACATTTCATGAATGTCGCTGACGACATTACATTTGATAGATGGTAGTTCTGTCCGCACAGGGGCTACTTGTGCTACCCTGTGCGGGTGGACGAGTTCGCTTCACTCACCGCGCCCGCCACTGACGGCCGCAAGGTCCGGCGAATACGTAAGGACCTGGGGCTGACGCAGAGCCAGTTCGCGGATCGATTGGGCGTCACCCCGATCACCGTCCACCGCTGGGAATCGGGCCAGTCGCGTCCGCAACGTCTGGCCAAGAACCGCCTCCGCGAGCTGGAAGACGCGCTCGCCGCCGAGTCGGGCGCATCGACTTCGGCGGCCACCCGGCCTCCCCTCTCGGCAGTGCCGCTCGACTTCGCCGGCAACCCGGACGCCATATCGGCGGTGGCCGAGGCCGTGCGCCTGTCCCACGGCTACCAGTTCAATCCGGCCTTCGCCACCGAGGTCTCGCGCATCGACGCCCTGCCGCACCAGCGCATCGCGGTCTACGAGCGGATGCTCCCGCAGCAACCCCTGCGCTTCCTGCTGGCCGACGACGCAGGAGCCGGCAAGACGATCATGACCGGCCTCTACGTCCGCGAGATGCTGTCCCGCCGCCGAATCCGCCGCGTGCTCATCGTGCCGCCGGCCGGGCTCGTCGGCAACTGGGAGCGCGAGCTGCGGACGCTGTTCCGGCTGCGGTTTCGCATCGCGTCCGGCCCGGGCACGCCCCGCAAGGGCTTGGATCGCGCGGTGGCGGAGAACCCGTTCCACGGACCGGAGAGCGACCTCGTCATCGTGTCGCTCGACACCCTCACCGGCGAGCGGACGTTCGACGCGCTACGACAGCCCGGCGTATCCCCCTACGACCTCGTCGTCTTCGACGAGGCCCACAAGCTGAGCGTGGTCGAGCAGCAACACGGCGTGCGCAAGCGCCGGCGGTACGAGCTCGCCGAGGCGCTGGCCGGCTGCGCCGGTCCCGCGAGCCGGTACGCCGGACTGGGCTGGTCGGCGCAGCACCTGCTGTTGTTGACGGCGACGCCCCACATGGGAAAGGACACGCCCTACCACTACCTGTGGCGGCTGCTCGACCCCCGGGTGTTCGCCACCAGCGAGGCGTTCCGGCGCTTTCCGCGCGAATCTCGCGACCGCCACTTCATCCGCCGGGTCAAGGAAGAGATGGTCGCCCTCGACGGAACGCCGCTGTACCGGCGGCGCGAGTGCGACACGTTCAGCTACGACCTGAGTCCGGGCCCCGACGGCGAGCAGGCGCTCTACGACGCGACCACCGCCTACCTGCGTCGAGCCTACGACCGGGCCCTCGACAACCGCCCGGCCGTGCGGCTCGCGATGGGGGTATTCCAGCGGCGCCTCGCCAGCTCGACGGTGGCCGTCCTGCGCTCCTTCGAACGACGGATCGCGAAGATCGACCAGACCATCGACGATCTGCGGTCCGGGCGGGTCACCGCCTCGGAGCTGCGGCGCCGGCAGAGACGGCTCGACCGCGAGCACCGCGAGGACTTCTTCGACGCCCACGGCGCCGATGACGACGCCGGCGAGGCGGGAGACGGCGAGCGACACGAAGACTACGAGGAAGCGATGCTCGGGGCGGTGGTCGCCGTCACCGTCGAAGAGCTGCAGACCGAGATCGACGTGCTCGCCGACCTCGCCGAGCGCGCGCGCCGCCTGGCCGCCTCCGGCCGGGAGTCGAAGTTCGAGAGGCTGCGGGAGGTCCTGGAGGATTCGCGCCACGCCGGGGAGAAGTGGCTCGTCTTCACCGAGCATCGGGACACCGCCGACTACCTGATCCGCCGCCTGGAGGGGTTCGGGTACTCAGGCCACGTCGCGCAGATACACGGCGGGCTGGCCTGGCCGGCCCGCGAGGTCGAGGTCGAGCGCTTCCGGCGCCCCGACGGCGCCCGTTTCCTCGTGGCGACCGATGCCGCGGGCGAGGGCATCAACCTCCAGTTCTGCCGGCTGATGGTGAACTACGACATTCCCTGGAATCCGGCGCGGCTCGAGCAGCGCATGGGACGTATCCACCGTTACGGTCAGCGGCACGACGTCCGCATCTTCAACCTCGTCGCGGGCAGCACGCACGAGGGACGCGTCCTCCGGGTGCTGCTCGACAAGCTCGACGCCATCCGGGAGGAGCTGCAATCGGACAAGGTGTTCGACGTCATCGGGCGGCTCTTCGAGAACCGCTCCCTCCGGGAGCACATGGCCGAGGCAATGACCGACGAGGGCGAGCGCCGAGTCGTCGACGACTTCGGGAGCAAGCTCGCCGCGGGTCGCGTCGACGCCATCGCGGACGCCGACGCGCGCGTGTACGGCCAGCCCGGCGAGGTGGCCGAGCGCCTCGGCAGCCTGCGGGTGGACATGGACCGCGAGCGCTACCTTCAGCTCCTGCCCGGCTACGTCCGACGCTTCGTCCAGAAAAGCGCCTCCTTGCTGGACCTGGAGATCCGGGGCGATCTCGACGGCCTCTTCTCCCTGGCGGCAGGCCGGCCGGGGGCGCTCGATGCACTCCTGCCCGCGCTCGAAGACCATCCGCGTCAGGCACGCGAGCGCCTGTGCGTCCGGCGGCCCGCGGCGGACGAGCCCTGCATCTGGCTCCATCCCGGCGAGCCGGTCTTCGACGCGTTGATGGACCAGATCACGAGCCAGTACGCCCGCGACGCGGTGCGCGGCGGCATCTTCACCGACCCGAAAGCGGAAGCGCCCTACCTGTTCCATCTCGGCGCGGCCTCCGTCGTGGAGCGCGGCGGCCGCCTCCTTCCCGAGCGGTCGCCGCGAGACCCGGCCGACGGTGGATCGAAGGCCGCAGACCGGGTCGCCGGGCAGGCAACCGATTCCCGGCGCCGCAGCCTGGTCACCGAGGGTGTGCGAGCGGATCCGCCGGGCCGGGGCGCGGATCCGGCGGGCGTGGAGGCGGCGGGCGCCAGCGAGCCCCGGCTGTTGGAACGACGTCTGTTCGGCCTGCGGCAGGACGCCGACGGCGCGCTGAGCGAGCTGCCCGTCGAGCATCTCCTGCTGCTGCACGGCGCCCCCGAGGTCGCCCCAGGGGCCGTGCCGCTGGCGAGCCGGGGGGGTGCGATGCGGGCGTCCGCCGCCGCGTACGCCGGGCAGGAGCTGTCGGCGCGGCCGGTCGAGGAACGCCGCACCGCTCTGCGCGCCGAGCTGCCCGAGCGGCGGCGCCGGATAGGCATCGGCTTCGACCTCCGCGCCGCCGACCTCGCGGCCCGCCGCACGAAGCTCGCCGGGCGCGCCGCCGGCACCGACACGCACGACGAGCTCCAGGCGGTAAAGAACGAGCAGCGCGCTCTCTCCACGGAGCGCCGCGACGTCCTCGCCCGCACCCAAGCCGCGCCGGAGAGAATCGCGCCCGGCGAGGTGCGTTTCCTCGCCCACGCCCTCGTCGTCCCCGCCCGCGACTCCGACGCGATCGAGCGTTACGATGCCCGGGTGGAGGAGACCGCCGTCCGCATCGCCGCCGGGTGGGAGCGGGAGCGTGGGAGCACCGTACGCGACGTCTCCACCCCCGGCGCCGCGCGCCTCGCGGGACTCCCCGACTGGCCCGGCTTCGACCTGCTCGCCATGCTGCCCGACGGCGACGTGCGGAACATCGAAGTGAAGGGCCGCGCCGCGCAGTCCGCCGTCCAGCTCGAGCTCAACGAGTGGAAGCAGGCCCTCCACCTCGGCGACCGCTACTGGCTCTACGTCGTCTTCCACTGCGCGACCCCCGCCCCCCGACTCGTCCGCGTCCGCGACCCGTTCCGCCGACTGCTCGCGAAGCGCCGCGAGTCGTCCGCCTGGATCGTCTCGGCCCAGTCGATCATCGACGCCGCGGAGCAGACACCATGACGATGGACATCCCAGCGCTACTGTCGTCCATTCGGGCCGGCGAAGACACGGAGCTGGAACTCAAGGAGGTCGTCTTCCGCGGCGACCGCGTCGCGTTCGGATCGGACGCAGGCCGCGCCTCCTCCAAGCTCGCAGAGGTCTTCGTCAGCATGGCGAACACCCGCGGCGGCACCTCGTCATGGGCGTCCGCGACGCCGACCGCGTCGTCGTCGGCGTCGATCCGCGGAAGCGCGATCTGCTGGAGCAGTTCGTGGTCAACGTCGCGACCACCAACTGCAATCCCATGATCGTCCCCGGGCTCGATTGGGAGTACTTGCCGGGCGAAGACGACGAGCCGAAGCTGTGCCTCGTCATCGACGTGCCCGCCTCCCGCTTCGACGTCCACCAGACTGCCGACGGGTGGTCTCCGCAGCGCATCGGCAGCCACCCCCGCCTGACTCCCGCCGGCCGCCCCGCCCGCCAGTTCACTCGCCGGCGTCTGGCCAGTTCGGTCGAGGAACGGCCGGTGATCGGGAGCAGTCTCGACGCGCTGGACCCGATCCTCCTGAAGAAGTACTTCCGCTCCCGCTTCAAGGACTGGTCTCCCCCCGACGACTGGCAGTCCACGCTCGTGGCCCACAAGCTGGCCGCCGTCACCGAATCGGGGGTCGCCCCCACGTACCTCGGGATGCTTCTCTTCGCCGAACAGCCGGAACAGCACGTCCGCGGCGCCTACATCGACGTCGCTTCGTACAAGCAGGACATGCTGGACGGCGCCGCCGTTGACCGGCATCAAATCACAGGGCCGTTGCCGTCCCAGATCGCCCAGGCGCTGACGTACCTCCAGGTTTTTCCCCTGAATCCCACCGCCTCGCGCAAGGACGGCAGGGGTCGCCACCACTATCCGAGCTACGTCGACCGATCGCTTCAGGAAGCCATCGTGAACGCCGTCGTGCACCGTGACTACGAGGTCCAGGGCTCTCAGATCATCATCCGGCTGTTCCCAGACCGCATCGAGTTCCAGAACCCCGGCGCGCTCCACAACACCCTGACCGTTGAGAACCTGTACGCCGGCTGTCAGCCGGTCCGGCGCAACCAGCTCCTCGCCGGCTTCCTGCGCGCCTACAAGAGCACCGTGACCGGCGGCAGCTTCCTGGAGGCCATGGGCGAGGGGTTCCTGAACCTCGTCCGGGACAGCCAGCGACTCTCCGGTCGCCGCCCCGAGTTGACGCAGATCGGCCAGGCCACGAAGCTGACGATCTACGCGGCGACGTGCGAGGGCAACGGCGGCATGCAATGACCCCAAAGGACGTGCTGGCATCCTGCATAGCTCAGGTCGATGACCACTGCCCCACAACCTCCGCCCAACGCCATGAACAGGAGAACCAGATGGGTGTCGTGAACGCCAACGTCGTCATCAGCAATCCGGCGGACCGCCGCCAAAGCTGGGAGGGACGCTTCCTCTTCGACACCGGAACCACGGACAGCCTCGTCCCCCGACAGCATCTCGAGGCCATCGGCCTCAAGCCCGAAGCCCAGCGCACGTACATACTCGCCGACGGCAGCGAGGTCCGTTTCGACGTCACCGTCGCCCGCATTGAGCTCCTGGGTCAGATCGTCGGCGGTACGCTGCTCTTCGGGGACGCCGATGCGCAGCCCCTGCTCGGAGTCACCGCCCTGCAATCACTCGGCATCAAGATCGATCCCTCACCCAGGGATTCGAGAAGTTGCCCGCGGTGCGCTTGAAGAAAATATCCGAATGCGTTTTCGCCTCGAAGACGGAGCGGTTCCAATGACTGAAGCAACGACAACACAGCGAATCGAGAGCAAGGAGGACCTGGAGAGGCTGTTGGCGACTCGTCCCGTAGAGACCTCGCACCTGGAATTCAAGTATACGATGGATGCCCTGAGACAGCATCCCCGCGACACACGCAATCTCGACGACAAGGCCGAGGATCTCGCGAGGGACATAACGGCGATGGCCAACTCTGCCGGGGGGACCATCATCTACGGCGTCCGGGAAGACAAAGCAACGGGCGCATATGATGCACCCGGAATGCAAAGAGAAGAGTTCCCGAACCTCCACGAGCCCTGGCAACGCTTCACCGACCGCTTCAGGCTGCGACTCCTGAACATCACGGAGAACACGACCGACCCGCCCGTGCGTTATGAAGTCACCCTCTTTCCGCGAGACGAACAAGACGACAGCGATTTCTTCGTGGTTTTGAGCGTTCCTCCTATCGATCGTGGGCTGTACATGGTCCGAGGCAAAGGACGCAACGGCTACTACACCCGCGACAACAACAGGTGCAGGCAACTCACCAACACCGAGATCACCGATCTCCTGCAGCGGACGCGGAGAGGACGGGAGATTGACGACCAGTTGGACCGGGACTTCACCATCGAAACCAAAGCCAGAGTGTCCGATCTCGTCAGACTGCCCGACGATGAACCCCTCTTCAGGGAAGCACAACCGCGTATGGTGATCGGACTGGTTCCCTCCAACGAGTACTTCCCGGCCGAGAACAGCATCCTGTGGGCCGGCGACCTCGATGTGAACAACTGGCAGGTGCGGGTCGAGAGACTCGGCAACTGGAACCAGCGAACGAAGACGACCCTGGATGGGCTCCTCTTTCCATTGGTTGATGAGGCCGACATTCCATACGTCGGCACAACGTCAGAACACCAATATCAACGGCAACCGTCCGGGTACCTCGGCGCTCACAGGAAGGGCAGCTTCTTCTTTGCAAGACGGCCCCACTCCAACGATGAGACGGAAAGCGCGAGAATGTTCCGGGATCGCTGTGGCGGTCCAGGTATTCACGGCCTGTATGAGCTTGAGACAATCGAGGCCCTTCAGCAAATCAGAAAGTTGGCGCACACGAGTACGCACAGGCCCCAGTACTGGACGTTGTATGCCGACATGCTCAACGTGCAGGGACACAAGCTTGTCCTGGTGAATGAAGACCAGCGGGATGATTTATTTTCGGACATGGTCTATTCCGAACCGCAAACGCATGCCGATCTCTCGTTCGGACCGATCAGAATTCGCACGCTTGATGCGTTCGAGAATCGTGGCAAGGCTGCCCGGCAGATGCGCGGGTTCTTCAATGAGGTTGCCAATGCCTTCGGATTGCGGAGGAGCTTTCAGTTCAGCCGCGAAGGAACATGGTCATTCCGGGATCATCGGCTGACATAGACGCGGTCGGTGCGCTGGAGAGCGCGTTCTCGTGGTAGAGTTTCCCGAGGACCATCGGCCTAGAGTACTGCGTCACGTATTTCTGTCGACGTCATGACGCAATGATTCGACAGACTACCAGGAGATTCGGAATGCCCACGTGTTTCGTGATTCAGCCGTTCGACTCGGATAAGTTCGACAAGAGGTTCGACGACATCTACAAGCCTGCCCTTGAGCAAGCGGGACTGGAGCCTTACCGTGTCGATCGGGATCCTCGCGTGGAAGTCCCGATAGACGCCATCGCGGAACACATCCGCAAGGCCACCATCTGTCTGGCCGACATCACTACCAACAACGCCAACGTCTGGTATGAACTGGGGTTTGCGCTCGCCACGGGCCGTTCTGTAATCATGGTGTGCTCGGACGAGCGCGGAGACGAGTTGCCGTTCGACATTCAGCATCGAACGGTGATCATGTACAACCGAGATTCATCGAGAGACTTCGAGAGTCTTCGGCGGGATATCACGAAGCGAGCCAAGGCAGTAGTCGATCAGAATGCCGCCAAGCAGGTCATCGAAGCGGAACAAGTCGCGCCACAAGAAGGGCTGAGTCAGATAGAAATGCTGGTTCTCGCGGTCGCGGCGGCTACGGACATTCCCGGAAGCTGGGAAAGCATGTACTCCCTGAAGCGTGAGGCCGAAAGGTCAGGGCTGACGGGCGTCGGCTTCGGTGTCGCTCTGAGGCGACTCCAGCAAAAGGGACTTTTGGAGTTTGGTGAACACGAGAACATGGATGGTGAGCGTCACCAAACCGTTGTTCTGACGGACAACGGCTGGAATTGGATTGACGGTCATGAATCGTTGTTCTCGTTTCGAAGAGAGGATAGCGTTAGGGAGCTTTCCGAGGACGACATTCCGTTCTGAGGTGTTCCAGGAATTCCATGAGAAGCATGGCCGATAACCGCCTCATCGAAGCCGCGTTTCCGCTGAAGCAGGTGTCGCTCGACTCGGTGCACGAGAAGAACGTGCGGCACGGGCACGTCTCGACCCTGCACGTCTGGCCGGCGCGGCGGCCGTTGGCTGCCAGCCGGGCCGCGCTGCTGGCCACGCTCTTGCGCGATCCGGGTACGCGGGAGGCACGGCGGAAGCTACTCGGGCGGATGGCGGGAAGGGTGGAGACGGGGCGGGGCGTGGGCGGCGCGGAACGGGCGGAAACGCGAGGCGGGGTCCTGCACTGGGGGCGCGAGAGCGACAGGGAGGGGATCGAGGAGTTGGCGCGGTTCCGAACGGAGATTCGGGACGCGTTCGGGGGGCGGGCGCCGCGGGTGCTCGATCCGTTCGCGGGTGGAGGGGCCATCCCGCTCGAGGCGATGCGGCTGGGCTGCGAGACGGTGGCGGCGGACATCAGTCCGGTGGCGTGGTTCATCCTGCGGTGCACGCTGCACTACCCGCAACGTCTCGTTGGTCAGCGGCGGCCGTTGCCACCATTCGCGTTGACGGACCGGCCGTTCGTCGAGGCGTTCCTGAAAGCGCACGGCATTCGGAAGCCCGCCGCCCTGCGGGAGGTCCTGGCGGAACTCGGACACGGGGACGGGGAGCCGGTGCAGACAGCGCTGGGCGATGCCGGGTCGCCGGCGGCGAGCGCGGGCGTGGCGTGGCACTTGCGCGCCTGGGGGCGGCAGGTGCTGGCAGGAGCGCGGCGGTCGCTGGCGGGACGGTATCCGACCTATGCGGAGTTCGAGCCTCTGCGCCGCAGGGGACGCAAACGCGTGGCAGCGGTTGGGAGCGCCCGTCATCGCCGCCGCGCGCCGCGTCTTCTCGAGCCCGACGCTGACGGCCGGGTGTCGACGGGGGCACTCAACGCGGAGTTCGATTCGCTGTACCTGGAGAACGAGAGCAACCCGCGATGGGTCGCCAAGCCTGCGGTGGCCTATCTGTGGGCGCGCACGGTGCGCTGCGGCGGCTGTCGGGCGGAGATGCCGTTGCTGGAGACGCGCTGGCTCTGCAAGACGGCGAAGAAGCGAATTCGCCTCACCGTCGAACCTCGACCGGACGGTGGCGGCGTGGATTTCGGCATCGAGCACGACGTGCCCGACGGCGGCGGCAACGCCGCGCAGAAGCGGGAGCGTGACCGCGTGCTCGGCGAGGGCACGATGAGCGCGAGCGGCGCGAGGTGCCCCACGTGCGGCGCGATAACGACGACCAAAGACATCCGGGCGGAGGGGCGAAGCCTGCGCCTCGGCCAACGCATGACGGCCGTGGTGGTCGACGGGCAACTGGGCAAGGAGTACCGCCTGCCAACGGAGCTGGAGAAGGAGGCCGCGCGTGTCGAGGCGGACGATCTGCAACGGCTCTACGGGGAGATTCCCTTCGGGGTGCCGACAGAGCCGGTCCCGAAGGCAGGCGTCGGCGCATCGCGCGCGTTCTCCGTCGACGGGTACGGGTACCACACGTGGCGTTCGTTGTTTACTGACCGTCAGATTCTGGCGCTCGGCGCCCTCGCCAGGGCCGTGCGACGATGCTCGGGGGAATTGCGCGACTACCCGGAGGGCTGGCGCGAGGCAATCGTCGCGTACATGGCGGCGTCGATCAGTCGGCTGGCCGACAGGGGTAGTACGCTCGCAACGTGGACCAACGATCCAGAGAAGATCCGGAATACATTCGCGCGCTTCGCGCTGCCGATGGTCTGGGACTTCGTGGAGTTGTGCCCACTGACCGACACCACCTCGGGCTTCGTCCAGGCCGTCGAGTGGGTCGCCCGCGTCGTCGAACACTTGGACGCTGCGGCCATCGGCGCGCCTGCGCCCGAGGTGGTCCGGCGGTCGGCCACGGCGCGAGTCACCGGCCTCTTCGACCTGATCTGCACCGACCCCCCCTACTATGACGCCATTCCCTACTCGGATCTGATGGACTTCTTCCACGTCTGGCTGCGGCGCACACTTCAAGGGTTGTCGCCAGAAGTCGATGCCGCGTTCGCGGAGCCCCTCGGGCCCAAGTGGGACGCGAAAGCGAACGACGGTGAACTCATCGACGACGCCGCGCGCTTCGACAACGACCGTCAGGCGTCGAAGCGGAACTACGAGTCGGGTATGGCCCGCGCGTTCGGCCGCTTCCGTGAAGCGCTACGGGACGACGGCCGGCTCGTCATCGTCTTCGCCAACAAGTCGCCTGACGCCTGGGAGACCTTGGTGTCGGCCCTGATCCGCGCCGGATTCGTGGTCACCGGCTCCTGGCCCATCCAGACCGAGAGGCAGACTCGTCAGCGCTCACTTTCGTCGGCGGCGCTGGCCTCCTCCATCTGGTTGGTCTGCCGGAAGCGCCCGGCCACCGCCCGCCCCGGTTGGGACAACCGGGTGCTGGCCGACATGCAGACGAACGTCACCGAACGCCTGGTCGACTTCTGGGACGCGTGCATCCGGGGACCCGACTTCGTGTGGGCCGCGACCGGGCCGGCGCTTGAGGCGTTCAGCCGCCATCCCGTGGTCCGGAAGGCCGACGCCCCCGGACGACAGTTGACCGTCGACGAGTTCCTCCGCCGCGTGCGCCGGATGGTTGTGGGGTTCGTCGTGAGCCGACTCCTCGACGAGGACGAGGGCGCCGTCGGCCAGCTCGACGACCCGACCACCTACTACCTGCTGCATCGGAAAGACTTCGGCCTCGCCCCGGCGCCCGCCGGCGCCTGCATTCTGTACGCCCTGTCGTGCAATCTGTCGGACGCCGCTCTCACGGGACGACTGGATCTGCTCGCGGGCGGCGGACGTTCGAGGTCCAGGGACGAGGAGGGAGACCAGTACGGCGGGACGTCGGGCAGCGACGTGCGCCTGAAGACGTGGAATCAGCGCCGCGCCCGCGACCTCGGCGAGCCGTCATCGGACCGCAATCCGCCACCCCTGATCGACTGCGTCCACAAGCTGATGCAGCTCTGGAAGTCGGGGGAGCAGAGCCGGGTCGACGCCTACCTCGAAGCGCGCGGACTCTGGCGTCACGAGATCTTCGCCCGCGTCGTTCAGGCCGTCACCGAGCTGGCGGAACGGGAATCGGAGGAGCGCACCACGCTGGAGTCCATTCAGACCCATGTCCGGACTCACGGCGGTGCTTCCGGACCACACCCGATGCGTCTGGACTACGGCGATGCGCCATGACGATACGGAGCCCCGACGTTCCGGGATACGATCAGCATCATGAACGCCGTGACAGCAAGGGACATGCGAATTCGGGATCTGGAGCAGCGGATTCTGGTCCTCGAACGGGTTTGCGGGGAGGCCTATCAACTGGCCGGAACCGTCGGCGCGCCCGAGAAGGCGCTCGACAACCTGGCGGCCGCGGCCGGCGGGGAGCCGATTCCTCACGCGACGTTCCTGCCGGTATCGGCGGCAGATTGCGACGAGCTCGCTCGGCCGGACAAGGTCCACGCCGCTCCAGGGCACGGGAAGGCCTCGCCCTTCAGCGCCTGACACACCTCCTGCAGTGACCAAGACCCACAGCCCGCGCCCCTGGCACCAAGTCGTTCGCCTCAAGGAAGAGCTGCGGACCGGAGAGCTCGCGCTGGCCGAGTTCGCAGCCGATCTGCACGAGGTCGCGCTGGCCGAGGGACGACGGCCGGTCTACGAGGACCCGGCGAAGTTCTTCGCACTGACCTACCCGACCCACGCGTTGCGCGAGCTGGTGAAGGATGTCGCGGCCCGGCTCGCCGGACGGAGCGACAAGGCCGTGCGTCAGCTCGAGCTGACCTACGGCGGCGGGAAGACGCATACGTTGATCACGCTATGCCACCTGTTCCGCGACCCGGCGGGCCTGCCTGATCTGCCGGCAGTACACGAGTTCCGCGAGCACGTGGGCGCGGACCTGCCCGCGGCGTTCACGGCCACGCTCTGTTTCGACAAGATCGACGCCGAGCGGGGCATCGAGGGCGTCCGTGGACCGGACGGCGAGACCCGCACGCTGCGCCATCCCTGGAGCGTGCTGGCGTTCCAGCTCGCGGGAGCCGACGGGCTGCGCGCGATTCATGGCGACGGACTCGACGCCGAGCGCGAGACACCGCCGGCCGAACCTCTCCTTGCCGGGTTGCTGGAGATCCCGCGGCGGCGCGGGCTGGCGACGTTGGTCCTGGTCGACGAGGTCCTGATGTACGCCCGCGAGAAGGCGGGCCTCGATGCCGTCTGGCGCGGGCGCATCGTCGATTTCTTCCAGTACCTGACACAGGCGGTGGGCAAGGTCGACACGGCTGCAATGGTGGCCTCGATACTCGCCACCGACCCCCACAAGCAGCGGGGCGAGCTGGGGAGCAGGTTGACGTCCGAGCTGTCCGACGTGTTCCGGCGGCAACGCGAGGAGGGCGTCCAGCCGGTGCAGAAGGGGGACGTGCCGGTAGTGCTGCGCCGCCGCTTCTTCGAGCCGGACGACGTTCGAAGCCTCGATGGATTCCGCCCGCACGTCATCGGGATCGTGCGCGATCTGGCCAGGCTGGAAGAAACCACGGCCAAGAACAGGTCGGCCGCCGAGGAGCGGTTTCTTGCGAGCTTTCCGTTCCACCCCGACCTGACCGACGTCTTCTACAGCCGCTGGACACAGCTCGAAGGGTTTCAGCGTACCCGGGGCATTCTGCGCACGCTGGCGACCGCGTTGCGGGAGGCCGAGCGGTGGGACACGGCCCCCCTCATCGGCCCGTCGGCCCTGCTGGCCGAACCCGGCAAGCGGAGCATCTCGGAGGCGGTGCGCGAGCTCTCGGGCGTCGCCACCTCCGAGAGCGCCGCGGGAGGCAGGACGGACTGGAGCACGCTGCTCGAAGCGGAGCTGGACAAGGCCCGGCAGATCCAGGACGAGCTGCCGGCTCTCGGCCAAGGCCGCGAAGCCGAGCAGGCGGTGGTCACCGTCTTCCTGCATTCCCAGCCCATCGGGAGGAAGGCCTACACGCCGGATTTGCTTCGGATGGTGGGAACCACCGCTTCAGACGGCATCGAGCTGGAGAAGGGACTGCGCCGTTGGCGCGAGATCTCGTGGTTCCTCGACGACGAGGACGCGGATCTGGATGCGCCCGATGCGACACCGGCGTTGCCCAGGTCGTGGCGCCTCGGCAACCGCCCCAACCTGCGTCAAATGCACGACGAAGCCTGCCAGCAGCGGGTGAGTCAGGAGATGGTCGACGAGCGGCTGCGCGATGAGGTCCGAAGCACCCGCACGCTCACCGATGGCGCCAAGGCGGCCGGGGCCACCGTCCACCTGTTGCCCGCCTCGCCCCGGGACGTGGGTGACGACGGCAGCTTCCGCTACGTGATTCTGGGGGCGGACGCCGCCTCGGAGTCCGGGAAGCCGAGCAATGCAGCGAAGCGCGTGCTGGACGAGACCACCGGCCCGGACCGGCCACGCGTCCACCGCAACGCGGTAGTGCTGGCGGTCCCGTCCCGCGATGGCCTCGAAGCGGCCCGCGCCACCGTCCGCGCCCTGCTGGGCTGGGAGGACGTCTCGGGCCAGCTCGACGCCCACAAGGTCGATCCGTTCCAGGCGGAGCGGCTGAGGCGCCGGCTCAAGGAGGCCCGGGAGCGCGTTCCCGAGATCGTCCGCCAGGCCTACGCGGTGGTCGTGACCGTCAACGAGCACAACGCCGTGCAGGCGTTCAAGCTGGCGGCCGGCCCGGGGCCGCTCTTTCCGGCGATCAAGAACGACGAGCGCGCGCGCATCAAGGAGACGGCGGTCGACGCCGAGACCCTGTTGCCGGACGGCCCCTACGATCTCTGGCGCGACGACGACGACGCCCGCCGCGTGAGCGATCTGGTGGGCGCCTTCGCGCGCTACCCGCGCCTGCCGAAGCTGCTGCACGCGAAGGTGCTGCTCGACACGGTTCTGCAAGGCGTGGAGCGCGGCCTCTTCGTCGCCCGGCTGGTCCGGCCCGACGGCAGCGCCAGAACGTGGTGGCGGGAAGCGGTCGACCCCGAGGCGCGTCAGGACTCGCAGCTCGAAGTCGTGCTCCCCGGCAAGGGCGAGCTTGCCTCCTTGTCGGCGGGCCTGCTCGCCCTCGGTGTCCTGCCGGAGCTGTGGGACGACGGGCAGGTGACGGTGAGCGCGATCAAGAGCTACTTCGCGGGCGGCCGCGCGGTACGGATTCCCCGCGAAGGATACGAGGACACGCAGGTCGTGCCGAAGTGTAGCGAGCAGACCGTTCACGAAGCGGTTCACGAAGCGGTCGAACAGGGCACCGTCTGGCTCACGAACGGTCCCGCCTCGGTCTGGAGGGAGCAGATCCCCTACGGGGTGCTGGACGACGCGGCGGTGCTGCGCGCGCCGCCGGACCCCGTGCCCGCCCAGGAACTCTCGGCCGACGCGCTTCCCGGCGCTTGGCGCGACGGCACGACCAACGGCGCCGCGCTGACGCGGGCGCTGTCCCAGTCGCGCCGCACGACGCTGCCCTGGGGCCTCGTCCGCGAAGGCATCAGAGCGGGCGTAGAGAGCCGCTGGCTCGAAGTGGCCGAGGGCAGCGCCGCCGTGGGCTGCGCCTACGACCAGGCCGGGCAGTTGCGATTGGAGCGTCCGGCGGAGGTCGCCCCCCCTCCTCCTCCGCCGCCCGGCCCTGCCGCGGGAGCCCTGCTCGAGGGCTCCCAGATCCAGGACCTGGCAGAGCTGGTGCCGAAGCTGCTGGAGGCGGGCGCCGGCAACGACCTGCGCTTCCGCGTCGCCGCAGTGTTGAGCGACGAAACGGGCGGCAGCGCCCCGGAGGAAGTCAAGGCCACGCTGGACGAGCTGCTCGCCACCGTGTCGGCGGAGCTGCAGATCAGGTAGGCGCTCTCCCCCGGAGCGCAAGGAGGCGGGAGGCGGCGCACATTGACCGTGGCGGGGTAAGACAGTATCTTACTTGGGCGATGAGAACTTCCGTCTCCACGAAGGGGCAGATCGTGCTCCCCGCCGAAATCCGGCGGCGGGATGACGTCGAGCCGGGCCAGGAGTTCGACGTCGAACGCATCGAACGGGGCGAGTACCGGCTCGTCCGCCGCGCGCCCGCAACCAACGAGGGCGTCGTCGACTGGCTGCTGGACTGCCCGGAGAAGGGCTTCTTCGCGCCGATCGAGTCGGAGAGCACGGATACGCTGTGACCTTCCTGGTCGACGCGAACGTGCTGAGCGAGTCGACGAAGCCGGCCCCCGACCCGGCGGTCGTCGACTGGCTCCGACGCAACGAACGCGCGCTCGTCGTGGACCCGATTGTCCTCGGCGAGATCAAGTTCGGCATCCTGCGGCTGCCGCCGGGCCGGCGGCGGGCGCGGCTGGAGCGCTGGTTCGACGACGGTGTCGATCGGCTGCAGTGCCTGCCGTGGGACGCCGCCACGGGCCTCCGTTGGGCCGGGCTCGTGGCCGACCTTCGCGCATCGGGCGCGGCCATGCCGATCAAGGACAGCCTGATCGCCGCCACCGCGCTCGCCCACGGGTTGGTCGTCGCCACCCGGAACCGCACCGACTTCGAGAAGGCCGGGGTCGACGTGTTCGACCCGTTCGAGGACCGCGGCGAGAGATGACGACCGGCCGCACTCCCCGCCTTGCCCGCGATGCGTTCCCCGGGCTCCCGCCGCTGCGAGCGACTCCCCCGGGCCTACCGGCGCTCCCGAATCGATGACCGGCGTCAATCGGCGGTGACCGGCGCTCAAGCCAGGGCGGCGACGACCGCCGCGGTCATCTCGGTCGTCGACGCGGCGCCGCCGAGGTCGCCGGTGCGGGTCTCGCCGGCGGCGAGCACCGCCTCCACCGCCGCCTCGATAGCCCGCGCTCCGTCCGCCTCCCCCAGATGCTCGAGCATCATCGCCCCGGTCAGCATCTGCGCGACGGGATTGGCGACGCCCTTCCCCGCGATGTCCGGGGCCGAGCCGTGGACGGGCTCGAACATCGAGGGGTGCGTGCGGTCGGGGTTGAGGTTGGCGCCGGGGGCGAGGCCGATGGAGCCGGCCACGGCGGGGCCGAGGTCGGAGAGGATGTCGCCGAAGAGGTTGCTCGCGACGATGACGTCGAACCAATCGGGGTGCTGGACGAGGTGGGCGGTGAGGATGTCGATGTGGTACTGGTCGGTCCGCACGTCGGGATAGTCCGCGGCCACCGCCTCGAAGCGCTAGTCCCAGAACGGCATGGTGTGGATGATGCCGTTCGACTTGGTCGCCGACGTCAGGTGCTTCGCGGGCCGCGCCCGCGCCCGCTCGAACGCGTAGCGCAGCACCCGGTCGACGCCCTCCCGCGTGAACACCGACTGCTGCACCGCGAGCTCGGCCGGCGTCCCCGCGTAGAGGCGGCCGCCGATCTCCGAGTACTCGCCCTCGTTGTTCTCGCGGACGACCACGAAGTCGATGTCGGAAGGCCCGCGGTCCACCAGGGGCGTGCGCACGCCCGGCCACAGCCGCACCGGGCGCAGGTTGACGTACTGGCGGAACTGCCGGCGGATGGGAATGAGCAGTCCCCACAGCGACACGTGGTCCGGCACCCCCGGGTACCCGACGGCGCCCAGGAACACCGCGTCGAAGGGCGCGAGCTCCTCGATGCCGCGCCCCCCCGTCATGCTGCCGGTGCGCGCGTAGAGCTCGCAGGACCAGTCGAAACCGGTCCACTCGAAGCCGAAGCCGCGCCGCCGGCCGACCGCCTCGAGCAGCTCCTGGGCCGCGGGCACGACCTCCTTGCCGATGCCGTCGCCGGGAATCACCGCAACGCGATAGGTTCTCTGTGCCATGGTCCTCGTCGGGTTCGTCGTCGACACCCGCTTGCCAGCTTCAGTGAATCACGGATCCCGACTGCCCTGTTTTCGAAAACACCCGGGACATCGCAAGGGGCCTCGTCGGGGTCGGGGTGGAGCCGCCGCTCGCGAGCGCGCTCACGCCACCGCCCGAGCCGCCGCGGCAAGGCGTCTTGCCGGCGTTCCGCGTGAAGCGACGGTGCGGCGCCGGCACCTGCGTCACCGCGCCCCTCCGCCGCGGGGCACGTCTCGGTTCCGGGAAAGCCCGGAGAGCTGCGAATCTCACCAGCACGCCGGAGCCCCCTGCCGCAGGGCACGTCTCCGTTCCCGGGAGGCCGCGAAGCGCCACGTCACGCCACCGCGCCCGTCCGCCGCAGCTCGGCGATCTCGTCCGCCCCGAACCCCGCGTCGACGAGCACCTCGTCCGTGTGCTGGCCGAGCCGCGGCGCGGGGCGGCCGGGCGCGAGGGGGGTCTCCGAGAGCTTGATCGGCGTGCCCAGCGTCGGGATGCGCCCCAGCGTCGGATGGTCGGTCTCGACCACCAGCTCGCGGGCCCGGACGTGGGGATCGGCCATCACCTCGGCATAGTCGTTGATGGGGCCGCACGGCACCCCGCGGGCGTCCAGCAGCTCCAGCCAGTGCGACCGGGGGCGGGTCTCCAGCACCGCCTCGATGCGGGCGGCGAGGGCCTCCCGGTTGCGGATGCGGTGGGTGTCGTCCCGGTACTCGGGATCGTCGGCCCACTCCGGATGGCCCAGGGCCTCGCACAGGCGCCGGAACGTGCGGTCGTTGGCGGCCCCGATGGTCAGGTAGCCGTCGGCGCACCGGAGCGCCTGGTACGGCGCGTTCATGCGGTGCGCCGACCCGAGCGGCTCCGGCACCCCGCGCCCCGAGAAGTACTGGGTCGCCTCCCACACCGAGAGGGCGACCCCGGCGTCGACGAGCGACGTGTCGACGAGCTGCCCGCGCCCCGTGCGCGCCCGTGCGAGCAGCGCTGACAGGATGCCGGCGACGGCGAAGAGGGCGGCGCCGAGGTCGGTCACGGGTATCCCCGCCTTGACCGGCGGGCGCCCCGCCTCGCCGGTGACCGACATGAGGCCGGAGACGCCCTGCGCCACGAGGTCGAAGCCCCCCTTGCCGGCGGACGGGCCGGTCTGGCCGTAGCCCGAGATGGACGCGTAGACGAGGCGCGGATACCGCCGGGAGAGCTCCGCGTAGTCGAGGCCGAACTTCTCGAGCACGCCCGGCCGGTAGTTCTCCACCAGCACGTCGGACACCGCGGCGAGGCGTTGCACGGCCTTGCGGCCGGCCGGCTGCTTCAGGTCGACGACGATGCCGCGCTTGCCCCGGTTGACGGCGTTGAAGCTGGGGCTGTCGCTGCCGACGCCGCCCGGCATGCGCCGGGTCGAGTCGCCGGCGGGGGGCTCGACCTTGATCACGTCGGCCCCCATGTCGCACAGCAGCATCGAGCAGAACGGCCCGGCCATCACCTGCGTGAGGTCGAGCACGCGCAGTCCGTCCAGTGCTGATGTCATCGCCCCGCCGATCCGGTGGCGAACCCCCAAGTTGCGCCGAGGCGCCCGCGCGGCGAAGCGCGACGAGGGCCCGAAGCGCGCCTCTCCGACCGGGGAGCGACGCAGCCACGCGGGGTGCATCGCCGGTAGAATGCAGCGGGGGCTCTCACCACGGGCTCCTCGTCCGACAGTCGTCACCTCGCGGCTTCGCCTTGCCGCCCGATCCCTGCAGGAGCCGATCCGTTCTGGGGCCGGCCCCCGTTGAACCAGGAGAGTGAACCCGTGTCCACCCCCGACGCCATCTACGCCGTCGACGGCGCCGTCGCCACCCTCACGTTCAACCGTACCGCCGCCCGCAACGCGATGACCTGGGCGATGTACGACGCGCTCCTGGAAGCCTGCGACGCCGTCGACGCCGAACCCGCGCTGAAGGTCCTCGTCCTGCGCGGGGCCGGCGACCGGGCCTTCGTGGCCGGCACCGACATCAGTCAGTTCCAGGACCTGCGGACCCCGGACGACGCCCTCGGGTACGAGTCGAGGCTCGACCGGGTGATCGACCGCCTGGAGCGCGTGGAGGCGGCGACCATCGCCCAGGTCCAGGGGGTGGCCGTCGGCGGCGGCTGCGTCATGGCCATCGCCTGCGACCTCCGCATCTGCGGCCCCGGCGCCCGGTTCGGCATCCCCGTCGCGCGCACCCTCGGCAACTGCCTGTCGGCCGCCAACTGCGCCCGGCTGCTGGACCTCGTGGGGCCGGCGCGGCTCAAGGACCTGATGTTCACCGGCCGCCTCCTCGAAGCCCCCGAGGCCCTGGCGGCGGGGCTGGCCACACAGGTCGTCGAAGCCGACCGGCTCGACGACACCGTGGCCGAGACGGCCCGAACCATCGCCGCCAACGCCCCCCTCACGATCCACGCCACCAAGGAAATCGTCCGCCGCGTGCAGCGCGAGCGGCGGCCGGACCCCGCCCTCGCCCACGACCTCATCGTCGACTGCTACACCAGCGACGACTTCAGGAACGCGGTCGACGCCTTCGTGGCCCGGCGCGCCCCGGCGTGGAGCGGGCGGTGAGTCGTCCGCGGGACGCCCATGCCGGGCGCCCGCGGCCAAGGGCACGCGGCCCGCGTACGCAGGCTGCCCGCCACAGG
This sequence comes from Vicinamibacteria bacterium, assembly GCA_022821235.1. Taxonomy (GTDB): domain Bacteria; phylum Acidobacteriota; class Vicinamibacteria; order Vicinamibacterales; family UBA8438; genus JAJEEA01. The sequence goes on from JAJEEA010000319.1 coordinate 26,502, forward strand.
CCGTCACGCGGCCTTGCGGCGGCCGACGCCCTTCGGCACGCCACGGGTCAGCCCGCCAACGCCCTCAGCCCGTCGGGTCTCCGCCGCGGGCGGCTACGCGGCGGCGGCCGATGAAGCGACGCCCTTCATCACGTCCGAGGCTCCGCCGCGGCACGCCCCAAGGCGTCGCCAATGAGCGACTCGAAGCGTGGCAGTCCGGCCGCGGCCCCGCCCTGGAGCTGCAGCCGCAAGACGCGGCGGCGGCGCGCGGCCAGCACTTCGACGTCGCCCAGCGCCTGTGCCGTCTTCACCGCCCCGAACGTGCAGGGCCGGCCGGGGATCGGCAGATCGTCGTCGCCGTCGTCGGCCGTCAGCACCAGGAACACGCCGGTCGCCGGCCCGCCCTTGAACAACTGGCCCGTCGAATGGAGGTAGCGCGGCCCGAACCCCACGCTGGTCGCCACCCCCCGGGCGTCGCGGATGCGGGAGCGCACCCGCCGCAGGACGGCCGTGTGCTTCTCGTTGCGATCCAGGTACGCGAGCAGCGCCACGTAGTCGCCGGGGCCCGCGCTCGCAAGATGGGCCGCCACCAGCCGCTCGAGGGCGGCCCGCCCCCCGGCGGCGGACCCCCGCTTCCCGGCGGTGTCCGCACCGGCGAACGCCGCCCGCCCCCCGGCCGCCGACGCGGGGC
>JAJEEA010000104.1 GCA_022821235.1 Vicinamibacteria bacterium
GGCGCGGGGCCGGCCGCGGCCGGTGCCCAGGACCGGACGGTCGCGGGCCCGGCGCCGGCCGCGCCGCGCGAACCCGGCGACGAGCTGCGGGTCTGGCTGGTGACGGCCGGCCCCGGCGACGCGGTGTGGGAGCACTACGGCCACAACGCCCTCCGGGTGCTGGACACCCGCACCGGCCGCGACTTCTCCTACGACTGGGGCATCTTCGACTTCCGGCAGGCCGACTTCATGGCGCGCTTCCTGCAGGGCCGCATGCTCTACATGGTGGCGCGCCAGCGCACCGACGTCGTGCTCGACTTCTACCGCGAGACCGACCGCGAGGTGGTCCTCCAGGAGCTGGACCTCACCCCGACCGAGAAGGCGATGCTGCGCGACGCGGCGAACGACAACGCCCTGCCGCGCAACCGCGACTTCACCTACCAGTACTTCCTCGACAACTGCTCGACGCGCATCCGGGACCTGCTCGACCGCGTGCTCGGCGGCGCGCTGAGCCGCGCGTTCGAGGGGCAGGCCACGGGCCTCAGCTACCGCCACCACGCGCGCCGCCTCACGCAGGTCGATCCCCTCGTCTACACCGGGGCCGACCTCGCGCTCGGATCGCCCGCCGACCGGCCCATCTCGGCGTGGGAGGAGCTGTTCCTGCCCCTGGCCCTGCGCGACCGCATCCGAGGGGTCCGCATCACCCGCGGCGGGGAGACCCGACCCCTCGTGCGGGCGGAAGAGGTCCTGTACTCGTCCACGCGCCCGGCCGAGCCGGCGGAGCCGCCGAGCTGGCTCGTCCGCTATCTGACCGTCGGGCTGCTGCTCGGGGCCCTGTTCGCGGCGGCGGGAACCCCCCGGGTCCGGTCCTCGCCGGTCCTGCGCCGCGGCATGGTCGCCCTCGCGGCCGGGTGGTCGCTCGCGGCCGGCGGGGCCGGGACCATCCTCGCCCTGCTGCTGGCCACGGACCACGTCTTCTCGTGGTGGAACGAGAACCTCTTCCTCGTCAATCCGCTGCTGCTGGGCCTCGCCGTCCTGCTGCCCCTCTCCACCCGGAGCGAGGCCTGGCGGGGACGCGCCCGCGCCCTCGCCGCCGCCGTCGCGGCCCTGGGGCTCGCCGGCCTCGTCTGGCAGCTCGCGCCGGCCTCGACCCAGCCGAACGCGATGTTCTTCGCCCTCGCGCTGCCGGCCCACCTCGGCATCGCGTGGAGCCTCCGCAAGGGCGTGAGCGCGCGTCTCTCGTCTACGACGACGCGACGCCGGCCCGCTGCAGCACCCCCTCTCTGACCAGCCGCGTCACCAGGGTCAGCTTCCCCTCGGCATCGAGGCAGTCGGGCAGGTCCTCGACCGCGAACTCGCCGGCCGTCGTCGCGAACCGCAGCGCCGGCCATGCGGCGAGGGGCAGCCTGACCTCGCGCCCGCAGAACCGGACGACGCACGTCTCGCCCTCCGTCGCCGCCTCGGCGAGCAGCCCGGCGCGGCGCCTCACCCGGGAACCGGGCGTCAGTCGGGCGGGACGCAGCCGCTGGCCCAGCAGGTCGGTGAACAGCGGGACGTCGGCGGCGAGCACCTCGTCCGCGAAGCGGCGCCACACCGCCTCGGGGTCGAACCGCGAGCGCACGAACGCCAGCTTCTCGTCGAACAGGCGCCGCCGCTCGGTGGCGGGGAAGCCCTCACCCGCGAAGCCCCGGGGGAGGTTCCGTCGCAGCGACTCCTCCTCGAGCGCCGCCGCGGAGACGCTCTCGACGAGGAGCTCGGCCCACGTGAACGCGGTGAGCCCGAGCGTGACGTGCAACGACGCCTCTGCCGTCGAGCGGGCGGCGTGCATCAGGCCGCGCGGCAGGTAAGCGGCGCTGCCCGGGCCGAGCTCGAACTCGTGACTGACGTCGCCCGGCGGCGTGCCGGGCTCGAAGCGTTGGCCCCGGAGCGGCAGCCTCACCCTGGTGTCGTAGATCGTCCAGCGCTTCGTGCCGCTGATCTGCAGCACGAAGACGTCGTGGGTGTCCCAGTGCGGGGCGAACCCCTGCGCGTCGGGGGGCGTGAGGTACACGTTGGTCTGGACCCGCGACGAGAAGCGCCGCCCGAGCGCGACGCACAGCCGCGCCAGCGCCGGCACGCGCTTGTGGAGCTGGTTGAAGACCACGGTCGCGCCATCGTCGAAGAGCCTCGCGACCGCGACGGGATGGACGCGGCCGGCGTCGCCGGTGTACTCGGCGGGGGGAACGTTTCCGTCGCCGCGCACCAGGGTGACGTCGCGATGGCCCGCCGAGTGGGTGCCCAGCACGACGTCGAGGTCGTCCACCGAGAGGAGCTCGGCGTAGTAGGACGGCGCCTCGCGCGGGACGTGCAGGAGCCGCTGCTCGTAGTAGTCGCGCTCGAACTCCGCCGTCGGCAGCGGATCGATGAGCCAGGCGTACCAGTCGCGGTCGACCGGCGGGGCCGGCTCGGCGTTCGTCGTCGTGCCGGCGCTTCGCGCGTTCATCGTCGTGCCGGCGCCTCCTGCGTCCGTCGTCGTGCTGGTGCTTCGTGCGTCCGTCGTCATGGTGGTGCTCCATGGTGGTGCTCCGTGCGCCCGTCGTCATGCTGGCGCTCCGTGCAGATGGCCGCGGATGGCGAGTCGGGGGCCGAGCACGCGTCGCGCACGGCGTCGCGCCGGCGCGGGTGGGGCGAATGGCCGCCGATGGCGAGTCGGGGCCCGGGGGTCGCGTCACGAGTTGACATCCCTGGTGAGCCCCACTACGATACTGAGACTCGTTTTCATTTTACAGAGTCAGGAGCCACGTGATGCGGAAATCGGAAGACCGGACGCCCGGCGCGAGCCCCCAGGAGCCGATGTCGCTGACCGACGAGGACATCACCACCGTCCGGGTCGACCGCCGTTCGTTTCTCTCGCGCGCGGTCGCGGCCGGCTCGGTCGCCGCGGCTGCCGCCCTGACCGCGGCCTGCCCCGGCGGGACCGATTCCGACGGAGCCGGCGACGCCGGCCCCGCGACCGACTCCGACCAGGCGACCGACTCCGACCAGACGCCGTAGGCGGCGCTTCCTGACGCCCGAGCCGGCCGGGCGGTGCGCGGAGCCGGCCGGACCCGCGCCGCGAGACCCGACCGCCAATGTCCTTGCGCAGGGCGATCTTCTGGATCCATCTGGCGGTCGGCGTCACCGCCGCCGTCGCCGTCCTCCTGATGGCGGTGACCGGCGTTCTCCTCACCTACGAGGCGCAGCTCGATCGGTGGGCGCTCCGCGGCTATCGCGCCGATCCGGCCCCGGACGCCGCGCCGCTCGCGCTCGACGAGCTCGTCGCGCGCGTCGCCGCCGAGGCGCCGGCCGGCCCCCTGGCGTCCGTGGCCCTGAGCAGCGATCCGCGCGAGCCGGCGGTGTTCGAGCTGGCCGACGGCGTCACCTTCCACGTCGACCGCTTCACCGGCGAGCGGCTGGGCGACGGCGACACGCGAACGCGGCGCCTCCTGCGCGGCGTCATGTACTTCCACCGGTGGCTGGCGCTCGAGGGGGAGTACCGCATCGTCGGCCGGACGATCATGGCGGTCGCCAACCTCGGGTTCCTGTTCCTGCTCGTCAGCGGGGTCTACCTCTGGTGGCCCTCGGGGAGGGGCCGCGCCGCCTGGCGGCAGGCGCTCTGGTTCCGTCGCGGACTCGGGGGACGGGCCCGCGACTTCAACTGGCACAACGTGATCGGCTTCTGGTCGGCGGTGCCGCTCGCCGTCATCGGCTTCAGCGGGGCCACCATCTCCTACCAGTGGGCCGCCGACCTCGTTCATCTCGTGGCGGGCGACGCGCGGCCGTTCCAGCAGTCGCCGCGGCCGTGGGCGTCGGACGCCAGCGGGCGGCTGTCCGTCGCGCCGGATCCGGCGATCCCGCCGGTAGACCTGCAGGGGCTGGCCGCGCAGGCCGGCGCCGGGACGCCCGACTGGCGCACGATCACGGTCGACCTCCCGGCGTCGA
>JAJEEA010000451.1 GCA_022821235.1 Vicinamibacteria bacterium
GCGTCTCCGCGGCGGCCGGCACCCCCGTACCGGCTGCCGCCCCGGCCGCCGCCGCGGCGCCGGCGCGACGCAGCAGGGCGCGCCGGGAGATGAGCTGCGGACCCTCGTTCTTCATCGGTTGCTCCTCTACACGTATCTCACGCGTCTCGCCCGACGGCGGTTCGTTGTCGTCGCCGTTGGCGCGTCCGCCCGCCGTCCACCACCCGGCGGAAGGCGGCCGGCTGCGGTGCAGGTTCCAGGTTGGCGGTCGCAGGGACCGGCCGCCGCTCGAGCGTCATCGATACCGAGCATTCTGGCGTCATTCCGCCGGGAAACGAGGTTCCGGGACAGTCTGCCGGTGCCCCGCGTGGGGCAATTCTGAGCGGCATTACCTCAGCTCTTGCAGGCACTTGCAGAGACTTACACCGTTCGCGAACCCTCACGGCCGGGACACTAGAACCGCTCGTAGATCGGCACGAGGTCGCCCCGCCCGATGACGTGCCCCTCCATCGCCTCGAGCAGCTTCCGGCGCGTCAGGCCGGGCTCGAGCTCCAGGGCCTCGTCGAGCGCGTACACCGTGAAGTGGTACAGGTGCGGCGTGCCCGCCGGCGGCGCCGGCCCCCGGTAGTAGGGCCGCCGCCACCCGTTCAGCCCCTGGACGGCCCCGGCCAGCTCCGCCGGCAACGGCGTCTCCGGCAGGATCGGCAGCCCCTCGGGCAGCCCGCCGGCGGTGGCGGGGATGCCGTAGACGATCCAGTGCACCCAGGGCGGCGGGCTCCCGGCCCCGAAGTCGGCGCAGACCACCGCAATCTCCCGCGTGCCCTCGGGGAGATCGCTCCACGTGATGGGCGGCGACACGTTGTGTCCGTCCGGCGTGTACTGCCGCGGCATCGTCTCGCCCGAGGCCATGGCCGGGCTCTCGACGCGTATCTCGTGCACGCGCGGCTGACCCGCGGCGGACGCTGCGAGCAGGCCGGCGGCGAGGGCGAGCCCGGCGGCCGCAAGGGGGTTGGGGGCTGGCATGGGCGCTACCTCATCCACATCGGGGGTCTTCCCGCATCGGGCTCGTTGCCGGCGCACGAGCGGGCCGCCGGCACGCTCCGGCCGGTCCGTCGTGCTCCTCGTCGGACGGAACCCCGGGCGCGCGCATCGTCGCCGGCCGGCGGCGGACGTCTCGTGCATCGCGGATGCCGGCGACGGGGACCCTTCGTTCTTGTCGCTCCGTAGCCTTTGAGTGTAGGAGATATGCGGTCGATTCGCCACGTCCGCCACTTCGGCGCGGGATCTTTACGCTCCGGCCGGTTTCTCGTAGACTCTTCGTGAAGGCAGGTCCACTGCCTTTCCTGATCCAGCCGCCGGCCGCCGCCGCGGCCCGGGGACCGCGGCGAGGGTCTGCGGTCCGGATCGGATGGCGGCCGGCCGGCCGCCGTCACCTACAACTCGGAAGCGCAGGCGCACCGCGAGGTGCTCTGCCTCGATCGGCGAGCGGCGCTGCCGTCTGCAGCGCGCCCGCGGTGCGTTCCGAGCGCGTCATCGTGGGAGGAGATGGCCATGAGAGCTAGCCCGGAAATCGTCGCCTTTGGCTCCGATTGCCCCCCAACAAACCCTGCCACGAGTCTGCGCCGTTCTATGGCGCAGACTCGTGGACGAGCCTGGTTCCTGCTGGGAGCGTTCCTGGTGAGCGCCCCGGCCTTCGCGCAGAACGACGCCCTGCGCGGCACGTGGTCGGGCCAGTGGATTCCCGAGTCGGGCTACGACGCCTCGACGGTGCGGTTCGAGGTCGACGGCGACACCATCACCGGCGAGATGCTCAACCCGGCGAACGTGGCGTTCGACGTCATCGAGTTCGATGCCGACACCCTCGAGCTCGTCGCCGAGGCGACCCACCCCGAGCAGGGGCACTTCCGGATCGAGGCGCGCATCGAGGAGGTCACGCGTCTGAACGGCACCCTCTTCCACGACGGCGCCGCCGGTGCGTTGCGGCTGACGAAGTGGACCTACCGGCCGCGCCGGTAGCCCGACGTCGTCGCGCGCGGCTACCGCGCGGCTACGATGCCGCCGGGAGCGGCCCCTCGGAGTCAGCCTCTTGCGCGGGAAAGGCCGCTCTGCGGCGCAGACTCCTGATCCGTTCCCGTGCCCGTCGCGCCGACCGGCCGCAGTCTGCCATGCTGCCGCTTGGATTCCGGCGCGTCCGCTCACGCCATGCCGGGCATCCGGGGGGCGCGGGTCGCCCTCGTCTTCCCGCGCCCGGCGGTGTCCCTCACTCCATGTAGGGCATCGGCGGGGTCTTGCCGCGGAGCCGCGCGTACACCGTCAACGCGCCCCGGTGGTGGGCCGTGTGGTCGGCAATCGCCCCGAAGATCGTCGCGCGCGGCTGGCCGCCGAGGATGGGGCCGGCCGGCAGCGGGCGGCTCCAGTCGTCGTCCGACGTCGACTCGATCACCCGGCGGGCATTGTCGACCGCCCGCGTGAACCACGCGCGGGCGTCGGCGAGCGACGTCACCTCGCGCACCTGTCGATCGAGCGCCTCGAACTCCAGGCTGAACCCGGTCGGGCTGAACGCGCCCTCGACGAACCAGTCGATGGTCTGGGCGGCGTGCGCCACGTGCTGGGCCGCGGTGAACGTGCCCTCCGCGGGCGCGTAGCCCGAGTCGTCCTCGGTCAGGGCGCGGGTGCTGCGGTCGAAGTACTCCTGTGCCTCGTTCAGTGCCCGGAGCAGGGGTTCCTTCATGGGGAGGTTCTCCTTCGTGGCGAATGTCGAGCCGGGGTGTTTCGCATGCCGCAACCGACGCCCGGCCGTCTGCGGCCATGGCGGTCGGCCGGCACTCTGCGGCGTGGGTGCGACACGGGGTTTCCACCACCGCTGACAGCGCGTCGGACATGCGCGTGCCGGGGCGGTTCGCGGCCGGCGGGTGGCTGCCCCGCGGCATCGAGGAACACATGCCGGACCCCGGAGCGATACGCCGGGGGAGGAAGCCATAGTCTACGCGATGCGTGTCGTCGGGCGGGGGTGGTGGGGGT
>JAJEEA010000294.1 GCA_022821235.1 Vicinamibacteria bacterium
GTGGCGCGCGACCCGCAGGTGGCGCCGCGACCGTCACGTCAGGTCGCGCCGCCGCTGATGGGCGGGTGGTGGATGATCTGTATCGTGTTGCCGTCGGGATCTTCGAGGTACAGCGACCGCGCCCCGTCCCGGTGCGTGCGCGGCCGGGCCTTCAGGGGCACGCCGTGCTCGTCGAGGTACGCGGCCCAGCCGTCGACGTCGTCGGCGTGCCGCACGAGCAGCCCGAGGTGGTCGAGCCGGCCGGGGCCCGGCGCATCGCCGGGGCCGGCGCGGTGGAGGGCGAGGTTGTCGCTCCCCGAGGTCAGGTAGACGTTGTCGCCGTCGGGCTCCCACTCGACCGCGAAGCCCAGCCGCTCGACGTAGAAGCGGCGCATGTCGTCGAACGCCCTCGCGAAGAGCGCGAGATGCCGAATGCCGAGATGCCCCGGTCGGGCGCCCATGATTCCAGTCTATCAGCCGGCGCGCCCCCGCGGGGAAACCGGCGCCGCCGGGGAGCGCCTCGCACCCGGAGCGCGGTGGCGGCGACCGCCCCGGGGTCCGAGGGCGTCGCCGGGAACCCCGCCCGAAGGCCGGCGGCCCCCGACGACCCGAGCCGCGGCACGGCGCAGACTGCTGCTAGAATGGCGGGATGGCTCCCCGTTCGGCCGCCCAGCCCCGGTGCGCCCTCTGCGGGGCGAAGGACGTGTCGGAGCCGCGGGGCGACGCGAAGTACTGCCGCGACTGCTGGGACAAGAAGGTCGCGGTCGAGGACGTCGTCGCCCGCGAGTTCGCCGTCAAGCGGTACATCCGCGCGCACAGCGCCGAGAAGTACCTCGTCTACCACTCCACCCTGAAGCGCCCCTGCGGCCAGTTGATCGTCGTCGACGACGGCTACGACCTGTTCCTGACGCTGGTCCTCTACCCGACGTTCGGGTGGGAAGAGCCCGCGTACCACCTCGAGGGCGACCCCGACGGGCGGGCGTTCGCCGAGATTCTCGTCGACGTGGTGGCGGCGGAGGTCATCGAGCCGTGGGGCGGAGGCAAGTGGCACCTGGAGATATTCCGCACCAGCCACGCCGACCCCGAGGACTGGAACGGCGAGATGTGAGTTTCTGTTGTGGTTTCCGGCGGACCGCCCTATAATTTCGTCCACCTTTGCAGACTGCGCGATTTCCACCCGGAGGGTCAGTTCAATGAGAGGCCTGAGACTCGCGGCGTTGTTCGGTTGTTTCGTGGCGATCGGGATGTCGTTCGGTTGCGGCGGCGAGGAGGTCGTCGAGGCCGAGGAAAGGCCGCTGGCGGTCGAGATCAACCTGCGCGAGGCGCTCGAGAACAGGGGCGAGTCGGAGCTCGTCGCGACGATTCGCGGCCCCGGACAGGTCGGCTATCTGCAGCCGATCTCGCGGCGGCAGCGGAACGAGATGGTCACCACCTTCCGCGTCCAGAACACCTCGACCAACGCGCTGGCCGGGTTCACGGTCGACGAGTTCTGGTACGACCGCGCCGGCGACACCGTGGCCGGCGGCTCGTTCCGCATGGACAAGCCGTTTCTCCCCGGCAACATCATCGAGGTCGAGCTGCGGATTCCCCGCGACCGCCGCATGTCGCGCAACAACTACGAGTTCAGCCACAAGAACGGCGTGATCGAGGCCACCCTCTTCGAGGAGATGGACGAGCCGACGCCGCTCGAAGAGGAAGAGGGCGCAGAGGCCGAAGACGGCCAGTGAGGCCCCTCGACGAGCCCGCGCGTTCGCTCGCATGACTCCGGTGGCGACCTCCAGGGCCGTCGGAGGCGGGGGAGCGGGCGAGCCGAAGGCGCCAGACGGAGCGGGATCCGTCTGGCGCCTTCGCATTTCAGGCGCGGCGAACGGCTCGACGGAAGTCTCCGTGCGGGGGCCATCCCGTTCCGCCCACACGTCGTGCCCGAGCGTCGCCCCCCCCGAACACGGCGAAGGGTCCGTTCCGAGAGGTCGTTCCGTTCCGCGGGCGTACCGTCCGGCCGCCCCGCTCCCTCGAAGAACGGATCCCGCCCACCGGTGTCCGCCGACCTTCCGGGCGGTCGCGGCGTCCATACCGTTAGATGACGTGGACGCCCGCCGGCCCTGATCGGCCCGCTGCTATACTGCACGCCATGAGCCTGGACCTCGCCGCCGTCCAGCGCGCCCTGCGCGAAGACGGGCTCGACGGGTGGCTGTTGTACGACTTCCACGGGTCGAACCCCATCGCGCGGCGCGTGGCGGGGTTCGACGCGTCGGCCAAGCTCACCACCCGACGCTGGTACTACCTGATCCCGGCCGAGGGGCCGCCCCGGGGGCTGGTCCACGCCATCGAGGCCGACCGTCTCGACCACCTGCCCGGCGGCAAGACCCGGTACGCCGGACACGACACCCTCGACGCCGGCCTGCGCGGGCTGCTGGCCGGCCGCGCGGCGGTGGCGATGGAGTACTCGCCGGGCTGCGCCATCCCCTACGTGTCGCGGGTCGACGCCGGCACCGTCGACGCGGTCCGCGCCCTCGGCGTCGAGGTGCGCTCCTCGGGCGACCTCATCCAGCGGTTCGAGGCGGTGTGGGACGCCGATGCCCTGGCCTCGCACCGTGCCGCGTCGGCCGCCCTGCACGACATCAAGGACCGGGCGTTCGACCTCGTGGCCCGGCGCCTCCGCGACGGCGCCGCCCTCACCGAGCTCGACGTGCAGGACGCGATGGCCGGCTGGTTCGACGAGGCGGGGCTCGTCAGCGACTCGCGGCCGGTGGTGGCGGCGCAGGAGAACGCCGGCGACCCGCACTACCTGCCGACGCCGGGGCGCCACCGCCGCATCGGCGCCGGCGAGGTGGTGCTGCTCGACCTGTGGGGGAAGCAGAGGGACACGCCGGGCGCGGTCTACGCGGACATCACGTGGATGGGCTACACCGGCGCCGCCGTGCCCGCCCGCTACGCCGACGCCTTCCGGGTCATCCGCGACGGCCGCGACGCCGCCGTCGACCTGGTCCGGCGGGCGGTGGCCGACGGACGCGAGCTGCGGGGGTGGGAGGTCGACCGCGCCGTCCGCGACCGGGTGGGGGCGGCCGGGCTCGGCGACCGGTTCGTGCACCGCACGGGGCACAGCCTCGGCGAGGAGGTGCACGGCAACGGCGTGCACCTCGACGACTTCGAGACCCACGACGAACGGCGGCTACTGCCGGGCACGGGCGTGACCATCGAGCCCGGCGTGTACTTCGACGACTTCGGACTTCGAACCGAGATCAACCTGTACGTCGGACCGGAGACGGCGACGGTGACCGGCCCGCGGCAGGAGGAGATCCGGTCTCTGGGGTGACAGCGGGGTGGAGGCAAGGATGGCTACACGCAGGAACACGTTCTTCTCGGGAATGCTCATCGCGGTCACCTCGGTCGCGATCGGCCTCGTGCTCGCGGCCCGGCTCGATCTGGTGTCGGACTCGGCGGCGCAGACCTTCAACGCCGCGCCGGCGCCGCTGGCTCTCGCCCAGGCCGACAGCCAGCCGATCACGGGGCAGCTCGGGGCCAACACGTTCCGCGACATCGCCGAGGCCCAGAGCCCGATGGTCGTCAACATCAGCATCGAGTCGCGGCGGCCGGCCCGCGACCGGTTCTTCGGGGGCGAGCAGGACGAGCTCTTCCGGCGCTTCTTCGGAGACCCCCCGGAAGGGGAGGAGGAACGGCGGACGCAGTCGGCCGGCACCGGCTTCGTCATCGACGGCAGCGGGCTCATCGTGACCAACAACCACGTGGTGGCCGACGCCACCCGGATCGAGATCTCGTTCTTCGGCGACGAGGGAGAGTCCTACGAGGCCGAGGTCGTCGGCCGGGACCGCCTGACCGACAGCGCCCTCCTCAGGCTCACCGAGCGGCCGGACCGCCCGCTGCCGGTGGCGACCTTCGGCGACTCGGACCAGATGCGCCCGGGCGACTGGGTGATGGCCATCGGCAACCCGTTCAACCTCGGGCACACGGTGACGGTCGGGGTGGTCAGCGCGGTGGGCCGCCCGTTCTACCAGGTCCCGGGCCGGCCCCAGCAGGTCATCCAGACCGACGCCGCCATCAACCCCGGCAACTCGGGAGGCCCCCTGCTGAACCTCCGGGGCGAGGTCATCGGCATCAACACCGCGATCGTCAGCGACCGGCCGAGCAATCTCGGCATCGGGTTCGCCGTTCCCATCAACACCGTGCGCGACCTGCTGCCCCAGCTCCGCACCGGCCGGGTGACCCGGGGCCGCATCGGCGTGCAGATACAGGAGGTCACCGACCAGGACTACGATTACCACGGGCTGAGCGAACCCATGGGCGCGATGGTGTCGGTCATCCAGCCGGACGGGCCGGCCGACGAGTCGGACCTCGAGCTGGGCGACGTCATCGTCAGCTTCGACGGGGAACGGGTGGAGGACGTCGCCGACCTGCAGCGGAAGGTCTTCGACACGCAGCCGGGCACGCGGGTCGACCTGGGCGTCTATCGGGACCGCGAGCCGACGACGGTCCCGATCACGGTCGGCGAGCTGGACCTGGAGAACGAGGGCCGGCGGGCCGCCGTCGAGGTCGAGGACGTCAGCACCGGCTTCGGCATGAACCTCCAGGACCTGACGGCGGAGACGGCCCGGCAGCTCGACCTCCCGCGGGACACGCGGGGCCCGGTCGTCAGCGGCGTCGAGCCCGGGGGGCCGGCCCAGGCCGGCGGCGTGCGCCCCGGCGACGTGATCACCAGCGTCAACCGGGTGCCGGTGGCGACGGCCGCCGACGCCATCCGGGAGCTGAACGAGATCGAGGAAGGCGGCGTCGCGTTCCTCCTGATCAGCCGCGGAGAAGCGCAGAGCGTGGTCCGGATCACCCGGGAGTAGGCGTCTTCCGCGATGTGCCCGCGTGCCTCGGGGGTTCGCCGAGCGGAGCCGCGGGCGGCGCCCGGCGAGCCGGCCCGGGCCAACGCGCCCTGCGGCTCCGTCTCGCACCCGACCGGTCCGGCCGGAAACCGCGCCACGGGACCGGCGCGGCTTCCGGCGGGCCCCGATCCCTGCGATGAGCGACGCGCTCCGGACCCTGATCGCCCGGCGCATCCGTGACCGCGGACCGCTGACGGTGGCGGCGTTCATGGAGATGGCGTTGTACCACCCCGATCTGGGCTACTACGCCCGCGCGCCCCGGCGGACGGGGCGCGCGGGCGACTTCTACACCAGCGTGGACGTCGGCCCGCAGTTCGGGGCGCTGCTCGCGGCCCAGATCGACGAGATGCGCCGGCTGCACGCCGCCGCCGGGGGGGCCGGGTTCGACCTAGTCGAGGCCGGGGCCGGGAACGGCCAGCTCGCCCGCGACGTGCTCGACGCGGCCGAGTCGGCGCATCCCGCCCTGCACGCGGCGGCGCGGCTGACCCTGGTGGAGACGAGCCCGGCCGCACGGGCCGCGCATCCGGCGACCCTGGGCCGGCACCGCGACCGCCTGCACGCCAGCACCCCCGCCCTGCCGGACCGGGTCTCCGGGGTGATCGTCGCCAACGAGCTGCTCGACGCCCTGCCCACCCACGCCGTCACCATGACCGCGGACGGCCTGCGGGAGGTGTACGTCGACGCGGACGGCGGCCGCTTCGTCGAGAGGGCCGGGCCGCCGTCGAGCCCGGCCCTCGAACGCTACCTCGACCGGCTCGGCGTCACCCCGCGGCCGGGGTGGCGGGGCGAGGTCAACCTCGCGGCGGTCGACTGGGTGCGCGCCGCGGCCCGGCGCCTGACGCGGGGCTTCCTCGTCCTCGTCGACTACGGCCATCCCGCGCGGGAGCTGTACGCGGGCCGCCACGCGAGCGGGACCCTGACCACGTTCCAGCGGCACCTCGTGGACGCGGCGAGCGCCGATCCGGACGGACGGGGCGGACCCGCGTGGCTCGCCGACCCCGGCGACCGGGACATCACGTCGCACGTGGACTTCACGTCGATCGAGCTCGCGGCCCGCGACGAAGGGCTGGAGGTTCTGGGGTCGGTCGACCAGACCCGCTTCCTCCTCGGCCTCGGGGCCCTCGACGACCCCGCCGCGGCGGCCGACACGGCCGGCGCCCTCCGCCACCGGCTGGCCCTGAAGACCCTGCTCGCGCCCGGGGGGCTCGGCGGCACCCACCGGGTGCTGATGCTCGGCAAGGGGGTCGGGCGCCCCGCCCTGAAGGGGTGCTCGTTCACGTGGCGGGAGGCGGCGTCGTGACGGGCCCCGTCGAGCGCGAGATCAAGCTCCGGTACGACACGCCCGACGCGGCCCGGCGGGCGGTGGTCGAGGCCGGGGCGCGGCCCCTGCGGGCACGGCGCCTGCAGAGCGACTGCCTGCTCGACCGCGAGCACGATCCGCTCGCCGACCGCGCCTGCACCCTGCGGGTCCGCATCGACGGCGACGCGGCCCGGGTGACCTTCAAAGGGGCCCCGAAGCTGGGCACGACCAAGGTGCGGGAGGAGCTGGAGACGGCGGTGGGCGACGGCGAGGCGATGCTGCAGGTGCTGGAGCGGATCGGCTTCCGCGTCTGGTTCCGCTACCAGAAGTACCGCGAGGAGTTCCGGCGCGGCGACCTCGTGATCGCGGTCGACGAGGCGCCCATCGGGACCTTCGTCGAGCTCGAGGGCGGCGAGCCCGACATCGTCGGCATGGCCGCCGACCTGGGCCGGGGGCCGGCCGACTTCATCCTCGACTCGTACCTGGCGCTGTTCCGCGCCCACTGCGCCGC
>JAJEEA010000233.1 GCA_022821235.1 Vicinamibacteria bacterium
GGCGGTTGCGGCCGACGATGCCGAACTCGCGGTCGTCGCCGCCGCGCCGGGGACGGCTCCGGCGGCCCCCCGCGCGCCTCCGGCTCCACCTGCGCCTCCGGCTCCACCCGAACCTCCCGGGGCGGATCGGCAGCGCCGCACCGTGCGTGGCGACGTCGTGCGGTTCGGCGGGGAGGTCCACGTGCCCGCCGACGAGCGGTTGGTCGGCGAGGTGGTCCTGATCGGGGGCAGGCTGCGGGTGGACGGAGAGGTCGCCCGGGACATCGTCGTGATCGGCGGGTCGGCCGAGTTCGGACCCGAGGCCGTGGTCCGGCGCGACGTCACCATCGTCGGCGGCCGCGTGACGCGGCATCCCGACGCCCGTTTCGAGCGGGCGCTGAACGAGGTCGGCTTCGGAGGGCTCGACCTCGACCTGGGCGGCTTCGGGAACGGGTTCTGGTGGCCGCGCCCGACGACGTTCTACAGCTCGTCGAGCGACCTGATGGAGACGTTCATCCGGTTCGCGTTCCTCGGCCTCCTCGGCTCGGTGGTGCTGCTGGTCGCGTCCGGCAGCGCGCGCCGCGTCGCCGACCGGGTGACCCGCGAGCCGGTCAAGGCCGGCGTCGTCGGGCTCTGCGCCCAGCTTCTGTTCCTGCCCCTGTTGGTCATCGGGAGCGTGCTGCTCGTCATCACCCTCATCGGCATCCCGCTGCTGGCGCTGATGCCGCTGGTCCTGGTCGCGGCCCTGGTGGTCCTCCTGCTCGGATTCACCGGCGTCGTCCAGCTCGTCAGCCGGCTGTTCGCCCGGGGGCAGCAGTCCGACCTCGTGCTGTTCTGGGTCGGCCTGGTGCTGTTGATGGCCCCCGCGTTCTTCGGCGACGCGCTGGACCTGATAGGCGGGCCGTTCCGCTTCTTCGCGGTGATCCTCGGGGTGACCGGCTTCCTGGTCGAGTACGTGGCCTGGACGGCGGGCTCCGGGGCCGTCATCCTGAACTGGTTCGGCGGCGAACCGGCGGCCGTCGCGGGGCCGCCGCCGCCCATTCCGCCCCCGGCTTCGCCGTCGCCTCTGCCGCCGCCCGCGAGTCCCGCCTAGGAGTCTGCGCCGTAGAACGGTGCACTCCCGGCAGGGTTGGTTGGGCGGTGAGCGGAGCCGCAGGCGACGCTCTCCGGGCTAGGAGTCTCCGCCGCAGGAGACTCCCGGGAGTCCGCCGCCGTTCCGCGGCGCCGACTCCTGGCGTGAGCACGGGTTCGCAGCCGTTCGGTCGCCCACGTCGCGCGGCGGGCGCTCAGCGGCCGGGGCCGGCCGGTTCCACCCGGACCCCGCGCAGGAACGCCCCGAACGCCGCGTCCCAGCGGGCGATGGTGCGGGCGGGTCCCGTGAGCTTGAAGAACCAGGGGCCGACCGGGCTCTCCACCACCGCCGCCAGCAGCCGGAAGTCCGGCTTGTCGAGGCGCTCGGCCGCCCCCGGGCGGACCGCCGCCACGTAGGTGCCGGGCACGTCGAGGAGGGTGACGTCGAGCCCGTTGGCGTCGAACGCGGTCGTCGCAGCGACCTCGAAGGAAGAGCGGCCGTCCGGCTGCTCCATCTGGCCGATCCAGCGCTGCAGGTTGGCGTCGACCGCGCCGCCGCCCCCGCCGAAGTAGAACACCACCAGCTCGCCGTCCTCGGGGTCGCCGGGGACCCTCGGCAGCCGGAACTGCGCGACCCGCATCGGCGACGCGGCGGGCTCCTCGATCCACTCGGCCGGCGGCTCGTAGCGCAGCGCCGGCTGGGCCCCGACGGGCGCGGCGAGGGCTCCCGCGAGGACGGCGATCATGGTCAGGCGGAACCGCGGGCGGCTGGGGCTGCTGGACATGGCGCGATCGTACCATGCGATTCGGCCGCAGTATGATCCGTCCGATGATCACGACGACCCGTCACCACGTGCAGACCACCGGCCAGGGGGACGCGCACGACATCACCGCCCCATGATCCGTCCGATGATCACGACGACCCGTCACCACGTGCAGACCACCGGCCAGGGGGACGTGCACGACATCACAGCCCTCGTGGCCCGCGTGGTGACCGAGTCCGACCTGTCGAGCGGCCTCGCAACGGCCAGCGTCGTCGGATCGACGGCGGTGGTGACCACCATCGAGTTCGAGCCGGGGGCGGTCGCGGACCTGAACCGGCTCCTCGACTGGCTCGCGCCGCGCGACGGCGACTATGCCCACCACGCGCGATGGGGCGACGACAACGGCTCCAGCCACGTGCGGGCGGCGCTGATGGGGCCGTCCCTCACCATTCCGTTCGAGCGGGGGGAGCTGCTCCTGGGCACCTGGCAGCAGATAGTGCTGCTCGAATGCGACACCCGCCCCCGGCGGCGGCCCTTCGTGGTCCAGCTCATGGGCGAGTAGCATTTCGCGCGGTGCAACGGCGCGGAATGCTCCGAGCGGGCGCGCGGCGGAGCCGGGAGGCGACGATTGGCGGGCGAGGAGCCCGCGCCGCGGAACGGAACAGGCGCCTGGAGGGTCGGTCGGGCGCCAGGCAAAGCCGCGGGGGACGATTGGCGGGCCAGGCGGGCCCGGTGCCGCCGCCCCAACCCGAAGATTCATCATGACGCTGGAATGGACCCGGGAGACGCTCGACAACGGCCTCGACGTCATCGTGCACGAGGACCACCGGTGTCCCATCGCGGCCGTGAACCTCTGGTACCACGTCGGCTCCCGGAACGAGTCTCCGGGCCGGACCGGGCTCGCCCACCTCTTCGAGCACCTGATGTTCGAGGGCTCCCTCCACTACGACCGCAACTACTTCACGCCGCTGCAGCAGGCGGGGGGCGCCGTCAACGGGTCGACGAGCTGCGACCGCACGAACTACTGGGAGGTCGTTCCCGCGAACGCCCTCGACCTCGCCCTGTGGCTCGAGTCCGACCGCATGGGCTACCTGCTGCCGGCCTTGACCGCCGGGAAGTTCGACAACCAGCGCGAGGTGGTCCTGAACGAGCGCCGGCAGCAGTACGAGAACCGGCCCTACGGGCTGGCGTCGATGGCCCTCATGTCCGCCCTCTTCCCGCCCGACCACCCGTATCACTGGGCGACCATCGGCGAGGTCGCCGATCTCCGGGCCTTCGAGCTCGAGGACGCCCGCGCGTTCTTCCGCACGTGGTATCACCCCGGCAACGCCTCGTTGACGGTGGCCGGCGACGTGGAGACGGGGGCGGCGATGGCAGCGGTGCGGCGCCACTTCGAGGAGGTTCCCAGCGGGCCGCCCGGCTGCCGCGCGGGGCGGCCGCGGGGCGGGTCGTCACCGGCGGACGCGCCGGCCACGCCGCACGGGACGGCGGGGGAACGGCGCCTCCTGCTCGAGGACCGCGTGGAGCTGCCGCGGCTGTATCTGGCCTGGCGGACGCCGGCGCTGTTCGACGAGGGCGACGCGGGGATGGACCTGCTCGCCCACGTCCTCGCCGGCGGCAAGACCTCGCGGCTGTACCGGGCGCTGGTGCACGACCGCCGCATCGCCGCCGACGTCAGCGCCGCCCAGGGCTCGCGGGAGCTGAGCGGCTGGTTCTGCATCACCGCGACGGCCGCCCCCGGCCGCGGCCTCGCCGACCTCGACGACGTGATCCGCGGCGAGCTCGACGCCCTCGCCGGGGACGGTCCCGACGCGGACGAGCTCGAGCGCGCCCTCGCCCAGGTGGAGGCGCAGTTCGTGTACGGCCTCCAGACGGTTGGCGGATTCCACGGCCGCTCGGACCAGCTCAACGCCTACAACGTCTACACCGGCGACCCGGGTTTCCTGGGCCGCGACCTCGCCCGCTATCGCGAGGCGGGGACGGCCCACGTCAGGGAGCTCGCCCGGCGGTTGACGCCGGGCGGCCGAGTGGCTCTGAGCATCGTGCCGGCCGGCGAATCGGCGCGGGGCCTGGCCGGATCGGCCCGGGCGGAGGTCTCGTGACGGCGGCGGTGGACCGGACGCGGCTGCCCCGGCCGGGCCCCGCCCCGGCGGCGCGGTTCCCCGCCGTGGTCGGGCACCGCCTGTCCTCGGGCATGGCCCTGCGCACCGCCCGTCATCCGGGGCCGCCGGTGGTCCACTGGCTCTTGTTGTGGCGCGCCGGCTCCGCCTCGGACCCGCCGGACCGGCCGGGCCTCGCCGCCCTCACCGCCGACCTCTTCGACGAGGCTACCGAGACGCGGTCCGTCCTGGAGCTGCACGGCGCCCTCGACCGCCTCGGCGCGCGGCTCGCGGTGCAGGTGGGCGCGGACGCGACGATGGCATCTCTCACCACCCTCGAGAATCATGCCGCCGAGGGGCTGGCTCTGCTCCTCGAGATCGTGACGCGCCCGCGTTTCGCGGCCGGCGATTTCGACCGGGTCCGCGACCTGCAGCGCGCCTGGGTGCGGCAGATGCGCACGGTCCCCGCCGCCGTCGCGGACCGCGTCCATCTGGAGACCCTGTACCGGGGCCACCCCTACGGGCACATCGGCATCGGCACCGACGAGGCGCTGTCGCGGATGACCGTCGACGACGTCCGGGGCTTCCACCGCGAGCGGTACCGGCTCGGCTCGGCGACGTTGATCGCGGCCGGGTCCCTCTCGGACGAGGCCTTCGCCGGCATGGCGGAGCGGGCCCTGGCGAACCTGCCGGCGCGGGCGGCGGACGCCCCGGCGGCGGACGCCCCGCCCGCCG
>JAJEEA010000004.1 GCA_022821235.1 Vicinamibacteria bacterium
TCGACGATCTCCGTGATCGCCCCCGACCCCACCGTGCGGCCGCCTTCCCGAATCGCGAAGCGAAGGCCCTTCTCCAACGCCACCGGCGTGATCAGCTCCACCTCCATCGCCACGTTGTCGCCCGGCATCACCATCTCGACGCCCTCCGGCAACGTCGCCACCCCCGTCACGTCCGTCGTCCGAAGGTAGAACTGCGGGCGGTACCCGTTGAAGAACGGCGTGTGCCGGCCGCCCTCGTCCTTCGTCAACACGTACACCTCGCCCTTGAACTTCGTGTGAGGAGTGATCGACTTCGGCTTCGCCAGCACCTGACCCCGCTCCACCTCGTCCTTCTCCAGACCACGAAGAAGGACCCCGATGTTGTCGCCGGCAACCCCCTCGTCCAGCAGCTTCCGGAACATCTCGACCCCGGTCACCACCTTCTTCTGCGTCTCCTGGAAACCCACGATCTCGATCTCGTCGCTCACCTTCACGATGCCGCGGTCCACCCGCCCCGTCACCACCGTCCCCCGGCCCGAAATCGAGAACACGTCCTCGATCGGCATCAGGAACGGCTTGTCCACGTCACGGACCGGCAGCGGAACGTAATCGTCCACCGCCGCCATCAGCTCCTCGACCGTCGCCATGTACGGCTCGTCCCCCTCCAGGGCCTTCAGCGCCGAGCCCCGCACCACCGGAAGGTCGTCGCCCGGGAACTCATACGACGACAACAGCTCGCGGACCTCCAGCTCGACCAGGTCCAGAAGCTCCTCGTCGTCCACCATGTCCACCTTGTTCATGAACACGACCAGAGACGGAACCCCCACCTGACGCGCCAGAAGAATGTGCTCCCGCGTCTGCGGCATCACACCGTCGGTCGCCGCCACCACCAGGATCGCCCCGTCCATCTGGGCCGCCCCCGTGATCATGTTCTTGATGTAGTCCGCGTGGCCAGGACAGTCCACGTGCGCGTAGTGACGGTTCTCCGTCGTGTACTCCACGTGCGCCGTCGCGATCGTGATCCCGCGCTCCCGCTCCTCGGGAGCGTTGTCGATCGAGTCGAACGAACGAATCACGTTCTTCGCGTCGTGCTTCGCGAGCACCGACGTGATGGCCGCCGTCAGCGTCGTCTTCCCGTGGTCGATGTGCCCGATCGTCCCGATGTTCACGTGCGGTTTCGACCGGTCGAACTTCTCCTTCGCCATGCGATAGCCTCTTCTATCTGCCCTGAATGCGCGCGACGATCTGTTCGCTGACCGCCTGCGGGACCTGATCGTAGCGTTCGAAGTGCATCGTGTAGGTGGCGCGCCCCTGCGTGCGCGAGCGCAGCTCGGTCGCGTAGCCGAACATCTCCGCGAGGGGCACGCGGGCGTTGACGATCTGCGTGCCGCCGTGGGCCTCCATCGACCTCACCTTGCCGCGGCGTCCGTTGATGTCGGCGATGATGTCGCCCATGTACACCTCCGGCACCACGACCTCGACCTTCATGATCGGCTCGAGCAGCACCGGGGCGGCGCGGCGGGCGGCCTCGCGGAACGCCATGGACCCCGCTATCTTGAAGGCCACCTCCGACGAGTCGACGTCGTGCGACGAACCGTCGAGCAGGGTGACGGTCACGTCCTCGATGGGATAGCCGGCGAGGATGCCGGTGGTCACCGCCTCGCGCACCCCCGCCTCGACCGACGGAATGAACTCCCTCGGAACGGCGCCGCCGAATATCCGGTCCTCGAAGACGAAGCCGTTCCCCGCCTGCCCCGGCGCGACGCGGAGCTTGACGTGGCCGTACTGGCCGCGCCCGCCGGTCTGCCTGACGTGCCGGCCCTCGGCCTCGGCCGGCCGAGTGAGGGTCTCGCGATAGGCCACCTGCGGGCGGCCGACGGTCGCGGCCACGCCGAACTCGCGCCGAAGCCGGTCGACGATGATCTCGAGATGGAGCTCGCCCATGCCGGAGACGACCACCTGGCCGGTCTCGGCGTCGGTCCGGACCTGGAACGTCGGATCCTCGGTGGTGAGCTTCGCCAACCCCTGGCCGAGCTTCTCCTGGTCGGCCTTCGTCTTCGGCTCGATGGCCAGCGCGATGACGGGAGTCGGAAACTCCATCGCCTCGAGCAGGATGGGATGCGCGCGGTCGCAGATGGTGTCGCCGGTCGCCACCGTCTTCAGCCCGACCGCGGCGGCGATGTCGCCGGCGTAGACCTGCTCGATCTCCTCCCGCTTGTTGGCGTGCATCTTCAGCAGGCGGCCGATCCGCTCCCGGCGGCCGAGCCGCGGGTTGTAGATGGTCGCGCCGCTGGCCATCACGCCGGAGTACACGCGAATGAAGGCGAGCTGACCGACGTAGGCATCGGTCATGATCTTGAAGGCGAGGGCCGAGAACGGCGCGTCGTCCCGCGCCGGCCGCTCGAGCGCCGCGTCGCCGTCCGGCGCCGCCCCGGTCACGGCGGGGATGTCGGCCGGCGACGGCAGGTAGTCGACGACCGCGTCGATCAGCGGTTGCACGCCCTTGTTCTTGAAGGCGCTGCCGCACAGCACCGGCACGAACGGGGCTTCCTCGTCGCGCACGGACCCGACGGTCCGCCGGCGCAGGGCCGGAACGATCTCGCCGGCCGCGATCGGCTCCCCGTGCAGGTACTTCTCGAGCAGCCGGTCGTCGACCTCGCAGACCTTCTCGATCAACGCCTCGCGCGCCGCCGTCGCCTCCTCGAGCTGCTCGGGTGGAATCTCCTCGATCACCGAATCGGCGCCGAGCGACTCGTCCCGGTACCGGACCGCCTTCATCGCGACCAGGTCGATCACGCCGCAGAAGCCGTCCTCGACGCCGAGCGGCAACTGGACGGCCACCGGATTCGCCTGGAGCTTCTCGCGAATCTGGGTCAGCGTGCGCTGGAAGTCGGCCCCGACGCGGTCCATCTTGTTGACGAAGCAGATGCGAGGCACCCGGTACTTGTCGGCCTGGCGCCAGACGGTCTCGGACTGCGGCTCGACGCCTCCCACCGCGTCGAACACCGCCACCGCCCCGTCGAGCACCCGCAACGATCGCTCGACCTCGGCCGTGAAGTCGACGTGCCCGGGCGTGTCGATGATGTTGATGCGGTGGTCGCGCCACATGCACGTGGTCGCGGCGGAGGTGATGGTGATGCCCCGTTCCTGCTCCTGGGCCATCCAGTCCATGACCGCGGTGCCGTCGTGGACCTCGCCGAGCTTGTAGGTGATGCCGGTGTAGTACAGCACCCGTTCGGTGGTCGTCGTCTTGCCGGCATCGATATGGGCCATGATGCCGATGTTCCGTGTCCGCTCGAGCGGCACCTGTCTCGACATCACCTTGCCCGCCCGTGACTGCCTGCTTCGCGCGATCCGTCGGTCCGCGGTCGCGGGGGCGATCTCCAACTCGGCTCCAACCACTGGTCTGCTTCCGCCTGCGCGTTCCCGCGTTCTCACCAACGATAGTGGGCGAACGCCTTGTTCGCCTCGGCCATGCGGTGCGTGTCTTCCCGCTTCTTCACCGACCCGCCCCGCAGGTTCGACGCGTCGATGAACTCGTTCGCGAGCTTCTCCCGCATCGTCTTGCCGTCGCTGCGGGCCCGGGCGTAGCCCGACAGCCACCGGAGGCTCAGCGAGAGCCGGCGATTCGGGTTGACCTCGATGGGCACCTGGTAGTTCGAGCCGCCGACGCGCCGCGACTTGACCTCGAGGCTGGGCTTCACGTTGTCGACCGCCTTCTTGAACACCTTGAGCGGATCGTCGCCGGTCCGCTCCCGGATGATGTCCAGGCTTCCGTACAGCAGCCCCTCGGCCGTGCTGCGCTTGCCGCTCTTCATGATGGTGCGCACGAACTTGGTCACGAGGGTGCTGTTGTAGAGCGGATCCGGCGGGACCTCGCGCTTCGGGACCTCGCGTCTGCGTGGCATGGCACTTTCCTCTTCGACGACCGCGGAGCCGGGACGCCTCTACGCCTTGGGCCGCTTCGCCCCGTACTTCGAACGGCTCTGCTTCCGGCCCTGCACGCCGGTGGTGTCCAGGGTCCCCCGCACCACGTGGTAGCGGACCCCCGGGAGGTCCTTGACCCGACCTCCGCGAATGAGCACCAGCGAGTGCTCCTGGAGGTTGTGGCCCTCGCCGGGAATGTACGTGGTCACCTCGATCTGATTGGTCAGCCGGACGCGGGCGACCTTCCGCAACGCCGAGTTCGGCTTCTTCGGCGTCTGCGTGAACACCCGGACGCAAACGCCGCGGCGCTGGGGGCAGCGCTGCAAGGCGGGGCTCTTCGTCTTGGACTCAATGCGATAACGGCCCTTCCTCACGAGCTGGCTGATGGTCGGCACGAACCCCGCTCCTTGCGTCGAATGCGTCACGACATCCCGGCCGGCGGCAAGGACGCCTGCGACAGTTGCGTCGGGCCTGAAAGCGGCAGCTTGGCACCCGACGCGATTGACCCTATTTGTGTGTGCGCGTCGCGACGAAGAGCCCGGTCGCCCCGCGAGAGCGGGCCGGGGCCTGCTCCGTACGGCAAGGAGGCGAGTCGCGCAAGGCCCGCGAACACCCGGCCGGGCTCAACCGGGCCCGGCGGTTCACACGCCCCTCTCCGACGGTCGGAGCCAGCTAGGGTGTCCCAACTCCGGCCAGAACCTTGCGAGGTTAACACGTTACCTCGCCCCGCGCAAGGGGCGCGTGGGGCGAGGTAACGTCGCAGCCTCCGCCCGGGGCCCGGCCGCACCCCCGTCCCCCGCCGGGCGTCCGCGCCGTTCTACGGGGCAGACTCCTGATCGCGGCCCGCCGTCTCGGGCTCCGCGAGATACTCCATCTCCCGCTCGAGATCGAGCTCCTCGAGGCTCGGCGGCGGAGGCGGCGGAGGCTCGTCGGCCTCGATCTGCACCCCGCGGTAGAAGTCGTACCCGGTGCCGGCGGGAATCAGCCGGCCCATCGTCACGTTCTCCTTCAGCCCCCGGAGGTGGTCCACCTTGCCCGAGATCGAGGCTTCCGTCAGCACCCGGGTCGTCTCCTGGAACGAGGCGGCCGAGATGAAGGAGTCGGTGGAGAGCGAGGCCTTGGTGATGCCGAGCAGCAGCGGCCGCCCCGTGGCGGGCTGGCCGCCCTCGGCGACGACCCGCTCGTTCTCGATGAGGAACCGCGACCGGTCCACCTGCTCGTCGATCAGGAAGTCGGTGCTCCCCACGTCCTCGATCTTCACCCACCGCATCATCTGCCGGGCCACGACCTCGATGTGCTTGTCGTTGATGGTCACGCCCTGGAGGCGGTAGACCTCCTGGATCTCGTTCACGAGGTAGCTCTGCAGGGCCTTCGGACCCAGGACGCTCAGGATGTCGTGGGGATTGCTGGGGCCGTCCATGAGCTGCTCGCCGGCCCGCACGCGGTCCCCGTCCTGCACGTTGACGTGGACGCCCCGCGGCAGCGAGTACTCGCGCGGCTCCGCCCCCGGCTCGTCGGGGACGATGATGATCTTCCGCATCCCCTTGACGATGCTGCCGATCTTGACGGTGCCGTCGATCTCGCTGATGACCGCGGTCTCGCGCGGCTTCCGCGCCTCGAACAGCTCCTGAACGCGAGGCAGGCCGCCGGTGATGTCCTTGGTCTTGGTCGTCTCCCTCGGGATCTTGGCGAGGACCTCGCCCGCCGTCACCTCCTGCCCGTCCCCCACCATCAGGTGCGCGTGCGACGGCATGTTGTACTTGCGCTCCAGCTTGCCGGCCGCGTTCCGGACCTCGACCGTCGGCTGCTTCTTCTCGTCGGGCGAGTCCATGATGATGAGGCGGGACAGGCCGGTCACCTCGTCCACCTCCTCGTGCACCGTCGTCCCCTGGACGATGTCCTTGAACTTGACGGTCCCCGGCTTCTCCGTGATGATCGAGAACGTGTAGGGGTCCCACTGGACGAGGACCTGGTCCTGCTCGACGTGCTGCCCGTCGGACACCTTCAGGTGGGCCCCGTAGACCACCGGGTACCGCTCGCGGTCGCGCCCCTGCTCGTCCTGCACGACCAGCGAGCCGGTCCGGTTCATCACCACGAGAGTGCCGTCCTGCGCCTTGACCCACTGGATCCCGTCGAAACGCACCGTACCCACGTGCTTGGCCTCGAGGGTCGACTGCGCCGACACCCGCGACGCCGTCCCCCCGATGTGGAAGGTCCGCATGGTGAGCTGGGTCCCGGGCTCGCCGATCGACTGCGCGGCGACGACGCCGACGGCCAGGCCGAGCTCGGCGAGCTCGCCGGTGCCGAGGTCGCGGACGTAGCACTTCGCGCACACCCCGCGACGGGCCGCGCAGGTCAGCACCGACCGTATCTTCACCTTCTCGACGCCCGAGTCCTCGATCTGCGAGGCGAGGTCCTCGACGATCAGCTCGTTGCCGGGCACGATGACGTCGTTGGTGAACGGATCGACGACCTCCTCGAGCGCCACGCGGCCGACGATGCGGTCGCGCAACGGCTCGATGATCTCGCCGCTCTCGACGATGGCGCGCGACTCGATCCCGTCCGGGGTGCCGCAGTCCTCCTCGGAGATGATCACGTCCTGGGCCACGTCCACGAGCCGGCGCGTGAGGTAGCCGGAGTCGGCCGTCTTCAGCGCGGTGTCCGCCAGCCCCTTCCGGGCGCCGTGGGTCGAGATGAAGTACTGCTGCACGGTGAGCCCCTCACGGAAGTTCGACGTGATGGGCACCTCGATGATCTCGCCGGACGGCTTCGCCATCAGGCCGCGCATGCCCGCGAGCTGGCGGATCTGCTGCTTGCTCCCCCGGGCCCCGGAGTCGGCCATGATGTAGACGGCGTTGAAGTTCTGACCGCCGCCGCCGAGGCCCTCCATCTCGTTGAACATCTCGTCGGCGACCTTCTCGGTGACGTCCGACCAGATGGCGATGACCTTGTTGTACCGCTCGCCGTTCGTGATCGCCCCTTCCAGGTACTGCTGCTCGACCCGGATGACCTCGTCGTTGGCCGCCTTGATCATCGACGCCTTCTGGGCGGGCACGATGAGGTCGTCGATGCCGATCGACAGGCCGGAGCGGGTCGCGTACCCGAACCCGAGCTGCTTCAGCCGGTCGAGCGTCTCCACCGTCTTGGCGACGCCGTGCTTCAGGTAGCAGTACTGGACGAGCTGACCGAGCCCCTTCTTCTTCAGAACGCCGTTGACGAAGGGAATCTCGTCCGGCAGCGCGCTGTTGAACACGACCCGGCCGGCGGTGGTGTCGATGATCCTGCGGTCGACCTCCTCGACCGGGGTCCTCAGCACGTCCTGATCGTCGCGGGCCACCGTCAGGTCCATCAGCGCCCCGCTGAGCCGGAGCCGGATGGGGCTGAGGGTCTCGATCTCGCCGGCCGCGAGGGCCAGGCCGACCTCGTCGACGGAGCCGAACTCCCTCGCCCGGACCTTGACGCGGTCACGGCCCGCATCCCGCAGGCGCCCGGCGAGCTCCGCCGAGATCCGCTGGCCGGCCTGCACGATCACCTCGTTCCCGGTCGGGCCCGCAACGTCCTCGAGGGCCACCCGGCCGACGATCCGATGCGACGGCTCGAGCTCCTCGCGACCCGGGACGCCCTTGACCTTGGTCACGTAGTAGCACCCCAGCACGATGTCCTGCGAGGGCACCGTGATCGGCGCGCCGTTGGCCGGGGACAGGATGTTCTTCGAGGCCTTCATCAGCACCGAGGCCTCGATCTGGGCCTCGGGCGCGAGGGGAATGTGCACCGCCATCTGGTCGCCGTCGAAGTCGGCGTTGAAGGCCGTGCACACCAGGGGATGGATGCGGATCGCCTTGCCCTCGACGAGGACCGGCTCGAACGCCTGTATCCCCAGGCGGTGCAGCGTCGGCGCGCGGTTCAGCAGCACGGGATGCTCGCGGATCACCTCTTCGAGGATGTCCCACACCTCGGGGAGCTGCTGGTCCACCATCTCCTTGGCCTGCTTGATGGTGGACACGAGGCCCCGGCCCTCGAGCTTGTTGTAGATGAACGGCTTGAAGAGCTCGAGGGCCATCTTCTTGGGCAGGCCGCACTGGTGGAGCTGGAGCTCGGGCCCCACGACGATGACCGACCTGCCGGAGTAGTCCACGCGCTTGCCGAGGAGGTTCTGGCGGAACCGCCCCTGCTTGCCCTTGAGCGTGTCGGACAGCGACTTCAGGGGGCGGTTGTTCGCCCCGCGCAGCACGCGGCCGCGCCGGCCGTTGTCGAACAACGCGTCCACCGCCTCCTGCAGCATCCGCTTCTCGTTGCGGATGATCACGTCGGGCGCCTTCAGCTCCATGAGCTTCTTCAGGCGGTTGTTCCGGTTGATGACCCGGCGGTAGAGGTCGTTGAGGTCGGAGGTCGCGAAGCGGCCCCCGTCGAGGGGGACGAGGGGGCGCAGCTCCGGCGGAATGACCGGAATCACGTCGAGAATCATCCATTCCGGACGGTTCGTCGACTTCTGGAACGCGCCCACGACCTTCAGCCGCTTGGCGAACTTGAGCTTCTTCTGCACCGAGTTCTCCCGGCGCATGTCCACCCGCAACTGCTCCGCGAGGTCGTGGATGTCGGCCCGCTTGAGCAGCTCCTTGATCGCCTCGGCCCCCATCCGGGCCCGGAACTTCGGGCCGTGGTCGGCCATCGCCTTCCGGTGCTGCTCCTCCGTGAGGAGCTGGTGCGGCTCGAACTCGCTGTCGCCGGGATCGATGACCACGAACGCCTCGAAGTAGAGGATGCGCTCGAGATCGCGCAGCGAGATGTCGAGCAGGTGCCCGATGCGGCTCGGGAGCCCCTTGAAGAACCAGACGTGGCTGACGGGGGTGGCCAGCGTGATGTGCCCGAGGCGCTCGCGCCTCACCTTGGCCTGGGTCACCTCGACGCCGCACTTGTCGCAGATCACGCCCCGGTGCTTCATGCGCTTGTACTTCCCGCAGAGGCACTCCCAGTCGGTCACCGGGCCGAATATCTTGGCGCAGAACAACCCGTCCCGCTCCGGCTTGAACGTCCGGTAGTTGATGGTCTCGGGCTTGGACACCTCGCCGTGCGACCAGGAGCGGATGGTCTCCGGCGAGGCGAGGCTGATCCGGATGGCGTCGAAGTCGGCCGTCAGC
This sequence comes from Vicinamibacteria bacterium, assembly GCA_022821235.1. GTDB lineage: Bacteria > Acidobacteriota > Vicinamibacteria > Vicinamibacterales > UBA8438 > JAJEEA01. Next base: position 9,045 of record JAJEEA010000004.1, read on the forward strand.
GAGCCGCGGTCCGCGAAACTGGATCTCATGGGATGCTCCTCGCTACGCCTCGTCGAGAACGGGGACCGTCTCGGCCTCGCCGGTCTCCGGAGACTCGGCCGCCGCCTCGTCCTCCTCGACGGCCGGCTCCGCCATGGCGGGCATCGGTGCGCGCGTCTTCAGCAGCTCGACGTCGAGGCACAGGGCCTGAAGCTCGCGGATCAGCACGTTGAACGACTCGGGCAGTCCCGGCGTGAACGAGGCGTCGCCCTTGACGATGGCCTCGTAGATCTTGGAACGGCCGGTGACGTCGTCCGACTTGGCGGTCAGCAGCTCCTGCAGCGTGTGCGCGGCCCCGTACGCCTCGAGCGCCCAGACCTCCATCTCGCCGAAGCGCTGCCCCCCGAACTGCGCCTTGCCGCCCAGCGGCTGCTGCGTGATCAACGAGTACGGCCCGATGGACCGGGCGTGAATCTTGTCGTCGACGAGGTGCGACAGCTTCAGCATGTAGATGTAGCCGACGGTCACGTCCTGCTCGAACTCCTCGCCGGTCATGCCGTCGATCAGCCGGCTCTTGCCGCTCGGCGGCAGCCCCGCCTTCTCCAGCCACCCCTTGATCTCGGCCTCGGTCGCGCCGTCGAAGACCGGCGTGGCGAAATGGAGCCCGAGGGCGGCGGCGGCCCAGCCGAGGTGCGTCTCGAGGATCTGCCCGACGTTCATGCGCGACGGCACGCCGAGGGGGTTCAGGACGATCTCGACCGGCGTGCCGTCCGGCAGGTGCGGCATGTCCTCTTCCGGCAGCACCCGCGCGATGACCCCCTTGTTGCCGTGGCGGCCGGCCATCTTGTCGCCGACCGAGAGCTTCCGCTTC